>DATDTA010000154.1:0-1328 GCA_035291085.1 Candidatus Nanoarchaeia archaeon | reverse complement strand
TGAGTAATATGGCATGATTATATTGTGTTTCCTCTTGATTATCAAGGGGTTTGAGATTCTTTGCGATTCTTTCTTCTTGACTATCTCACCTTTAATTCCTATAATCAATCGTAATATTGAATAAATTTGAAAAAGAATGTTCTGCGGTGAAAGGAGAAAATATGCCGATGAAGAGTATAATTCGCAGTGTCTTGCTCGTGCTATTGAG
The DNA here is from genome assembly GCA_035291085.1 of Candidatus Nanoarchaeia archaeon. Taxonomy (GTDB): domain Archaea; phylum Nanobdellota; class Nanobdellia; order Woesearchaeales; family GW2011-AR9; genus JACPIL01. The sequence continues at coordinate 1,120 of DATDTA010000154.1, read as the reverse complement.
TTTGACAAGCCTAATGGTTACTGGCTGTGCGGCACCTCAAGTTAATGTAGTTCGCAGCAAAGCTCCCCTGGAGAGCCCTGTACATACTATCGCATTGATGCCAAGTGGTGGAATTTTGGCAGATGCGATTGGTTTGGAATTGTTACGATTCGGATTTAATGTCATTGACACAGGGAAAATCTCTGGACTGATGATTCGGGACAATCTTAATGAAATCGAAATCACTCAGCCACAGAACCTTTCGCGTCTGTTTAGTGATGGTATCGATGCCGTTATCTTGGTGAAATCAGTTGCTGGATATGATGGGCGACCCCAAAGTGCAAGCGTGAAGATTGTCCATACAAAAACTGGTCAACTTGTAGCAGGAGCAAACTGGCAGAATGGTAGTAGTGGCGCACAAGGGTCTGGTTTTGATGCAGATGCGCGAGTGGATCTTGCTGTTGCGGCAAAGCAAATAGCAAATGCTTTAGGGAAGTCTCTTCAGCCTACACCAATCACTCCAACGGATGGAGAAAAGCACCGCATAAACAGATGAACGAAATAGAATTAATAAAACAGATGATTTCTGATACGGAAGAATCAATAAAATTCTTTTCGGGTCAAAAAAAACCAGACAGAGAACAAGCTGTATGTGCTGCCTTACTCCGATGTCTTGGCATCAAATTTAAAATAGCTGATTTAAAACCTATTAGAAATGATCCTCCTGATATATGTTTCAGCACAGCTAACTTTGAAATAAAAGAATATCTGGACGATGGTATAAGACGACATGAAGAATATAAGAAATTCTTAGAAAAACTCAAAACTGTTAAAAAAACTTTCAGATTTGATAGAGCCATATACCCCACCACAACCGTTAACTATCAGTGCAGCTTGCGATAGAGTGACCAACTTCATTGAGAACTATGCAAAAGCTTATGGTGATAAACTCTGCTCATCATTAGATTTGATAGTTTACTTTAATCTAAATGGCTACTATCTTGATGATAAGGACATTTCTGCTAACTTATCGGGGATGAAGAAACAAGGTTGGAGGTCAGTATCAATAGTTAGTAACTCGAATGCATTCATTTTCTTTGCTTTAGAAAATGCACCTGTTTTTTTAAAAAATGCTATCGGT
>DATDTA010000153.1:0-8903 GCA_035291085.1 Candidatus Nanoarchaeia archaeon | reverse complement strand
GAAAAAAGATTGTTTTAGATAAATGTTACTTTAAAATTTATTTCTAGAAGATATAAGAACCAAAGTATAAAAGGAAAAATTTAACTCACTTGCCTAGGCCTTTCACATTTGTACGTATCTTAAAACCTACTTCTAATTGGTCCAGTTGGTCAAAAGTAAAAGTCATTTGCTCTTCAGAAAAGTTATCAAATACATTCCCTGTAATGGAAACATTTCCAGAACCGACGACTTTCCCGCCTACAATTCTGTGAGCAAGATAGGACGGCACAGAATAATCGCCTTTGGCTTCATTTTGTCCATGCAAGCCAAGAACTCCGTGAATCAATACTCCCTCTTGTGTGTCTGCTATCATCTCTTCCAATGGTGCAGCGTCAGGAACCTTAAGGTACATTCTTCCACTACCGACAGGCTTGAAACCTAGTTTGTCTGCCCATTTTACTCCAGTATATGGTTGCAAGAGTCTTCCCTTATGAATAAGATATTGACTTGAATTCGCTACCCCTTCGCTACTAAAAGGAGCGCTATTGTTGTCCCAATCCTTAATGCCATCATGAACAATGGAAATTTTTTCAGAAAGAATTTGTTTACCACTGACGAAATCATCTCTGGTAAAACGGGACTTCCCTTCTGCTACATTACTTCCGCTAATGTGATAGACAATGAATTTTCCCATCAGCTGACCAGTAAACCCAGAACTAAAGATTACATCCACTTCGCCCGTTGGCATTTCTACATTCTCCTTACTACGACGGTACCATAACAGAGTTTGTTCTACAAATTTCTGTGCGCAGGATTTTCCAATGATCTTCCGAGAACTGTCTCCGCTTATATGTATTTCATCTAGTACGCAGTAGGTGTCCATACTAGTGTAGGCATAGAATCCCTCCATCCCCGTGGAAGAAAGAAGAAACTTCCTTCCTACTTGAACACTTGCACTTGCTTGGATGTTTTCAGTACCCTGTCCTTTCAATGCTTTCTGATAGAGTGAGAGAATTCCAAAAAGGGGAGATGGGTCTTCTAGTAACCGAGCTACTTCTGAATCATAGATTTTCACTGGCAGATACTGTTGCGGTGTAAGAATTCTTGCCTTGTCAGGATCTTCCCTACTCTGGCTTCTCCATTCGTCTAAATTACCTTGGAGATCTGAAAAGTGATGCGGTTCGATGTCAGCATCACTTACGGTTCCATCTTCCCATACGGCGTAAAGCGTTGCGCTAAGCCCAGAGCCGATAACTGGTGGCCGATATGGTCCCCCAATTTCTCCCATTTCCATACCTATCTTTATACTTGATGAATTAGAGAGTGCAAACCTCCAATCGATTAGGTCTGAACGCTGTTCAAGTGCTTGTTTCAATTGTGTAACTTTATTTTCCACCATAAATAATCTTCCCCGGATTTGCGTCAATTAATACATAAGCATGAGATCCACAACCCACGCTTGCACTTTGGCCTTCCTTACCGCACCACCCAGCGTTATTAAGGTGGAGTTTTCCAATACCTCGCATTGGTGTAAGTAATGCAGCCTGCGTATTGCCACTAAAATTTGAAGCTCCAAATAATTCTATTCCCTGCTCGCTGCTGAAGCGATAAATTCCGTTACATCCAAACATAAAAGTCCCTTCGGTAGGTAACACAGAACCACCACCGCATTGTACCGGCATAACAACTTGTTTTCCATTACTAAGAACACCCAGGTCTTCCAATAAAGAATAAAGTTCTTCAACACTAGCATAAGGAGGATGGATGTCAGCGTCAACTGCATCTCTGTCTATTATTCTTGTATTGCTCATACGAGGGATAGGAACGCTGTTGAAGTACTGAGCTCTTCCAGCACCATTAATAGGCGTACCGGCGCGAGCAGCTGAAAAAACATCACTAATGGAATTTACTAAAATCCCTTTTTCTATAACTACAACCGTTTTTCTTTGGACTCCGTTTGCACTATAGCGTACATCGCCCCACATCCCTTCAACTGGGCCATCAATAACATCTATATTTGGCTGTGCAACTCTATTTCCTAAACCAAATGTACCTAATTTTTTGTCAGCAAAGATGGAGAACGGTCCATTGTCGCTTTCTATTGGGTGTCCAACTGCTTCATGAACGTATATTCCTGCAATGCCCGGATCAAGCAATCCTTGATATTCTCCTTCTGGGAGTTGACCTGCAGAAAAGAGTTTGCCAAGTAATGCATAAGATACACTAACCTTATGCCAAAGTTCTCTTTCTGTAGTTGCTGGATTCATAAGAAATTCTGCGTCAACCCCGCTAAGTTTTAAATTTGTCATCGCCTTATTTTTGCTATCCCCCATCGTCATACTATGGCGAACGTTACTTATCGGCATAGAATATATTACGCTTGTGCCATCGCTTCTTGAAATCCACCATTGATCATCTGACTGGGAGAATGAGGAAGTAACGCTTAAATCAGGATTAAGTTTACATACTCCCAGATGTCCACCGCGAAGTGCATCCTCTAATCGAGTGAGATTTTGCTCCTCAACAGGATATTTTAGATTAGGTAAATCAATAACTTGGAATGGCGGTACTTCAAAAATAGCTGTATTTTTTTGTACCTCTAGCATCTGAGAAGCTCGAACAGCCCCATTAAGTGTCCTTATTAATGTTTCTGTGTTTTCGACAGTAGGGTCATCTGTCCAACCAAAAGCAGTAGTTCCATCTTCGCTGAATACAGAAATTCCCATCCCTTGAAGTTGGGTTTTTCTCTTGCTTTGGGTTTTTCCATTAAGAATGCTAACCTCCAGACCAATATTGTCTTGCACGCGCACAATAGCATACAAATCATGCTCTTTAGCAAGGGTAAGGGCGGCTTGTACAGAGCTTTGATATTTTTCTACTCTTGTGGCCATATTTAGTTGTCAGCTCGCACTTCTTTATAAAATTAATCGCCAATTATTTCCCAACTGCGCCTTTCCTAAAATTTCTTCAAAGATTAGGGGTAATTTTATTTCCTTTTCCAAAAAATTAATAAATAAACAGAATGCCAGACTCTTTATGGGCTCGTGGTCTAGCGGCTATGATGCTGCCCTTACAAGGCGGATGTCGCCGGTTCGAAAAGCAAGCAATCTATGCAAGTTCCTCAAGTGGGGCGTTCCTTCGGAAACCCCACGACGGAGCAAATTAGTTTGCAGCAACGAATGTCCGGCCGGGCCCATTTTATTCAATTAAGAACTTCCTTTCTCTTCTTCAGGCTCATCTTTACTTTTGTCGTCAGCTTCAGAAGCTTTATCTTCAACTCTCTCATCTTTTTTCTTGGCAGTAAATTTCTCTTTCACATCACCGCCTATTTTCTGCGCGCCTTTAGAAACCTTTACTGCCACTCCGCCTAAAGTTCCAACTGCAGCAATGATAGAAGTAATAGCCACGGCATTTTCTTTTAACCATAATAGTGGCGTTTGTTTCGGCTTTTGAGCATCTCCCAGACGATAGGCAATATCTTCAATTGTCGGACCAGCCAAATCTACATTCACTTTAGCTTCCATCAGATTGTTAGTCAAGAGCTGCTGCTGCGCATCCTGCAGCTGCTTCTTTGTCGCTTTGATATTTTCAAATACTTCCGCAACTAAATAATTCTCAGCTTTCTTCTCATAATAGAGGTCTTCCTGTTCCTGTAATTTCTTTTTCAGTTCGGCAAGTTTTGTTTCTAACTCTTCCTTATTTACTTTCACCTGCTCAGCGATAGCAAATGTGACCGGAAAAATCTTTTCATCAATCTTAACCGACGCAGTAAGCTGGCCTTCTTTCAGCACATTCATCTTTACTGTAAGAGAATCCTGCTCGCCAGGTTTAAGCCTTGAGATAGTAGTTGAACTTAAATGCTGTATTCCTTCGCCAATTACTTTCGCAGAAATATCTTTGATCGGTTCTGTTCCTTCATTAGCTACTAAAAATGTAACCTGATTTTCTTTTAGCTGCAGAGAAGTGGGAAAATAAGAAGCGATATTGATTTTCGAATCATAAGAGCTTATAGTTATTGGAATCTGCTTGGTAACTTTCGGTTGAGGTTCAAAAGAAGAGGCAGCATCTGTAACGGTGAGACTAACCTTAACGTCCCCCACATTCTCAAAAGTGTAGCTTGGATTTTGTTCAACACTATCAACAACTCCATCCTCATTAAAATCCCAAGAATACATAAAAGGAGTATTTTTATCCGGAAATTCAGAAACACTGGCCGTAAACTTTACCGTAAGCGGAGCAATTCCTGATAAAGGAGCAGCAACAACCGACACGCTGAATGGATCATCAACAACAACAGTTGTAGAAACATCTGCACTACCGCTGGCTGTATTTACTGTAGCCGTTGCAGTGTGCTTTCCTGCTGCATAAACATAAGTCGGTGAAAGTTCAGTACTATCTTCAACTTCATCACCATTAAAATCCCAGGAGACGGATAAAATTTCTTCTGAAGCAACTAAATTAAAAGTAATTTCTAAAGGAGCCTTTCCTGACGAAGGAACGGCATTGAGAGATAAAGATTCATCTGCAACAGCAGAAAACGCAAACATCAGCACCAACAGAGATAACAATACCTTAAATCCACTCATTTTTTCACCATTCCTGCTTCGGAGGTTTTCTCTTTTTAAAGATTATTATGTACAAAAAGTAGTATCACAGATCTAAAACAGAATAAACATTTTTAAAGCCCCAAAGACTTCTGCACCCATGCAAGAAAGAATCTTTGATTTGTTATTGAATCAGGACGAGCTTAATTGGAAAAATATCATTTACGACCTGGTCAAGACCGAACAAATGGACCCTTGGGATATCGATCTCTCTCTCCTAAGTCAAAAATTTATCCAAATTATCAAAGAGATGCAGGAGCACGATTTCAAAATTCCCGGAAAAATATTACTGGCTGCAGCGGTATTACTAAAAATAAAAGCCACCCATTTGATTGAAAACGATATTTCTAACCTTGACAAGCTCATCAATCAGCATGATGGAATTCCTGAAGAAGAGTTATTTGAAGAAATGGAACAGCGCTTGCGCAATCCCGATACAGCTCATCCACAACTTATCCCGCGCAATCCGCAGCCGAGAAACAGAAAAGTCTCCGTCGAAGACTTAATAGAAGCATTGCAGCGAGCGTTAGCTACCAAGAAAAGAATTCTGGCTCAACAGCGACCAGTAAAGTTTCCTATGCCTAAGAGAAAAATCGATATACTGGAAGTCATCCGGGACATTTATCACAAAATAAATTATTATACTGACAAAGATCCAACCCAAAAATTAACCTATACTAGGCTTCTTCCTCCTCGAGCAAGCAAGCAGGAAAAAGTGTACACTTTTATGCCCTTATTGCACCTGGAAAATGAACACAAGATTGAGATGCAGCAACAGAATCATTTTGATGAAATTGTAATTACCGTAACCAAACGGGAGAAGAAATAAGAAGCACTTTTTCAGCAACATTTTTAAAGGATAAAGCTAAAAACCACTGGGAAGAGTCACTACCCTCCAGAAGTCCTATTTACCGATGAAACCAGCTAAAAATCTTACTACTAAGAATATCAAAGTGCCAGAAAAGATAGTAGATCAAGTCATAGGTCAGGAAGAAGCGATTAGGATCATTAAGAAAGCTGCTCAACAGCGCAGGCACGTCCTACTGATAGGAGATCCTGGAACTGGAAAATCCATGCTAGGAATGGCCTTAGCAGAACTGCTCCCAAAATCCGATTTGAAAGATATTCTTTCGTATCCCAATCCTAATGATGAAAACAATCCTTTCATCAAAACCTTAACCGCTGGAAAGGGCCGCGATGAGGTACAGAAATATCTCCTAGATGCTGCTAAAAGTTTCAAAAATAATAATTTTCTGCTGTTCATTGTTGCCATTGTAACTTTCATTCTCCCGTGGTGGGTTCGCTATCATTATCAATCTGATTTAATGTTCACCGCATTTTTCTTAGGCGGCATGTTATTTTTAGCTGGATTCGCCATTTCACTGAACATGGGGCCAAAAATGTTTCAAGCGCCGAAAAATATCGCTCCAAAAGTTATCGTCGATAATTATGAAAAAAAACAAGCACCATTCTTTGATGCTACTGGAGCGCATGCGGGAGCATTGTTAGGCGATGTACTTCATGATCCGTTCCAGTCACTTTCAAGTAGTAACAATATGGGCTTTATCAACCACAGCAAAGAGATAGTGAATGTCCCATTAGGGAATTTCGTTGACGCAAAAATAGAAAAACATCAAGAAAAAGTTTTGAGACAAGAGGAAAAGAACTATGAAGCTGTTTTCCTTCCTAAAAATGAACTTAGTATCCTAGGTGAAACTAACGGTTCTGCTTCTCCAGTCGAAGTTTTATCATGCAACAGATATGATTATGTTGGCGAAATGATAAAACTTACAACTTCCGAAAACAAGGAACTCATAGTTACGCGAGAACATAAAATAGCTGTTCAGAAAAAAGGAAAAACAGAGTATATTGAAGCAAAAGATATTAAGGAAGGGGATGAAGTTGTGGCTCAAATGGAAGAGGTAATTATAGACGAACAAGACATAATCAACACCTACGATAAGCGACAACAGGAACAATGCATGCTTTACTACAAGTATCAAGAACTTAAGGCACAACATCCAACTTGGGGCTACAAAAGAATTGCTAAGGCAATGAACCAGCCGATAGGAAAAACGCGCTGGTGGCATACCGAAAAGCATATTCCCGTGCCAATTCAAACAGCACAATGGCTAAAGAAAAGAAAGTTGCTTCCTCTAAAAATAAGTGACCAAAGACTTCTCCTCATTGCCAAAGTCTTGGGAACTACATTTGGTGATGGAGGAATATTTACAAATTTAAATGCTATTTTTCTTTCTAGCTCAGAATTAGAAGCAACTGAAGAATTTGGTATAGATTTAATGAAAATATTTGGCTATAGTATTGATAACAATATGAGAACAATTCAAGGAGGAAGAAATGGAACATCTTTATGTTATCAAAATACAAATAGAAATGTCATCCGTTTCTTTATGGCGCTTGGTGCACCGATTGGTAATAAGACTAAGATTAACTTAGTTGTTCCGGCCTGGATAAAAATGTTAGAGGAAGCGGAACAGGAATTCTACGGATCTTTATTTGGGAGTGAAATAGGCATCTCATATAATCATAAAGGTGGAGCTAGAATTGAATTTGGTATTACAGGTAACGAAGACACAGAACTTAATCGCTTACAATTCTTGGAGGATATCAAGAAATTTCTCAACAAAAAAGAAATCGATGTAGGTAACATTTTGTCATATAAAAGAAAAGATAAAGAAGGAAGTAGAGTCTTCCGCTTCATCTGTTCACAAAGACTTGAACCAAGTAAAAATTTCTCCAAAAATATAAAACTCAACTATTGCAAGTACAAAGAAGAAAATCTAAAAAAATATCTCCGTAAGTTTGAGGAGGAGATGCATGAAAAATATTTTTATTATATTAAAAAAGGCTATGGCGCACAGAAAGTTATGGAAAAATTAGAACTTAAACCAAATGAACTCTACTCCATTTTAAACAATAAAGGAACAATACTATCATGAAACTAACATCCAAAACCATCACTAAAATAGAAAAAATCAACTATCAAGGTAAATTGTACAACGTCACCACTAGCTCTGGGAATGTTATTGTAAATGGAATCCTTTGTAAAAATTCAGGAGGCCTAGGTACTCCTGCGAATCAACGAGTAGTTGCCGGAATGATTCACAAGGGACACAAAGGAGTATTGTTTATCGACGAGATCGCTACCTTGCATCCGCGAACGCAACAAGAACTTCTTTCAGCCTTACAAGAAAAGAAATTCCCGATTACCGGGCAATCAGAACGATCAGCCGGCGCGATGGTAAGAACCGAACCAGTGCCTTGTGATTTTATTTTAGTCGCTGCCGGAAATATGGAAACTATAAAAAATATGCATCCGGCCTTGCGCTCCAGAATCCGCGGTTATGGTTACGAAGTATACATGAACGAGACCATGCCCGATAGTAAAGAAAATAGAACCAGAATCGCTCGATTCGTTGCTCAGGAAGTAAAGAAAGAAGAAGGAAAAATTCCTCACTTCGACTTATCAGCCATGAAAGCAATCATCGAAGAAGCACGACGGAGAGCAAACCGAAAAGGGCATCTAACTTTATATTTACGAGGCCTGGGCGGACTAGTCCGAGCTGCCGGCGATCTAGCAAAAGAAGAGAACGCTGAACTGGTCACCAAAGAGCATGTCAAGAAAGCCAAAGTGTTAGCTAGACCATTAGAACAACAAATTGCTGACAAATATATCGAGAGAAAGAAAGAGTACGAAGTGATCATGACCTCTGGTTCTAGAATCGGCAGAGTAAATGGTTTAGCCGTTATCGGAGGAAGCGCCGCTTACTCTGGAATTTTATTGCCCATTGAAGCAGAAGTAACTCCCGGTGGAAAGAAAGCAGAAATTATTGCTACGGGAAAGCTAGGCGAAATTGCCAAGGAAGCAGTGAAGAACGTCTCTGCTATCATTCAGAAATACTTTGGTGAAGATATCAAAGAAACCAAAGACATTTTCGTACAATTTTTGCAAACTCATGAAGGCGTAGAGGGAGATTCTGCTTCCATTGCCGTCGCTACCGCTATCATCTCCGCGCTCAAGGAAATACCTATCAAGCAAGAAGTAGCCATGACTGGTTCCTTATCAGTGCGGGGAGAAGTTCTTCCTGTGGGAGGAGTTTCTTCCAAGATAGAAGCGGCCATCGATGCGGGAATCAAAACTGTGATTGTACCAAAATCTAATATGCAGGATATCGTTATTGATGAAGACAAAATTAACAAGGTCAAAATCATTCCAGTAGAAACCATTGAAGAAGTGATGGAGTATGCTCTTGACTGGAATGGTAAGAGTAAGTTGAAAGAAAAGATATTTAATGGGAA
>DATDTA010000152.1:0-2521 GCA_035291085.1 Candidatus Nanoarchaeia archaeon | reverse complement strand
GTTTCCGTTGAAACAGATGGGCAGGATAAACCAGTAGAAGATGTTGTTGTGAAGAGGGTAATCATCAAATAATTATTTTTTAATTCCAACGATCATTTCTTTATACGCACTTAATTCCTGAGAAACAGGTAGTTTTTCTAAAGGCATATGCTGGAAGCCGGAATCGCTGATGAAAATTCCTTTCGGATTTAATTGTTGATAGATTTGATTTTCGTAATCCGGATAATCATCTTTCATGATGCGGAAAGCTCGTTCAAAATAGATATCGAAAGCAGGTAAATCCTTAAGTGTAAATACATTTTCATGCAGGAATTGTAAATCGACTAAGATGCCATTCCAATAAAATTGCAGAGAATTCCTATTTAATTCGAAGGAAATCCCTACATCATCTAAGACCGTTTTAATTAAACCAAAGGTATTGTCTATATCATTAAAGATAAAGGTAACGTTACGTAGTCTCGGAAAAAGTATTTCAATGTACTTCAAAGGCATGAGAATATCTGCCCCACAGCCGGGATAAAACAGGATCGGATTTTCTGGAAGTCCTAGTTTTGGTAAATTTAGCAGCAGAGATAAATTTTGATACTCATCTGGAAAAAGATATTGTTGAATCTTTTCCTGGTCAGGCTTGGCTAGCTTATTCAGGCCTTTGGCTTTGACCGCTCTTTCTTCATAGCTGATTAGGAAACCCATACTGTGCTGCTTTTAAAGAAATATTTAAAAGTTGTCTCCAGTTTTGTAGCTTTACGGGCCTGTAGCCTAGACTGGATAGGGCGACAGCCTTCTAAGCTGAGGTTATTCGGGAAACTAAATAACCGCTGAATAGGTCGGGGGTTCAAATCCCCTCAGGCCCGCTTTTTACTTATTGTGATATTATGAAAATTGGAATTGATATTGATCAAGTTTTAGCAAAACAGTTAGAGAAACTTGTGCCTTTTTACCATCTAAAAACCGGTAAGCTAATTCTCGCAGAAAAATTTCACACCTATTACTGGCCAGGGGTATGGGGCATTACGTTGGAGGAAGGCATCCAAATAGATCAAGAGTTTAAACAATCAGCCTATTTTGATAGTATTGAACCTGTAGAAAATGCTGTGGAAGCCGTAAATCATCTAGGGAAAGGTAATCAATTGTTCGTCATCACTGCTCGGCCTGTTTTCTTTAAGGAAAAAACAGAACAATGGCTAAAGAAACATCTTCAAGAAATTCCTTTTGAGCTTATCCATTCAGGAGATTTCCATATCGCCAACAAAACTAAAAATAAAGGAGAGATCTGTGAGGAGCTCTCTATAGATGTTATGATCGAGGATCAAGACGAATATGCCCTTCAATGTGCTGAGAAAGGAGTAAAAGTAATACTATTGAACAAGCCTTGGAACATGAAAGCAGAACACTCAAATATTATCCGGGTAAATAACTGGATTGAGGTCTTACAAGAAATTGATAAAATTAGCACAAACGTGCCTAAGATGTCTTAATAACCAAAATATCATTATTTTCCACCGTAGATATCTTTAAATATATCCTATTCCTAAAAATGCAAAGGGTGAGATGATGGACATTCGTAAGACCAGGACCTGCGAACGCTGTAAGACTGTAGTTCTTCTTGATCAAGTAAGATTATATCCAAAAAGTGATAATAAGAATTTCTTAGTTTGCGTGGGTTGTTGCGAAGAACTAAAAAAGGCCAGTGCGGGTCTGATTCCCAGCGATTTGAAGACTAAAGGTCCAGCTCCAATTTTAATGAAATACAACTGTACTCGCTGCAACTACAATTTCAAGGCCGATAATTCCAGGGCAGGATTAACTTACAATTTACATTGCCCTTACTGTGGGAAAACTGATCGATTACAAAAGGTTAGAGCGAAGGAAACTCCCACACCTGGTTTGGCAGCAAAAAAAGAATTTTCTAGTCCTTTTTATGCCAGAGGGTGAAATCATCATGTTATACATCCATCAACTAACTCATCTTTCGCCTAAAATGGCAGATTTAGAAAGCGTCTATATGGTGCGGGATTTACGCGAGAAGGTAAAGTTTCCCCTACAAGAAGAAGTGATGGAGGAAGCTTTCTGCGAGTTTTTTGTGTCTTCCAGTGAACTACAGCTTATTGAAGAAACTGCTGCTTTGGTAGAACCAACTATCGAGATGATTAAATCCTTAGCGCAACTTGAATCAAATCTATATGAAGCAGTAAGTTTACAACGGGCTATACAAGCATTGACCCCGGTAACGACTGCTTTGGAAAGCAATCTAGCGTACTTACAGCAGGTCCAAGTCTGGCAAGCAACTTCTTCCTCTGCCCTTACTGCATTACTTAATCAAATACCGAAGCTACGTACGCAGGAAGAAAAACTCCGTGTGAACGACGAAATTAAGGGGTTATTTCAGTTTTTGCTGAGGAATCAAGGTTTTGTTTTCCATGCTCCTGACCTGGTGCATGAAGGGCCTGTCGCTCAGGTTAACGGCTTAGTAGAAAGTATGCAAAAAGGGTTCTTTTTTCACCGTTCCCTAGAAGAGGAA
>DATDTA010000151.1:0-11012 GCA_035291085.1 Candidatus Nanoarchaeia archaeon | reverse complement strand
GATATTGATCATCGAAGGAGAAGAAGATATTTATTCCGTGCGTAATGTACACGCTAATGCTATTCGGGGTATGTTAGCCTCTATTGTCTTAGACTTTAACGTTCCAGTATTGTATACGAGAAATCCGCAGGACACTGCTGCCTTATTAGCCGTGATGGCCAAACGGGAGCAAGGTAAAGAGATTGATTTTTCTTTACATTCATTGAAACCGAAATCAGTCAGGGAGCAGCAAGAATTTATCGTTTCTGCTTTTCCTAACATTGGGGTACAAACCGCCAAGACTTTATTAGAACACTTTGGCAGCATTAAGAATTTAGTGAATGCTAGCGAGACACAATTGACTGAATTGAAGGGCATTGGCGAGAAAACTGCGCAACAGTTAGTGAAAATGTTTGAAGAGGAGTATAGAAAAAAGGAGTAATATATATTCTCGACAACAATCATCTTTAAATATTTTCTAGCCCCCTAAAAATAAAGGATGACTGATATAACTTTAGATAGATTTGTTTCACTTCTTCCTTACATTGTTTCAAAAGATACTAGTCCAGCATGGAAGGAAGAGAATCCCTATGCTGGGCAATGTGCTGTAGTATCAACCTTGGCCCAAGTTCATTTAGGGGGCGAAATGCGCCGCGCTTCTCTTGCCGGCACTCCTTTTGCAGATATGGGTTCGCATTGGTGGAACGTTCTTGCTGATGGAACTGAGAGAGATTTCACCGAAGCACAATTTGAAGGAAACAAACCACAATTTACTGAATCCGCAGTGAGAACTATAAAAGATGTGTATAAGAATGAGGACACCAGAAATCGTTTCAAAGAGCTTTCATTTAATTTAGCAAAAGCTCTTGATCCAGAAAACTCTCTCTTCAGTGATCCCATTTATCGAACAGGATTTGTTGCTGCTATGGATTCTCCTTGTCAGAAAATGAAATTTGGTGCAGTTGCTGTTTACAATGGACAAATGGTTGCTACTGCTTATAATGGTCATAATCCGGTCATGAAAGATTTATGTGAACCTAAATGTATTCGTTTTGACATTCCCTCGCGAACAGAATCAATGATTGGAGGTTGCGACCACGCCGAAGAGTTAGTTATGGACAAAGTACGTGACTTAGGAATTTCTTTAAAAGAAACAGGTATTTATATCGTTGGTCTTAGTGAAAAAAATCTCCCTTGGATGCGTGAAGAAGCAGAACATACTTGTATTCGTTGTAGTCATCAAATGCATCGCGCCGGAGTGAATTCAATTGTCGTTCCGGTGAAAGATAAAGGTTGGATACAAATTTCTCCACAAGCAGCATTAGAATCAGCAAAATTGTATGCTTTGCAGGTTAAAAAAGTATAATTTTATTTCTTATAAGGTCAATTAATCAAGATGTTTGAGGAAGAGTATCGGAAGAAAGAGTGTGAATCATTCAACCAAATTTCCATTTACACTATACATTTTCTTAAACCCAATACTTCCCATAATCTCAGCGGCTATAAAACATCTCACTCCAGCATGACAGTGAACAAGATAGGTCTTCTTTTTGTCTAATTTTTCCAAATTATCCTTAAAATTCTCATCATAGATGTCTATGTTTACTGCTCCTTTCAAATGTTCTTGGGAAAATTCTGCAGGAGTTCGTACATCCAAAATAATAAGCTTAAGATTGCTTTTCATCAGCTTCCTGGCTTCGGCAACACTAATCTCAACGATGGCCATTCTTACATGGTCCCCATTGATGAATGTTATGTTCACCTTGGCAATGCTCATGGCTTTTCCAGAATTGCGGGCAACCAGCATTGGTTCTCTTTGTTCCTAGAAAATCTTCTTCGCAAGGTAATCTGAAATCGGCTGGAATTTTTTCTGGTAATATACTGTATAACTCTTCGTCATCTTTTTTTGTTCGTTCACGATTGATTATTCCTTTATGCCTTATAATAGCATTCTTTATTTTAGTCAGTTCACTTCTCAACTGTTCTTGACTCATGCCGTTAAGATCCTGATCCCATTTTGTTTTGTCAAGGATTGCTTCTTTTGGAATTTTATCGATCTGATCAGCATTCCTGTGCTTAAAGAAAAGCCGGCATTGTTTCATTCCTTCTTCATACTTCGGCAGCCTCGGCGGTTGCTTGGTTTCCGGTAATACGTTCCAAACCATAAAATCATCTATCCAGCAACGATCATCGCCTATCTGGTCGCGGTGGTATCTGATAACACTGCGTAATTCTTTGACTTTATTAATCATTTAATCTTCCCTTCCTGCCACCGCTTCAGAAATAATCGTGCCGCGCCATCTAAATCAGGCTGATTGCCTTTTCTGATCTTCTTGAAAATAACCGCAATCCTTTCTAAAATCTCTTCTGCATCATCTTCCTCAAGTCGGAAATGTTTCTTAATCCGTTCTTTTTCCTCTTCAATAATCTTTAAAGCAACATATTCGGGATCTCTAATCTTCCCTGAACTCATAGCATTTATTTTACCGTACTTGGCGATATCTTTCTCTTCTTTTGGAAAAACTCCTGGGGTATCGATCAGCATTATTTTGCTATCTACTCTCACTTTCTGCAACCCTTTGGTAAATCCGCTTTCTGAAGAAGTTCTGGCTGATCCTCGTCCGGATAAGGCATTGATTAAGGACGATTTTCCCACGTTAGGGTAACCTAAAACTCCTACTGTTACTCTCTCTCCACGGGATAATTCTAAAATCCTCTTCTTCAAAATAGTTGTTCCTAGCTTTTCCCGGCTTGATATGAATACGGAAGGATGTAACTCCTTAGTTTTGTCTTTCAATTCTCCTACATCAACCAGATCACATTTATTAAAAACGTACAGAAGCTTTTTACCTGATCTTTCTACTTTATACTCAATCTCTTTGTTTCTGGTCTCTTCGATGAAGCGCGCATCAAGCACTTCGATGATGATATCTGCTTCTCTCAATACTTCGTTGACATGTTTCCAGAATGAAGGCATATATCAATACCAGTATGCAAATTTATAAATATTCCTTACAAATAAGCTGATTATGGTTTCTGAAGAACAAGACCTAATCCGAAGAAAACTGATCCAACTTATGGAAGAATGTGTGCAGGATGCGAAATATATTGCTATCAAGCATGGCATCAATCAGGAAGATGTTATTGCGACGTTAGCAGCTGCGTTGTTTAAGGAAAGAGTTTCTAAGGAATAGATTAAAGATATATTTCCATAACTATTATAAATCAATCTAAGTTTTTCTTAAAAATGGCAGATAAAGATTTACCCTTAATTACTTTACCTCCGCAATCGGGCGAATATAAGGTAGTTCAATTTGATAACGGTAGTCAACCTTATCTAAGATTTGCAAAAAAACCGCAAGATGATGACTTTCATAGGTTTATTCTTAGCAGATTTGCTCGAGAAATAGAGGCGCAATGTATAGAAATTCCTGGACCTGATGACTTAATACCAGCATTACCGGACAATATTCCTTATAGAATGGTTGGTGCAGGCAGATGTGATATTAATCTAGAAGCAAAAACAGCTAGTTTTTGTAAAAGAAGTCACGATTATAGAATCGGAATTAATCAGGACCATTTACAAAGACTAAGAATTCAACTACCGGACTGGCAAATTAAATAATCTTCTTCTTCAAATGTTTCTTCAGAAAACTCTCAAACTTCTCCACTTCCTGCTTGGAATTAAAGAATAACAAATGCTTCTTTCCTTTCTTAGTCAATAAATATCCACCTAAGAAGGTTCTATCTAGCTTATGATGAGCAACATCTTTTAATAGCGTTTTCTCCTTCTTGACCTTATCAAATTTTCTATGCGAGATTTCAAGATGCTTCTTGGTCAGTTTGTAATGCTCTTCTGCTTTCCGCCACTTTCTAATCCCGTATGACAATCCCGCATATAAGGCTAAATACACAATAGTAAAACCAATTGCCGTCAGAATGCGATCAAACTGATACAAAGCAACGACATAGATTAATATTGCTAACGAAATTACAAAAAAGGCTTCAATACGAAGAACGAGAAATTCTTTTTTTGGAAACTTCCAGGAAAATGATGTTGCCATTTTATTCACTTATGGGGGCCTTAGTCATGCTTACCATAGAAGCGATAAACATAGCGATGAAGACAACCATAAAGGCAAAACCATAATTAGTACTTTTAGGATAGACAAGGTAGGCGGTAATAAGAAAACCCATTATCGATAGAACCATGAAACTTCCTTTTAAGGGAACAGCATGCCACTTTGGCTTAACCGCTTTAGAACGGCGTGCTTTCTTCTTAGCCATATCTTTTCAACCTCTTTATCAGAAAGAATATTTTGTGGTATTTAAAGTTTGCCCTATCCATGACGTGGTGGAGGAAGATCGCCAGTGTACCCATCATCTTGAAGTTTTTTCACTAAATCAGCAATATTTTCTACTACTGGATTTCCAACATAAATTCCTGCCTTGCTTCTATTTTTATCAACTCTGGTTAATAGCGTTTGATATCCCAATTTGGTAAGCTTTAGAAGATATAATACTGCTTCAGCTTCAGAAGAAATAACAAACGGATCTTGGTGTGGTGCATAAACCTGCGGCCCAGTAGTTCGAACAAACTGCCAGGGCTCTGTTCCCATTTTTCTCGCTGAGATATAGAAATCGTATTTCTCTGTCATCATTAATTTCAGAAAAAGAATCTTTATAAAACTTATGAATTTTTGTAAGTGAATTTATCCACTTCTTTCCTAACTTCAAATATCGTGAGCTTGTATAAACTTTTGCACAACTTTTTCTGCTTCTTTTCTTTTTTGTTGATGTTCTTTCAGAAAAGCAGTAATCTTTTCGATGGTCAGCTGTTTCAATTCGCCACTCAAAAGTTTTCCTTTCTTGTAATCATTGTAAATCTTTTCTAGCTTTTTATCATCCGGCTCTAAGCCATAGCGTAACATCTGAAAAGCAACATCAACATCAGGATTTCCTCCTTTCTTCCGATGTTCCTCCAGCGTTGCTTGGCCGCCCGAAAACGCATATTTCTTAATTTTCATAGCTGCTTCTTCATGAGTATCGGTTAAGGCAATGTACGAAGTAGGATCTGAAGAAGACATCTTTCCTCCTTTCAGCCCTGGTAAAAACTGATGATAGGTTGAGCTTAACTGCATAAAACTAAACTCCTTTATTCTTTGCGACAAATCGCGTGCTAGTCTCAGATGAGCATCTTGGTCGCTTCCAACTGGAATGACTACTGGCAATGGTTTTCCTTCAAATTCAGGCAATTGTGGATGTAGCATATCTGCGGCTTGAAGCAGTGCAGAAGCCATCTTCCCTGGCGATATTTCTCCATAAATCGCTTTGAACTCATTAAAAGTAGCATGCCTTGCTAACATATTGGCTAAGCTGTAATAAGCGCTGGCTTTTTTTCCATCAGCAGATCTTTTAGATTGGAAATAGAAATCACATTTTTTTAAGTCCAGACCCAAAGCAACGTAATTAGTCAAATATTCTAGGATTGCAGCATTTCGCAATTCTTTCATATTTGGATTCCTAGAATTGTACGCTTCAATGTCAGCCACAGTTAGATATATTTTAGCGCCTAGCTTTTGATAGTGAATCATCTGGTCGGCAATCATCTTATGCCCAAAATGGAACTTTCCTGAAGGCATAAGTCCAGTCATCATGACAAACGGTTTCTTGTTTTCAATTGCATCTGCAATTCGTCCAAAATCCCGTTGTGCAAAAACTAGTCCTCTACGAAATAATGGCTGGTCCAGAAATTTTTTAGGGAGATTTGTAAATGGTTGTAACCCAAATTCTTTCATGAGTCTGCTGTAATCAATATCTCCTTGCACTTCCCATGGTGTGACTTTAGCCATGCTTCTCAGGTTGCGTGGGAAGTTTATATATTTGTTGCTTGTCGTGTAGAAATCCTTAAATAGGTCCATTATCTTTTAAACCTATGTTGCCTCTAGATCAGTTACTTCCAAAATTACAAGAAGGAGATGTTGTTGAATTTGTTACAAGAAATAATGAAAGAGTTTTAGCATTTTATGAAGACGAGAGAGAAGAAATTTCTGACCATATTGAACTGGACCAAATCAGGCTAGGTGTGATTCCTGGAACAGTTCAAAAAATGTTTTCCATGGCCAGTCCAAATGGGATAGATCCAGAAGGCCAGGATTACGATTTAGAATCTCTTTTACCCGAGCTATATTTGACTCTAAGTAATGGGATATATCAAATAGGGAATTCATATAAAATAAAAGAAGGAAGAGTTTTGGATCCTTCAAGGTTTGGTCAGGTACCTAATGAACCAGCTAAACCAGAGTGGACAATAGAGGATAGTTTCACACAAATATTGAGTTCAGTCTTCAGATTAACTTTGCCTGGGAAAGATAATTATGTGGTTGCAAATGTGGTTGGTTTAGGGGAAATGGATCCTCATCTTTTATTATCTCCAATAACTGGATGGAGTGAGTTTCCTCTATATGTAGAAATTTCAGAAGCTTCTGATCATGAAGGGAATTTATATGTCCCGGAAAGAAGTTTGTTCTTAAAAGAGCCAAATCAAGACGAGGGGAAACCTGTAGTTACTTCTTTTAGAAAAGTTCCATTTACTAACCTTGAGTATTATGCAGAGTAATTTCTCTCATCTTTTTGTAAACGTGATTCATCACGCCCTTCAGATTCTCAATATCTTCTTTATTGTAATCCACCAGCAATTCCAGATATTCCCTATCACCGGAAGCATGAAAGGCTTTCCACAATTCTACCGGATTGCCATACAGATGCTCTGGTCTTTTAAGATTGAGAATTCTCTCTACTTCTTTCAATCCGCCTTTCAAGTCTAGCTTCACACATAACGGTTTCAGGTCGATATGCGGCATCTTCACTTCAAGCTGTAATTGCTTTTTCAGTTTAGGCAGATCAAATGAACTTCCATTAAATGTAATTAACAGCTTATACTTCGATAATTCTTTTTCCAACAAATTATTCTCCAGATTAAACCCTTTCACAAAAGTATTTGTGTTATAATAATTAGAAATCCCCACCACAGTAATTCTTCCATAGGAATCTGTTTCAATATCCAGGAAACAGCAATCTTCTTTGAAATGAGAATATAATCGCCACATCTCTTTAGCCGGAAGCTTACCTACAAAATAGGCAGCATTATCTTCCGCCAGCGCTTGCTGCGCTTCTCTGATCTTTCGATTAAAAAATTCTTTTTTAGCAGAAGCAATCCCTGCTACTTTTTCTGTCGCTAAAAATTCTCTCCAGTCTTTGATCCCTTGTTTCCGGAAAGAGAGTTCTCTAGCGGTGCTACACTTCTCTAAAAAGACAAAGGATTCCTGAATCATGGAACATTAAAGTTCAATCGTAATAACTTTCTTTTCTAGATTAATTTTACTAATCTTCTTTTCCTTTTTTAATTCTTTAGCAATGTCCGCCCAATTTTTGCTCTTCTTCAATTCCTCTACAATCTCTTTTAATTTCTGTAGAGCCATATACTTTTCATAGATCAATTCTCCCTTCTGAGAGCCGACAATTATTTTCTCTTCCTGATTCTTGATGGCTTCTTCTTGCTCTGCAATAGTCCGCTGCAGGGTCTTTATTTTATTCTGATAAGGAGAAGGTTTTTCAGATAATTTCAAAGTATCAATCGCTTCGTTATAACTCTCCATTTCCTGTAGCGGTTTTCTTTCCAGCAGCGGGAAAGGTGTAACATCACTTTCATAGACATAACCTTTCGGTGTGGTTATGGCAATCTGAAAATTCTTCATGGTCCTTACCAGTAATTCTGCTTCTTTTGCGCTGACTTTTGCAGGGACTTGATTCAGATCAACTTCTGCCTGCCTGCACAATTCCTCCGCATACAAGCCACCTAGACCAATTTCCGTAGCTAGTGAAGTAGCCAGATTCCGCTTCTCGCTTTTTTTGAAAACTTCCTGTACTTTTTTTACACTTACTTCTTTCCAACTAATGTCGAGTGGCGGGAAAACATACTTCTCTTTCGGTTTGATAGTTCGGTCTTTCCATTCTTGGTTTTCCAAAGCAGTGATGATCACATTCTTGGCATCAGAAAGGATAATATTTCCTTTTGAGAATAATTCAACAATAAGCGAATATTTCTCTAATTTTTCTAACTCAAATATCACTACTCTTTCTGATCCCTGTTGATACAGGTTCTTGATGATGGCATTATCGATATATTTGCGTAGCTGCATACAAAATCCTGACGGTCTCAAAGCGCTTTCTTTCTGCTGTGTTAAACAAAGCCACTTCCCAGAGACTATCTTCAGCAACTGCTTTCCTCTTCGTGGAGCATGCAATTGCAGCAGCAGCACATTACTTTCCGGATGATAGATCTGAGATACTTTTCCATTTATCAAAAATTGCAGCTCATTGACTAAGGCAGCTAGTTCTAGTGAGGAAATGGATTTTTTAGGCATAGGTTTACTATACTCCCCTTTTTTAAATACCTTTTGGATAGGAAAGACAGTACCATAAAGATTAAAAAAGGATCGGCCTTTTAAAGAGCATGAGCGATCAGAAAAGGGATTTCGTCATCGAATCTCTCATTGCTGATTTCAATGTTTTTTTTTCTGAAACTTCTGATGAGCGTCTTGCCTTAGGTCTCACTCACGACATCGGTTCTTTATCTACTGCTACTGACGAAGAGCATCAAGAAACAATAAAACAAGGTCAAAATTTACTCGCTAGACTGCAAAGATTTTCTAAAAATGGATTACCTTTTGATCAATCTTTAGATTTAGAATTAGCAGCTCTTCATCTTGAAAATTATCTTTTTTTTGGAACCCACACTTATAATGGCAAACCTTTACATAAAGTGCTACCTGATGCTGCTGATACAGCTCATGGTTTTTTCATTTTGCTTACAAACGATCCTCGGCCAAACAACGAACGCTTTGATGACATTACCTGTCGTCTGCAAGATCTTCCTAAATATCTTTCTGGAGCGCTGAGGGTGCTTGATACTCCGGTACAACGCTGGGTTGATATTGAGATTGAAGCCATAACTCATTTACCATTGTTACTTGATGGTATTAAAACTGAAGCGGAAGGAGCAGATTATAAAGGGTTAAGCAGGCTGGAGCGTGCTTCAAATAAAGCTAAGCAAGCAATTACTGATTACATCGCACAGCTTCAAAAGATGCGTACCACCCCTGCATTTTTTCTCGGCGTAGAACAAGCAAAAGAACAAGTCCGAGTACGAGGGATAGATTTATCTTTTGAAGAGATGCAGACTATTGCTAGAGAATATTTAGTAGAAAATTCTCATCAGCTTGAAGATCTTCGCCACAGGCTTGTGGAAAAATATTCCCTTCCAAAAGAAACGATAGTTGATGAGCTTCACCATTTCTTAAACAAAAAATATGCTGTTCCATTGGAAAAAATCTTGGCTACGTATCATCAAGAACAAGATAAGATTATCGAGTTTATCGCTAAACATAGATTATTCCAAATTCCTTCTCAACAAGAGATGAATATAATCCAAACCCCTAAATTTTTTGAGCCGATGATTCCCGCGGGGGCAATAGATGTTCCGCTTCCCTTCAGGGAGAGGAAGAAAAGTTTTATTTACCTTACTTTAGGGTCAAAAGTTGTGGATGAACATACGAGATTAAAGATACCAGTCATGATGATTCATGAGGGAATTCCCGGTCATCATTTGCATTACACTTCCGCATTTGGAAATCCTTCTTCAGTTCGCAAACATTGGGGTGAAGCCATGGATCTTGCTGAAGGATGGACAACCATGCTGGAAGAATATATGCTCGACCAGGGTTATATGGGAGATCTAACTGATGAGGCTCGTTTTTGTGGTAAAATCGAATTGCGCCGTTTAGGAGCTAGAGTAGCTATTGACTTATACTTTATGACTGGAGAGAAAGATTATCTCGATGTTGGCTTAGATGTTGATGTTAGCTCTAATAATCCTTTCGTCAACGCTGGTAAAGTTCTGCGTAAAGCTACTGCCTTTACTCCACAGAGAATTAAAGCGGAACTAAACTTCTATTCACAAACTGCAGGATATCCCCTCTCTTATTTAATTGGAAATCGATTAGTCTGGAAATTAAAAGAAGATTTCGCTGCGGCTCAGCAAGGAAAATTAAGCGGCTTAGATCTCGATAGAAAATTTCATGGAGCTTATCTTCAGGCTGGCTGTATGCCTTTGAAGTACTTAAGGCGTGTTTTTGAACATCATGGATATCTACCCTCAAGAGAAAAATAAGCGCCCGGAGGGACTCGAACCCTCGATCTGTTCCTCTGCAGGGAACCGCTTTAGCCGCTTAGCCACGGACGCATGTGATTTATTGAGGCATTTAGTTCATTTATATAATTTTCTGGTATTTATGCTTAAAATTTCCCTAGAACTACTTAACTATACTCGTTTGACTAAATACCCAGATCCACCAACAATATTTATCTTTTCTTGTTCTGGTTTGATTCCAGAAGCATAAAAATAGTTTAAATGTACCAAAGCATGAGCATCTTGATTTCTAACAAGTTCTCTTAATTGTTGATCTATTTTGTCTTTTGTATCCGTAGGATGGCAAACCCCAAATGCGAATATTCTTGTTTCTACCTGCATTAATCTACCATCTCTATATTTCATAGCTTGATAAGTTTCTCCTGTCATATTTTCTAAATCAGCTTTAGAGCCTGGAAACAATTCGATGTGTTTAGTCATGTCAATCCTCCAACTACCTATTGCTCAGCCACTTTACATAAGAATATAATATCACTGAAAGATTGACCATGCGCATATTGGCATTATAGGCTGTATCCGCCGCTTTCTTGATCTTCAGGATATTCTGCTCGATTTCTTCAACTCGCTTTAACTCTTCACTAGGAACGCGCCGTTTAATAGTACTAAAATCAACTTTATTATATTCCTCTTCTAGGGAACGGTGAAAAAAGAACCCTTTTTGCATACTTTCTACTAAGCCGTTAACCTGAGCGACAGGCCCTTCATGCACCAGGTCAGGAGCATGGAAAACAAAACCTTGATTCCTCAGCAAAAACTGAAATAA
>DATDTA010000150.1:0-15918 GCA_035291085.1 Candidatus Nanoarchaeia archaeon | reverse complement strand
ATGAGCCACATCTAGTACGCAGCGTTTACGGCTAGGACTACTCGGGTCTTTAACTGGGTATCGTTCTTGATTTTGTAGATTATTCTTTCTAGTAATTTTTAATGTAGCAAACAAAAAAATAATCTATACTCTACAAGATCCCCAGAATCTAATCCGGTTTGCTCCCCTAGCTTTCGTTCCTCACCGTCAGACCCGTTCTCGTTAGACGCCTTCGCCACGGGTGGTCCTCCTGAGATTATAGCACTGTAAATACTCACTCTGCGTGTATTTACAGTTACGAACACAGTGAGTACATTTTACCGCTCCCTCAGGAATACCCCTAACGCCTCCCGGTCTCAAGACCAACAGTATCTCAAGCACGTCGTTTTGTTAAGCGCAACGATTTCACTCAAGACTTACTAATCCGGCTACGAACGCTTTAGGCCCAATAAATGCGATTACCACTTGTGGCGCAGGTGTTACCGCGGCGGCTGGCACCCGTCTTACCCACCACTTATTCGCCAAGCTGTTTACACTTGGCAAAAGCCCATGCAATGCATGAGCACTGGGAGTCCCCTTATCGCACTTCCGTACAGTGTAAAGTTTTCGCGCCTGCTGCACCCCGTAGGGCTAGGGTCAGTGCCTCAGTACCCTTCTCCGGGCTACCGCTCTCACGGCCCGCACTGATCAAAGGCTTGGTAGTCCATTACACTACCAACTACCTAATCAGCCGCCAACTCATCCTTAGACGTTGCCTTTAAGCAAAAGAACATTCCAGTATCCCTTGCCTATCCGGTTTTAGCCTCAGTTTCCCAAGGTTATCCCAGATCTAAGGGCAGATTATTGACGTGTTACTGAGCATTCAGCCTGTGTCTCCGAAGAGACCCTCTGACTTGCATGGCTTAATCGGACTCCCATAGCAGCAATCTTCCGCAGGATCAACGGAAATTGTTTCAATTTCCGAGCATTCCTATTGGAATACAACGGAAATTAAGAAATAATCCTTAATACGATCGCAATTTTGTGATTGTCACAAGTTGATACTTAATGGGATCACCTCGTTCACACTCAATCTTAATTGAGCATACATATGGTTTTAGTGTGGGGAAAGAAGTTACTTATAAATGTTTCTATATTGGGGTTTACGAAGAGAAAAAGATAAAAATTCCCTGAAGCATCCACCAAAACATTATAACATACATACGGTATCAAAAATAAGTTTATAAAGTCGAAAATCTAAAACTTATTTATGGGATTCGTAGTAATAGCATTGCGCTTTTTAATTACTTTTATCCTCTCTTTTATCTTTGGAGTAGAAAGACAATATTCCCACAAGCCGATTGGATTCGGAACCTATACTTTCGTGGCCATCGGTTCTTGCAGTCTGGCAGTCGTCGCTATCTCCCTAGGACTGGAGCATTCTATCCCACTTTTATCTGCAATTGTTACCGGCATAGGGTTTCTCGGTGCAGGAGCATTAATCAAAACAAACGATAAGATTTTCGGTCTTACTTCTGCAGCTAGCATCTGGGCCTTTGCCATTTTCGGGTTGACTATTGGAATAGGAGAATATACCATCGGCCTAATGCTCTATATTTTAGTCTGGATCGTGGTGATTAGTGATCGCTTTTTAGAAAGATACGGCATTGGATCTTATCAAAAGAAAGTAACCATCCAAACTCAGAGAATTGTGAACATCAAAGAAGTTATCCTTGCTGCAGGGATTAGAAAATACAAATTACTCGACATAGACATTGACAAAGTCCATAAGAAAATGACTTTGCATCTCTATGTGGAAGGAAAGAAGGAAGATATCAACACCATTCCTGACAAGATAATTAACCAAGACTGGTTTGAAGATGTAAAGATTGAATAAGATGAAGAAAAACATTTCAAAACAAGATGTCCAGGATTTAGAGAGAGTTTTGCAGGAAAGATTATATTTTAATTTATTGGGAGAAAATTCTACTCTGGATCAAATACATTTGATTTATGAAATAGTGGACACTCTTCGTGGTGCATACAATGATGATGGGATTAGAAAATGGTTTGATAGAGAAAGACCGGAACTGGAAGGAAAGAATCCCACAGATTATCTTGGTTCTACTTGGAATCCAGAAGCTTACAATGCAAGAAAAGTATTAGAGTTAGCGAAATCTTTGAGAGCTTAAGTGTAGTATAAATTATAGAGAACTTTGCAAAATAGTGATTTTGACAAATTAATTATCCGAAAATGCCAAAATCACGGCTATTGCAAAGGTTGCCCAAAGCAACCTCGGAACCACAGTGACAGAGTCTCTTAGAGAAGTTTGCCAAAAAAGATGAATTATGCAAACTTCTCTATAGTTTCTAAAGTTTTAAAAACGATTCACTTCTCGGAGCAAATGGTGAGACAAAAATGGTTACAATTAATGAAATGAGAAGCGAGGGATAGATTTAGGACAATTGGTAGAAGTTACTTTGTTTCGAGGAGCAGAGTACAATAACGGATGGACCCCTGCCCCTACGGTAGACCCAAAAGGCTTTGAACTCAACGAAGATATGTCTACTGAAGCAGGATACCAATTTACTGGATATGTTCGTAAAATGGAAGTAGATAGAATTACCTTAACCATGGGTAGAAATCCTGGCGGAAGAAGTATCAGTGCAGACAATGGTAACAACATCCTTTATTTCAAGGAAGAAACTATTCACTCCTGTCGATTATTATAATTTTATATTTCTTATTCTATTTTCAGCTACTAAGCTCAACGGATCTAATCCCACTGAATACTGTTCTTGTCTGGTGAAGCCATCTAAAATTATCTTAAAGCTTCGTTGATATCTATTAATACTTTCACGAACAATCGTAATCCCTGGAAGGTCTCTATCGAGGGAGCCACCCCTATGAGAAAATAACAGTTTACGATACGAAGCAAGATCAAGGGCACCACAATATTCTAATGCTGGCAGCTCATCATTAAGCATACCCTCGCAAAGAAGAACAATTCGACAATTGTGTACCGGAAAAGGGAGTTTTTCATCAGATAGATACGCATTTTTACGAGTCGCTTTCGTTATCAAGGCTCGATTAGCATACAACGCATCAGGTGCTACTAAAGCCCACTTCCCATCAACCTCAAAAATTTTTACTTCAAGGTCTTTCCAATCATATACCAACTTCTCTGGAATTACCCTCCCTTCCAACTGCAATTGGAGATCACGAGAATTAAATTTTTTCGATGCTTTTAGCATAATCTCCTGTGCTTGTTCAAATACTCCAGAGGTTATTGTTCTATCCTTCGTCCAGATTTTATTTTCGCAATCCGTATTAGGAACACCACAATAAACTGAAGGGGAAGATTCTTCTAGAATAAAACCTCTTGGATAGAGTTCTCTTGCACACAATTCAGAAAGAGTAGGGTAGATTTTTCGAATCATTCGAAATACGTAAACAAAGTGCTTAATAAAAATTATGAACCTTAAAGAAATAAAGTGCGATAATAAAACAAGAGAACTTATGCTGCTTGAATCTTTCTTCTACGCTTGGCCTTTTTCAACTTCTTGCGCTGCCACTTCCAGCGCATCTGGCCTTTTTTCTTCCAGCGTCGTGAGCTTCGTTTCATCTGGCATCACAAAATTTCTGCCATTTTATAAATGTTTCTTTTTATACTCTAATATCTTTGCTTCCTGCTTACCAGAATATAGGCTATCAAAAGCAAGACGGTTAACATTATCAGGGCGAATAAGACATACTCCTTAGCGTTAATTTCGCCGGGAATTACCACGCTAAACAATCCTGTGATTAAACTGCCAAATCCTCTTTCTTGTCCAGAAGTTATAGCAAAGTAGGAAAAATGAAATGCTTTTGCTTGGAAAGTAGCTGTATCTTGATCTTCCGAAATTAAATTAGTATCTAATTCTACCCAATCCTCTCCTTCGTAGGTTTGCAATACCACTGCATTTTGAGAATAATTATGTGCCAGGAGCCATTCCATGGGCACAGTAAAAGTAACCAAAGCTTCTTCTAATTCTCCCTCAGCAAGAGTGGTAGTTATTTCCAGATACCCATACGGATTGTCAAGAGGACTTACCGCTGCAGGTTTCTCTGAAAGTAAAAATGCAGAAACAGTCACTTCTTTTTCTGCTGATGATACTAAAGCAATCTTTTTTATCGGGAGATCATCAGTTTCAAAACTTACTTCAACTGGTTCTGGTCCAGCCAATAGTAAAGTTCGAGAGTAAGGAGCAGTAGTTACACTGGCTGCTGGAGTATCTTCTACAGCTTCAGCCTGATCAAAAGCCTCCAAAGAAGTTTCCTCCTCTCCAACAGAAGCAGTTTCCTGACTTGTACTTCCTCCGCTGCCGCCACCACCTCCGCCAGCCGAAGCAGAACTTGCTGCAGCTGAACTATCAGGAGTTGGAGTAGGTGTAGGAGCTGGAGTCGGAGAAACACTAGCCTCTTCAGCTTTGGTTGTAAAAGTAAAAGTTTCTGAGCCATTACAGTTACCAAGACTATCACAAGATTTCACAGCATAATAATAGAGCGTAGATGTGTTGAGACTAACTAAGGTAATGCTGTGAGAAACAGAGCTATCAGTAATACTTTTTACTGTACCTAAAGCTGGCGAAGTTCCGTACTGAACGGTCGAATTGGATTTTTCATTGGTGCTCCAGCTGATCACAGCTGAGTTTTTTTCTATACTACTAGCCGCAACATTTGTTAAGGTTGGTTTGCTAGTATCTATGGTAAATGTTTTATTTGCTGCTGCCGAAATAGAAT
Organism: Candidatus Nanoarchaeia archaeon; assembly: GCA_035291085.1. Classification (GTDB taxonomy): domain Archaea; phylum Nanobdellota; class Nanobdellia; order Woesearchaeales; family GW2011-AR9; genus JACPIL01. The sequence continues at coordinate 11,177 of DATDTA010000150.1, read as the reverse complement.
TTCCCGCGGCATCGTAAGCTAGACAATTCCAGCTATAAGAACCATCTAGGACGGTTTTAACAAAGGTCGCAGAAGTCGAATCATTCAACAACGTAGTTTCATCTGCATGCCAGCCATTATTCCAGTTTCCAAATAAAGTTATATTGGCCTGAGTATTACTACCGTTGGCTGAACAATTAAAAATTACCATCGCATTCGAGGAAAGATAATCTGCTGCTGGCAGATTTAACCACACGGTTTGATTTGCAATAATCGTTTCATTGCTGGTTTGATCATTATCAGTTTGGTTGTTGTCCGTTTGGTTAGAAGTTTGGTTTGCAGTCTGATCCAGAACCATAACCTGAAAGGGTTGTAGTGCAGAATTTCCACTGTTTCCCAAAACATCGAGACAAGAAACCTTCCAGGTGTAATTACCATTGAGCAGAGTTCTATTAATAGTTTGAATTTCCAGATTTTTTACTGCCATCATGGTTTCGTTGCTAACATCGTTCAAATAAAAATCACAGCGAGAAAGTGCAGTTAAGTTATCACTAACATTGTATAGGAAAGTAATATTGTTAGTAGAATTTTCAGTGCTATTTGCAACAGGACTCAGAAGTGTAATTACTGGACCTGTTCGATCAAGAATAAATGATACCACTTCGCTTTGATTGGTGTTCTCAAAAGAATCATCAGCATAAGCAAGCACGAGGTGTTCTCCTTCTCTCAAGGCAGAAAGATTAAGTAAGGCTTTCCATTCCCCGTTACTCTCTATTGCCGACAACAAGAAAGAAGTAGTATCATTGGTTACATTGAAAGATACTGAAGCAATATAAGAATGTGCATCAAGAGCAGTAGCAGTTAAATTATATGATTCCCCAGTTATATTTAATCCGTTACTCGGATTCTGCACCGCTATTGCTGGCGGGATATCATCAACAACAAAGGTTTGCAAAGCACTAACTCCTTCCATCCCACCAATATCAATTCCAGAGAAGCGATAGCTATGCATACCTTTATCCAGGTTAGAAACATTTACTGCAACTTCCCGTGGATTAGTAAGAACGATATTCATATTCACCATGCTGTTGTTGGGATAAGTCCATTCTAGGACTGCAGAAGAAAGATCCTGGTCTGACTGCATCACAATTTGAACCATGGTTGTACTAAGCACTGATCCATTTTCAGAAGCATCAGCAAAAGTAAGTGATGGTTTCAGCATAGCTAAAACATCTATCCTGGGATAGGTAAAATCAGTTGAAGAATCAGATATGGATAACCCCGAGGCAATCATTTTTTGTTCAACTTCTTCTGAAGTTGGAGCTTTGTGATACGCTTCCTCCCAATACTGTTTCATCAAAGCAATAGCACCAGAAACATGAGGCGTAGCCATCGAGGTTCCCGACATCGCAATTGTTCCTCCGCCATCATTGAGCGAGGTGATTGATGAGCCGGGAGCAGCAACAGTATCAGTAAAAAAAGCATGACGGGAAGCGTAACTGGCCATGGAATCTTCTTTCGTTGTAGCACTAACTCGAGTTACCGACTGCAGACAGGCTGGACCAGCAATACTATTTGGGCCGCTATTACCGGTAGCCGCAACAAAACTAATATTGTTCGCTACTGCTTGATTGACTACTTCAGCATAAGGAGCAAAATCAGGCTCCTCATCACAATAAGAGCTATATTGTCCGCCACCTAAACTAATGCTGATAATAGAAATATTATATGTAGCAGCATTATTGACACACCATTCTAATCCGGCCAGGACATCATCATCAGTGCAAGATCCTCCAGAGTTACATACTTTGATCGCAACCAGTTTAGCATCTGGAGCTACTCCGCGATAAGTGCTATCAGTAGAAGCTACAATCCCAGCAACATGTGTTCCATGCCCATTATCATCCATAGGATCAGCATCATCATTAAAAAAATCATAGCCTGTAATAACTTTGTTTCCAAGACCGCCACCGAGAGCAGCATGATTATAATCAATGCCAGTATCAACTACACAAACTGTTTCTCCTGCACCAGTAATAGCTTTCCCATTGATAGAAATATTCCAAACACCATTAGCATTAATCAAGGGGATCGTATCGGCAAGAAAAACCTGGCGAATCTTGTTTACCACAACCAATTCTACCTCCCTTTCACGGCGCAACTTTTGCAAACCTTCTTCTGTCAATTCACCGGCAAAAGCATTAATACTTTCATACTGGCGCTGTAACTCAAACTCTTTTTCATCCGTAAGCAAACCAAAAGCTGCTACGGTATCTTCCTGAACTAATCCTTCTAATACCCCTTGCTGCTGTTCCCGTATGGCTTCTTTCTTTTCTTCCGCGTTTAAATCTTCAATTTTGTCATCTTTTAGAAGAACGATAACTGAAACTTGTTCCTCTCCATTCGCAAAAGCCTGCTGGACTTCATCACTTACTTCAACATCAGCAACAATAGCTCCCGTGATTCCTCTAAAATCCAGCGATAACACTGACATGACTACAAAGATAATGATGAGAGCAGCAATTTTAAGCCTTCTTTTGAGAAATTGCTCCATTAGATCCACACCTGGAGTTGTTGTTTCACAAATGCTGAGCCAATTCCCTCACCTACATGGAAAGATAACCCCGAGAATACACCAGTAAGGGCTTCTAAGAAACCGGACTCACGCTGATACAGAACATAATCGATATCTTCTAAGTTATAATTCTGCTGTATAAACTCTTCTACAGTATCTTTATCTCCCAGAGCATCAATTAAGCCGAAATGAAGCGCTTCTACACCTAGATAAAATTCTCCCGTAGCTAAAGCCTCCACCTCAGAAATATCTAATTTTCTATTAACAGCTACTTCTTCAATAAAATAGTGATGAATAGTATCTAATTTTTTCTGCATGATCATCCGTTCTTGAGGGGCGAGTTTCTTAAAAGGCGTACCCATATCTTTATTCTCTCCCGCAATCAGCTGTTCATAACCCACCCCATAATCTTCCATCAACCCGCTGAACTCTAAATATGAAGATACAACCCCAATGCTTCCAGTTATTGACATTCTGTTAGCGATAATATAATCTGAAGCGGAAGCAATCCAATACGCTCCCGATGCCCCAGCTTCTCTGATCAGTGCAACCACTGGTTTTCGTGCCTTCTTTACTGCAGCTGCAATCTCATCAGAAGCTACTGCTGAACCACCCGGAGAATTAATCTCCAGAAGTAAAACTTTAATTTGGGGATTATCTTCTGCCTCTTCAATAAATTCAACAATATCTTTTGAGGAAACTGAAGAGGCGCCAAAACCCTGAGCACCATTACCAGTAATAGTTCCTTCAATAGGAATGAGAGCTACATTACCTAATCTTGAACCATCAAATAACGAGAAGAGAACAGGAATAAAAACAAATAACACTAAAAGAACTACCCCAATAGTTATAAGAACTAACTTTAGTGTACTTCTCTCTACCCTCTTTTTCATAACTGAAGAGATGAAAAGAAGAATTGTTTATAAAGTTTTTTGTAGTATAAAAAAACAAACTTTTTTAAAGCACTTGCTTTTTAGAGAACATAATCTTAGCGGGGTAGGGAAGCTAGGAGTACCCACTGGGCTCATAACCCAGGGATCGATGGTTCAAATCCATCCCCCGCTACTTTACATTAAATAACTTCTAAAGAGCCTTTGCCAGCAGCTGTAGTTTTTCTAATAACTCATCAGCTGTGTCGGGATCAATCCTGGTAGTTACATCCCGTTTTGCTTCTTTCTTATACACTGCGATCAGATTAATGACTTCCCGAAGCAGTTCTGTTGCTTTGAGAGTACTGCCATTTTTTACCTTTTTAGAAGGCATTCTTTTCTTTGATTTTACTTTAGAATGTTTAACACGCTTTTTCATTGACAACACCTCTTTTTGATGAGGGAATAAATAGTAGAAGAATTTAAGACTTTCTATGTTGGTAGTTTTTTGAGAGAAAATCTTTTAAAAAGGACTCTTTTAAAGTAAAATATGAAAGAAGGACCTTCCTTAGAAACAGCGTACGCCAGAGAAAAATTACATGCTCTACAAGATGTCTTCAAGTACTTGCCAGCTCCTATTGATAATGACTATCTTGTTCGAAGGCAAAGAGGAGAACTTGAAGGAATGGCTGAGAGTATGTATCGATTAAGACCAACTCAAAATAACGGTTCTCAAAGAACTGGAACATACGACATCGCTACAAAGTTAGGATTGTATAACCCAGCGACTTCTTTCACTGTTAATTACGCTCCGGAAAGAAAAAGAAATCCTTATCAAAGAGAAGAAAACCAGTATTCTGCTTAAATTTTGCTCAAAATTTTCTTCAGCTTCCTAAAATCATCTTCCATCTTTTGTCTATTTTCAGGATAGCGCAAAGCTGCTGGATGATAGGTCACAAAATATTGTTGACCGTTCTTCTTAATAATTTTACCATGTAACTTTTCTACCGTTCCTTTTCCAACTAACGTTTTCAAAGCTACTCCGCCTAATACAATTATCAGTTTTGGTTTGAGAATTTTTATCTGTTCATCCAGCCATAACTCCTTGCACACTTTTATCTCACTGGCTTTTGGAGCTCTGTTCAAAGGAGGACGATGCTTCACGGTGTTGGTGATAAAAACTGTTTTACGATCCAATCCACCCAATTCCAACATCTTGTCCAGGAATTTTCCTGATCTTCCTACAAACGGTATGCCTTGACGATCTTCTTCTGCCCCAGGTGCTTCGCCGACCACCATAATCTTTGCGTCCTTCGCTCCTTCCCCTGGAACTGCGAGAGTTGTGCCTTTCCATAAAGGACAGGCAGTACATTTGCGGATCTCTTCTGCTAATGAGAATAATGTTGGCATAACCGCAGAAATAAATTAAAAGTTAAAAAACCTCGCTTTAGAAGATTTTACAAAAAGATAAGTTTAAATAATAAATTATTCTCTTTCAAAGAATGAAACATATGCGTAATCCAGAGGTAAGACGCCAGGAAGAGTGGAAACCATTGACCAAAGAACAATTCCGCGAACGTTTCTTTGAGCGATATTACGACCCTGCTTTTGATAAAGTTCGTCCTGAACTTGAGAAAGTATTTGAAACCGCTTGGGACGGCTACATCACTTACCGTAAATCGCCGCGGAAAAAAGCGGCAGGAAAAGGTTTTGCTAAACCAGATTTGCAACTGCCTTTAGAATGGCTTGATGCACGAGCAAGAATTAAGGCTGCTGAAAAGCAGCAGAAAAATCCGAAATCTAAGTCACGGATTCTTATTGTAAATGGCTCTACTCGTAGCGAACATACTTGTCCTGGAGAAATTTCCAAGACTAGGCGTCTAGCACAACATGCACAAAAAACTATCGAATCCTTGCCTGAATTTGAAGTCGATTTTCTAGACATCTCAACCCTCGCTGATGAACCATATAAAGTGATTTATCCTTGCAAAGCCTGCGTTTCTACCGCCCAGCCGCTCTGCCATTGGCCATGCTCATGTTATCCAAACCATGCAGTCGGGCAAGTAAACGATTGGATGAATGAAATTTTTCCGCGTTGGGTTGCTGCGCATGGAGTGATGATTCTTTGTCCAGTTCATTGGTACCAAGCACCAGCAAGTCTTAAACTAATGATTGATCGTTTAGTCTGTGCTGATGGTGGCAATCCTGATCCAACTACCACTAACGGCAAGGATCCAGTAATGGCTAAGAAACTAGAACTAAAGGGTTGGGATTACCCCAAGCATCTTGCTGGCCGTGCTTTTTCTGTCGTTACCCACGGCGATGCTGCAGGACCAGAAAATCTACGCAGAATGCTTACGGATTGGTTAAAAGATATGGATCTTATTCCAGCCGGAAGCACTGCAGAAATAGATACTTGGATCGGATGGTATCAACCTTATGCAACTAGTCATCAAGAACTCGATAAAGATAAAGCTTTGTTCACTGAGATTGAAAATGCAGCATTAACCCTTGCAAACAAGGTAAGACAGATACGTACCGGAAAATACCAAGCTCCAGATCAGGGACTTCACGATCCGCGCGAAAAGTAAGATTAGTAAAGTATCTCATTCGCTATTTCTTTTTCATACTTGGAAATTTTGTTAACATATGTTTTTTCTTGCTCTTTATTTCAATTCCGCGTAACTAAATAAAACTCTAAAGGGTACACACCACACCAAGACTTTGTTATATTTTTGTGTATCGATGTCAACCGGAAGATCATAATTTACATTTCCCTTGGTTGCTTTGATTGGCCCCAAATCAACATAATCATCGTCTCCTAACGAAGAAGCAAGCCAGATATGCAGGTTTGGGCCATTAATAGTTTCAAAATCTTCAAACCTCAGAATTTTAGAATCACCGCTTTGGATCAATAACGCTTTGCCCATAACCTCGTGGGCACGAGGTTTGAACTTACCTTGGGCAAGTAATGTGGCCATATCCATCGTCATTATGTCATTCATAACTGTAATCTTCTCTTTCATCTCATCTACTTCTTTCTGAAACTGTTCCTTCTCCGCAGCAGACATAGTGCCCATAGCATCGTTGATCTGCAAAGGAGAAGCTTCCTGTACTTCAATAGTGTTGGTGGCAGTAAAATAAATATATCCCACGACAGCAACAAGAATAACTATACTTAGCAATAGTAACCATTTTTTCATAAGTACACCATTTGTAAAAGAATATAAAAACCTTTTCATAAACGGCTTGTAGAAAATCTCGCATCCTCACATTCGCTAGTTTTTTAAAGATTAAAAAGATTCTCCGCGTTGTGGTAAAAATTACCCTAAACACATTCAGAGATCTGATCGAGGTCCTTAAGCAAAAATCTTTGAAGGATATTTTTTTCGGGAAGGAAGTTTCTTTAAGTCGGAAGGAACAGCAGTTGCTAGACCAAATTAAAAAAGATCCAAATTGGTTTGGAAAAATAGGCGGACGAAAAGGTAATTTTATCAAAAAGGACCTTATCCATAAAGGAACGGGAGCGATATACCTGCTACCTCGGGGAAGAAAAAGAAGCATACTGCTTTTTGATAATAACATAGAAATTCAATCCGGGCCTGATTTGTATGTATATCTTTCAACCAACGATTCTGCGCATGCAGATATTCTTAGTCTCGGTTTGCTCAAGGGAACAAAAGGCGGACAGTCCTACTATATCCAAAAACCGATGAACATGCTCCAGAGATACAAATATGTGCTGATCCATTGCAAAAAATTTGATGTGCTTTTTACATATGCACCACTGCGGTAAAAATGTGGCAAAAAATACTGATTGACTTCCTCTTCTGGCTGCATATGGGAATAATTATTTTTGGAGTTTTCATGGGCTTTTTTCTTCCATTTTACCTAGTCCTGCTACTAGTGTCTTTACACCGTATGCAGTTTTTTATTTTTCACGATTGCCTGCTTTCCAAAGCGCAGAAACGAGTACGAGGATTATCTCAAAAAGAACATTTCCTTCAATTTGCAGTTCGCAAAATGTTTCGCAGAAAAATTAGTAAGCATGGAGCCAAAAGACTTGATTATGCGCTGGTTTTATCTTCGATTGCCATAGCTATTCTAAATTATTTATTCTAATTGATTCAACGAAACAAGGGGGAAAATCTCTAGAAAATCCTGATCAAATATCCAACAACACTTTTGCTTTCCAGCTCTGCTTGTCTTTCACAACTTCAAACTCATGCCGGGTAACCGCTTTCACATCTACTCGAGGATCATGCCTGGCAACATCTAACTTTTCCCCATAGGCAAGACAGGTCAAGGAATAACCACCCGTCTGTTCTACAATCTCGATCTCAAATTTACTAAATAAGAGCTGCTTGTAATCCTTGAAAAATACCAGTTCATCAAGGAAGTCATGTAATAAGCTTGGTACGTCCTTGCTTTCCGCGAGAATCTTGATTTTCTGCAGCGGCTTAATCGTAGCAACATCAACCATGGTTTCTTCTGTTGCTAAAGCGCATTCCCTGAACAATTCTGGCAGGGTGTCAGCCCGAGCTACAAATAAAACATCTGCAGTGTGATCAAAAAACTTATGGAAAGCTTTCATTTGAAGACCAGAAACTTGCTAGATTATATATTTTATGGCTGTAAAGAGGAAAATTTATCAATAGGGCACTCATAAACCGATTATGGGGCTAGAAACATTCTTTTTTACCTTCCTTGATATCATTCTCCATCTAGATATCTACCTGCAAGCAATTATTGATACGTATCATCTCTGGACTTATGCTTTCTTATTTCTGGTCATTTTCTGCGAGACCGGATTAATCTTTACTCCTTTTCTTCCGGGAGATTCATTGCTTTTCGCTGCTGGAGCTTTTGCAGCTATCGGTTCCCTGAATATTGCTTTTGTCCTGCTGATCATTTTTGTTGCCGCCGTTTTAGGAGATTTTGTCAACTTCAAGGTAGGAAAACATCTTGGCCCGAGAATCTTCAAAAAAGAAAAATCTCTTCTTTTCAATAAAGAATATTTGGTTCACACCGAACAATTTTATGAAAAGCATGGTAAAAAAACTATTATTGCTGCCCGTTTTATCCCCATCATCAGGACATTTGCTCCTTTTGTTGCGGGCATTGGAAAAATGAATCCACTTACCTTTGCCTTCTACAATATTATTGGTGCCGTAGCTTGGTGCGGCTTGTTTATCTGGGGAGGATACTTTTTTGGAAACATCCCAATAGTGAAAGAACATTTTAACTGGGTCATCATTGGTATTGTGGTGATTTCATTTATCCCGGTGGTAAAAGAAATCATCCATGGCTGGCTGAAGAAAAAATATCCTACCCAGGAAGTGAAATAATAATTCTGCATTTTCTCTTGAAATTAAGAAAACCTTAAAAATAATTACACGAGAGTTAATTAAAATGTTTACTGAATCTCTTACCCCTTCTGGAGATATTGATTATCTGAAGATCGGACAGACGATCACCGATAGAAAGAAGTTTACTGAACTTCTTCAGCGTGAAACGGAAAAAGCTGCCTCACTTCACGGCAATTCTTGGCTCACGAATCAACGTAGAAGAATATCGGGAGATAGACAACAAGGATTTGCCGTAAAAATAGGTTTACTCGAAGAAAAATTAAATAACCTTCCCTTTCAAAAGAATTGCGTCTTTAGAGACATGGTATTAACCTTCGATACTAAAGCCGCTCTTGAAGCTGCTGTAGTTGCGCCGGAACATTTTGATGTGTATGAAATATTTTTAGATGGATACACTAGTCAGGGATCCAGACGATTATTGAAGTGGTTCTACTCTGAAGAAAAAGGAGAACAAGTATCTCAGCAAGCATTCGATCCAGAAAAGATTTGTTGTGTCTTGAAAGCTGAGAAAGAACGTCTTGATGAAGAACAAATAAGAGACATTTTCAGAAGAAGTTACGGACAGCCAGTTCCAGTGGTAGCAAGCAACCACCCCGTCAATTTTAAATTGGGAATTATCTACGAAGAAAAAGAAGGTTTTCGTGTTGCGGGACTCAAATATGAATTCAAAGATATGAAGGAAGACGAAACAAGCATACGCCGACTAGTTCCAGTCTTTCAAGAACCTGAAAGAGGTCACACTTACCGATTTTAATCCTTTCACACTACCACCGCCTTAATCCTTCTAACCCCAGCAGAACAAGCTTCTTCTTTCACAATCTTGAATTTTCCCACTTCTTTAGTATTCTTGACGTGAGGACCGCCGCAAAACTCTTTCGAATAATCACCGACAAAATAAACTGTAACCTTATCTGGATATTTCTGGCCGAATTCCATCTCTGCACCGATCTTGACCGCCTGATCTTTGGTCATTTCTTTGCAAACAACCGGAAGTTGTTTCTTAATGACTCTATTAACTTCGTCCTCTACTTTTTTAACTTCTTCAGGCGTTAATTTTCGGTCAAAGCTGAAATCAAATCTCAGCCGCTCAGGAGTGATGTTGCTTCCACACTGCTTAATCTTCGGATCGATCACTTTTCGCAAGGCTTCATTCAATAAGTGAGTAGCAGTATGCAATCGTACTGTCTCCGCAGAAATATCTGCCAAACCTCCCTTGAATTTCTTCTCTGCTCCTTTTCTAGACAATTCTTGGTGCTTCTGAAATTCTGCTAAAAATCCTTCCACATCAACTTTCACTTTTTTCTCATCTGCTAACTCTTCCGTCATTTCTAATGGGAACCCATAACTCTGAAATAACAAAAATGCGTCCTTGCCAGAGATGTTGCCTTGTCCAGCCATCTTTTCAAATTCTCTTAATCCTTTTTCTAAAGTTTGAGCAAATTTTTGTTCCTCTTTTTGCAACTCTGCAAATACTCGTTCTTTATTTTGGCGTAATTCGGTGTAATAATCTCCATAATCCTTAACCACCAGTTCTGCTAATACCTTCAACGACTCTTCCATTTCCAGAAGCCGAGCATATCGTACTGCTCTACGGATTAATCTTCGAAGAACATAACCCCGATCTACATTGGAAGGAGTTACGGCATTATCGTCACCTAAAATAAACGTAGCCGCTCTGACGTGATCAGCAATAATGCGCATTTCCCGCTGCGCATCTTTATACTTCTTGCCGCTGAGCTGTTCTATTTTCTTAATCACTGGCTGAAATAAATCAGTTTCGTAAGCACTTTTCTTGCCGCTTAATACAGCGAGAGTTCGTTCAAAACCCATACCGGTATCGACATTCTTTTGTTTCAATGGTTTAATTGAGCCATCTTTACCTTTATTCAATTGCATAAAAACATCATTCCAGATCTCTACCCAGCGTTCATCTTTTGCATCAAACTTCTTCGGCGCTTCCCCCTCGCCAGTCCAGTAAAACATTTCCGTGCTGGGACCGCAAGGTCCTGAATCACCGGCAATCCAGAAATTATCCTTTCCGAGAAAGGCAATACGTTCTGCAGGAACACTTAAGGATTTCCATAACTCATATGATTCAGTATCACGAGGAACGGTCTTGTCTCCTTCATAGACCGTAAAAGCTAACATCTTCAAAGGAATGTTCAGCCATTTCTTTCCAGTCAGAAATTCAAAACTCCAGTTGATAGCATCTTTCTTGAAGTAATCCCCTAACGACCAATTTCCTAACATCTGAAAGAAAGTATGATGGGTATTATCACCGATATTTTCAAAATCAACCGTCCTGAGGCATTTTTGGATATTTACTAACCGCTTTCCTAAGGGATGCGGCTGACCAGATAAATATGGCACTAAAGGCTGCATTCC
>DATDTA010000149.1:0-1117 GCA_035291085.1 Candidatus Nanoarchaeia archaeon | reverse complement strand
GTATAGCCTGTTAAAAACAAAATGTCGCTTTTTGATATAATGAAGGGGTGATCAGAGTAGAACTGACAAGAACAGAAAGAGATCTTCTGAGAGATTACTTTAAGACCTCATCATTAAAGCTGGTCAGGCTAAAGGCTCAGGCGGTCTTAATGAAAGATCAAGGCTTAAAAACTAAGGATATCTCAGGATTGTTATTCAAAGATGCCAGGACTATCCAAAGATGGCTGCAAGGTTTTTCTGTCAGAAGGATGGCCAGTATCTTCTCGGGGCATGAGCATAATGAGAATGCCAGCAAATTGAGCAGAAAACAAAAGCGGGAAATCTCGGAAACACTGAATAAGCCTCCTTCCGCTTACAGTTTGCCGAAAGCTTTCTGGGATGTTCCTTCGATTAAAAAATATGTCAGAGCAGAATTCGGAACTGTTTATGAATCCAGACAATCATATTACTTCTTGCTAAAATTCAGCAATCTCAGTTTCAAGCTTCCAGATAAATTCGATTTTCGTAGAAACGAGCATCTGATCAGCCAGAGAATGAAGCAAATCAGGGCCGAAATTAAGGATTACTTAGAGAATAAAGAGTGGGAGGTCTTTACCTCTGATGAAACCAGAATCCAGCTGGAAGCCATTACCAAGAGAGCCTGGCTGAAAAAAGGCAAAAAGACCATAGTCAAAGTCCAAAGGAGCAACGAACATCAAAATTACTTGGGCTTACTAAATCAAAAAAGCTACCACTGCCACCTTTATGAGCTTAGCTGGCAGAACCAGGAAGAAATTATTAAAGCTTTGGCCAAGTTCTTGAGACACTACGGCCGTAAGCGAATCTGCATTGTTTGGGACAATGCTCGGTTTCACAAAGGAAAACTTATCAGAGCAACTCTTAAGAAGGGACGGCTTCTTGAAAGGGTTCATCTGATAAATTTTCCACCATATGCTCCTGACAAAAATCCGACTGAACACGTTTGGAAAGAAACGAAGCAAAAGATATCAAATCGCCAGTTTGCCAATTTTAATGAAACAAAACTAGCTTTTAGAAGAACTGTCAGTCAGAGAAGATTTAGTTACGCAGTATGAAATTCCCAGATCAAAAAGCGACATTTTGTTTTTAACAGGCTATA
>DATDTA010000148.1:0-9279 GCA_035291085.1 Candidatus Nanoarchaeia archaeon | reverse complement strand
TGTGGAAGAACAATTTAAAAAAGTTAAAGAAATTTCAGAATTACTGGACCAAATTAAAGAAACTCGCCTCTCGAGAAGAGAAATATTTAGAAATTTAAGGCTACAACAATTAAAAGAAGAATTAAAAGAAAAGAATAATCTTTTTAGTGGCTCCATTCCTTTATACATTTGGGATAAAATTATTGCAGAAAATAAAAAGAAAAATCAATAAATCTGTGTTAAGTTTTGCTCTTTACATATTTTGTTGACAGTCCCATAACCAACACTTAATTCTTTGGCTATTGTTTCCATTGGCCAGCCCTTCTTACGGAGATCTAAGACCTTCTCTTTATTTTCATCTCTGACAGGAAACTTACTTACGGGTTTTCCCTTCCCAGAACTCAGCTCTTCTTTCTTATCCTGGATTTCTTTCTTCAACATTGTTGCTTCAAGAACTTCACGGGCAATTTTCTCAAATTCGCTTCTTAAGAAAGGATCTGATTTAATTAATTCCTTCTTATATTCGTAAGAGGTCATATCTCTGTTGATTAACTGAGGTCTTAATGGCATTTGCCCTATTTTCTCCTCAAAATCATCTGTTTTTTCTCTTAATTCCTTTAATTTTCTTGCATCAAAAATACTTAATGCCAATCCACATTTCGGACAAGCCAAATGAGTTGAAGGAGCCCTGTAACTACAACGATTACATATTTTAGGACGTAACGCCTCACTATTTTCTATGTCTTTTGCTGTTATTTCTTCATCGGCAACACCATTTTCTTGAAGGAGTTTTTTCTTGATAGAATCCCTGCCAACGTGAGAATAGATTGTTGGAGTTTGTGACCGTTGGGTCCAACCGAATTGTAATCTTAACTCAGGTTCTGTCCACCCCTTCTCTGAAGCTAATTCTGTACAACGAGAATGCCTAAATAAGTGGGGCGAAATCTTCCGTCCCGATACTCTCTTGTAGGTAACCTTACCATCAGGCTTAGGTATAACACTCCATTTCATTAAGCCAGCCCTTTTTGCTATTGTTCTGACTAAAGATACTAGTCCTTGATATAAAAATCTCCGGCCAAACTGAGCGTTGCTTAGGTTAATAAATAAAGGGGTGTCTGGTTGGTTTTTGTAGGGGTGGGCATTGAGATATTCTAGGAGTATGGGATAACTCTCCACAATAGTAACGGTACGACGACCAGTTTTCCCATCTAAATCAACATCAGCAGAGTGAGTTTCATGCTGTATATCAGATAAATTGATTCCCAGTAACTCAGATGCACGTGCACCTGTTTCATATAGCACCGAAAGAATAGCTTTATCACGAACTTTATGACACGCATCAATCATTTTTCTTATTTCTGCTCTTGTGAGCATATCTGAAGATTTTAGTTTATTATTTGGTCTCTTTGCTTTAATATGAGAAATAACCTTAGGGGCATCTCCTTTGTACTCTATTTCAAACTCTTTGTAATACCAAAAAAAGAATATTTTTATGATAGAAATCCTGTGTGCCGTTGTTGATTGTGCCGACTTACCGTCTACCTTCAAATTTAGGAAATACTTAGACACATCTTCACTAGTAATTTTTTCAACTGGTTTGGGAATGGTCTTTAGAAATGGCACAAGCTGTACTGCTATGTTATACACAGATACAGTTTTTATATCAGGCCGTGCTAATTGTTGCTGAAAATATCGTACCAATACGTCACGCTGTTCTTGTATGAGACCATTATTATGTATCAATCCCTCAACCTGTTTCAATAGCAGCTTCTCTCTAACTTTCTTTTCATCAATTTTATTGAAGTCCATTTTATTCCTCCAATGTGATGCAAGTTGCTTATATACATTCTTTTAAGGGGTTTATTTTGTATAATTTGTTCATAAGCCCATTATCTGCACCATAAAGTATTTATCGTTGATGAGAAAACAGTCATAACCGGCTCATTTAATCCTTCTGCTAACGGCGATCAGCGAAATGATGAGAATATGGTTATTATTGAAGATCCGGCGATCGCTCAACGATTTGTGGCTGAGTTTTGGAAGGTCTATTCAGAAGGCGCTGAGTAAGGAGGGTTAGTTATAGAAAATCACGGCTATTGCAAAGTCTCTTAGATAAGTTTGCCAAAAAAGATGAATTATGCAAACTTCTCTATAAAATAACTAAAACTCAGAAATCTTTATTAAACTTCGAATTATCCTTCTCTCTATGAAGATACTAGAATTTCCTACTGCTCGACAAACGTATAATTATGATTGCGGCGCCAAGGCCATGCATGCGGTTCTCACATATTATGGTATTGACACCAATGAAAATAAGATCTTACAGATAGCAAAAACTACCCCCAAAAGAGGCACCCCAGTACACGGCATGATTAGGGTCGCCCAACATTTCAAATTGAAAGCGAGAATAGAGGAACTTTCTATACCAAAATTAAAAAAATATATCGACCGAGAAATTCCCGTTATTCTTCTGCTTCAAGCCTGGGGAGGCCAAGTTGCTGATTTGAAACGTGATTGGAAGGATGGCCATTATGTAGTAGCTATAGGATATGATAAAGAAAGGATTTACTTTGAAGACCCTTCTTCTATTCTTCGTTTGTATATCTCTTACCAAGATTTGGAAGAACGCTGGCACGATATTGACAAAGCAAAAAAGTATGTTCAAACCGGGATCATCGTTTCAGCGCCGAAAAAAGATTTCTCTTCGGTTTTAAATACTTATGTTTCTTACCAAGAACAGGAACAGCGCTGGCGCGAAATTGACGCTACCCCCAAAAAGCATCTTAAGACCGGAGTTATTATTTCTGGTTCCAGAAAGAGAACGCGGCTATAAATCATTGAGTTAAAAATTAATTTAGGTTATCTAGGATATCGTGAGCATTAGTTGCGAAAAGATATTCTGCAATTTCTTTATTTTCTGCTTGCAACAGAACTTTCATCCTTAAAGCTTTTTTTTCTTCATTACTTACTCGAGCGAATTTATCTACTGCGATCAAGCCGTAAGGATATCCTAAGAACAAGGCATCGTTGCTATTTTCAACCAACGCTGGAAGAGCATCCTTGTTACCAGTAAAACGAAAAACATGTTTTGCTTTTTCATGAAGCTTTACAAAATAATTGTTACCTTCAATAGGATAACTCCAACGCCCAAAAGGGTTTAATTTGTTAAGCAGCACTACCGGTGAATTTCCTGACACAGTAAATAAGGAAGATGATTTCGCCAGCGCACAGGCCTGTGCCGGGAGTTTAGCAAGATATTTCTCTTCATTCGGATAAGAACAATCCAGCGTTCCATCGAGAACAATAATATCTGCAGATGCAGCTATTTTTGCTGCCAGAGCAAGTTCTGCGAATCGTCTCGCAGCATTAGCGACTTGAGTTATAGAAGCCGGTTCAAGACCTTTTTGTATGTTTTGTCTAGTAAGGCTTACATCAATAGAGATCACTAAATCTTGCTCGTCAATTAATTTTTCTCCTAAGGAGGGAAAGATAGAAGATTGATAGACTATTTTGTTATTCTCATGCCTGGCAATGGTTAAAAGATAGAACTCATGTTTGTAATCGGTACTTTTCTGATTATTGGTATAGGCCAATGCTCCTGTTCTGATGAAGCTTAAACAGAAATTTCCTGCAGAAATAATTTCTGCCTGTCCACCATCGATAAAAGCGATAGAAGCAGGGGGAAGACTTTTGAAAATGGCCGTAAAATTGTCTTTCCTGATCTCAATTACTTTATTATTAAAAAGGAGCTGGTCCTCGGCTGGAAACTGAGAAAGATGTTTTTTGAGGAACTCCGAAACTTCTTTAAGCATTTATGTCTTGGAAGGGAAAAAGTTTATATAGATTATTGTGATTGCGTAGGGCATGGGAATATTTGATTTCTGGAGGAAAAAGCCGCAGAAAGTGTATGAGCGTACCGAAGTTACCAGGGCGCTAGAATCGACCTTGCCGTTATGGAATGATCTAATTAACAAATATCCGCAGAATGTTCAACAGCTTTTCGAAAGGAGCTCTACTCAGGCCGGGAAACTGGCAGGAGAGTTGAAAGTAGGAATAGACCGGTTACTCAAGGGCTTAGCCGGCGCGGAACAGAAAGGTCAAGACGTCGATCCGGAAGAGCGGAAAAATTTACGTGATCGCCTACTCGTTTTTCAAGCCAGAGAACGGGCGCTAAACAATGAAATTGCGAAAGGGAAACTTAAATCTCGCCGCTGAGAACGTAATCATTTCTTCCTAGTATTCTAGCATTATAAATCCCTTCTGGAGTACTTCCCAATTGATGTACGGATGCCATCGGAAACTGCGGTATCATCCTTTGTACTAAAGCGTCTACAGCGTGAATGCCTTGAAGGTGCTGATTGCCGATAATTGCTAATACTAATGCCTCTTCAACAGGCACTTCACAGACCTTTCTTGCAATCTCTTGATTGTCAGAATTCACGATAGTGTACTGAAAAAAATCAAACTGTCCCAGCATCTCTCTTTTTTCCTGATACCCGCCAAAACCGGCATAATCTTCAGTCAGTAGATGGATCTTTCTTCTTTTCAGAAGTTCTGTGATGATTCTTTCCTCATTGACAGTGTGAACTTCACTGACGTGGTTTTCACCTAGTAATACTAGGTTAAGGTTAGTGAGGGCATTGATGAAAGTATCAAATCCTATTTTATTTCCTGACCGGCAATATACTGATACATCCATGGTGGGATATTCATTTTACAGCGTATATTTAAAGTTTTACAAAGAAAAATGGAGCCCTCGGCGAGAATTGAACTCGCGACCTCGTCCTCTTTGTGTTTTACATACCAAGGACGCGCCCTACCGCTAGGCCACGAGGGCAATGTAGCTAAAAAACCAAGCCCCTTTATTTAAATATTGCTATTTAGGGATAAGCTTCTTTTTTATCCCTTCTAAAGAAAAAATATCATTTGATGGATAATAATCAAGTGGATTTGTCTCCTCATTTAAAATCTTAAATCGTTTTTGCAAAGTAGTTTTGGGAGGGACAAACCCATATTTCTTCCAAATAGCAATTTTTGATGAATGTTTCACGCTTCTAAAACCAATCTCATCAGTCCATTTTTTTACATCAGCTGTTTTATCTAAAACAACTGCATAGATAGTTTGCTCGTTCTCTCTTTGTTTTCTAGGATTGTACAATCTCGGAGAAAAACCTAAACCCAACAGCATTTCATAAACGCCAAGAATTAATTCTTCTGAAATCGTTGCTAATTTTATTTTTGGTTTATAATGAAAAGTAGCATATGGTGAAGGTTTTTTTGTTTTAAAATTACTTCTACAAAAATAGATACTCCCATCGGTGTCAAACAGACCACGAAGAAAATGAATTTTTTGTTCTTTTGTTTCAATACACACGGGAATTTTTATGTTAGTCTTTTTCCCAGCTGGAAGGTCGAATTCTCTCTGTAGATGCAATATAAAACTTTTATTAGAAAGGTATATCCCACAAACGCCTACGGATTTGTAGCTTTTAATTGTAATTGGTTGTCTAAGATATTCCTTAAAAATCTTGTTAAAAGTAGGAATAATAACGTTTTTATAAAAATCATATTCTTCGATTATATCCCCTGTTAAAGCATATTGATATCTTTTTTTTGTAATACATCCATCCCCAATATGCCATCCAAGAAACTCACAGATTTCTTCGTTTATTTTATTCATCTTAATTCATCATTAAATTAGGAGGATATGAAATAAATGAAAAATGATAGAAACAAGGTTAGGGTAAGTGCGGGGAAGGAGATTTGAACTCCCGAATCCACTAAGGAACAGGATAACTTCCATTCCAGCAGATTTAGTTTCATGCCGGTCTTAAGTTTCGCAGAGCTATGGGCTCTCCTGCGCATTTGGCCAAGCTTTGCTATCCCCGCATATAGGTAAAAGCTTAAACAAGCCCTTCATTTATAAATTTTCTCCGTTATCTGTTATCTGGAAAATCCATTACCTCTCTTTTCTTACGATAATTATTATAAATTAAACTCCTATTTGCGTAAAAGATGATATCAGTATTAGTCTTTGAGATGGAAGCGGAAGCGGAAAGAGCCTTACAGCCTTATTTTGATCAAAATTCTCGCATCCTCCAGGAAATTAAACGACAAATGCAGCCTCGAGAGGAACAGTATAGAACCACTCTTGAATATACTCAAAGACACGGAGAAGAAAGAAGTGCAGAATTAACGGTGGAAGAGATCCGCTCACTTCTCCCCCATTTACCGCAAGGAGAAAAACTTACTTCTGTATTTCGATTGTATGCATCTGGGAGTGAATATCTTTTTGGAGTTGATTTCGTAAACACTAGGATGCTCTACCCTGGTGGGCCATATCCTTCTATTGAAACGATGGTTGCCGGAACTCACGGCTTTAGAGAAGAATTAAATCGAAGCCCACAAAGAAGTGAAGTTGGCCTTACTATCACTCCGCTCTTTTTCAGCGTCAATGAACATTACCGTTTCTGCTCTGAATTGAAAAAATCATTGGAGTTAGAAGATCCTTTTGGTCGAGGACTTACTAGGGAAGAAGTTCAAGAGTTTGAACGAAACTATCTCAAGAAGATGCCCAATTAAATCTTTAAATGATAAATTGTAAAGAGACAAAAAATGAAAGAAAAAAAATATCCGCTTATTGGCAGGGAACGTTTTGAAGAATACCAAGGAAATCTAAAAACAAACAATTTTGATATTGCTGGCATAACTATTGGAACAGAAAAACCGCTGATTATTGCCGGTCCCTGCACTGTACACTCTCGACAACAAACCTTAGAAAGCGCGCACGGGGTTAAAGCAGCAGGAGCAGATCTGCTACGCGGGGGCGCATTTAAACCCAGGACTTCCCCTTACTCATTTCAGGGGTTGGGTGTAGAAGGATTGAAAATTTTGGCAGAAGCACGGAAAGAAACCGGATTGCCTATAGTTACTGAAGTGTTAGATACGCGTGATGTCAAACTTGTTGGAAAGTATGCTGATATGTTGCAGATAGGATGTAGAAACATGCAGAATTATCCCTTGTTGACCGAAGTAGGGCGCTATGCTGCTCAGCATGAGAAAGGAGTCTTACTGAAGACCGGTCCTCTGCCTAAGCTGGATGAAGTGCTTTCAGCTGCAGAATATATCGCCTTAGAATTTGAAAAGCAACAAAAAACTATAAAACTTATCCTTTGCGAGCGCGGCGTAAATATTCCAGCCAATAGTATGAGAAATACCCCTCGGCCAGAATTTCTAGCTGAATTACGAAGAGCTACTTTCCTTCCCGTCATTGGTGATCCTAGCCATTCAGCAGGTGATAGAGAATTAGTTCCTCAAGTAGGAAAAGATTACCTTAACGCCGGCGCGAATGGTTTGATTATTGATATCCTCGGAGATCACGAAAAACCAGTGACTGATGATGGGGTTGAAGTTTGTGACTATCAGCAAGGCCTGCGCATGTCTGAATTCAAAAGATATCTTGAAAGTTTACAAAATCATCGTGTCCCACAATGAACTTAGAAAAAACACGTAAAAAAATAGATCTCCTGGACCATCAGCTAGTGAAACTTATCGCTGCCAGATCAGAGCTCGGGCTAGAACTAGGGAACTATAAAAAAGAAAATAATCTTCCCATTCAAGATCGGAAAAGAGAACTAGAAATTATTGCCGATCGGATTGTAAAATTTAAAGAGCTTGGCATTGACGATGAAAAATTTGTGAAAGAATTGTTTGAACTAATTATGAAAAAATCTCGGGAAATGCAGAAATAAGGTGCAGTTAAAAAATGAAAATTGCGGTTTTGGGTCCGGAATATAGTTATTCACATATAGTGGGATTAAAATTATATTCTGGAGAGGAATTAGTGTTGTGTGAGCCACTTGAACAAGTGTTCAGGGAGGTAGTAGCGGGAGCTGTAACTAAGGGAATAGTTCCTATTGAAAATTTGAAGGTGAGTCATATTCCTGAAAGTGTTGATGGATTATTGGAACACGATGTCAGAATAAATGCTGCTTATGAAATGCCTATACATCATTGTTTAGCAGCCCAGGGCGAAGGATATAAAGAGATCATTTCCAAAAAAGAAGCCCTAAAGCAATGTTCGCGTTTTCTTGTTGGAAGAAAAATTGGTTATCGCACGAGCACTTCAAAAGCGATGGAAGATGCTGCAAAAGATCCTTATTTCGCAGCGATAGGATCAAGGGAAGCAGCTCATCATTATGGGTTGAATATTTTACAGGAAAATATTGGAAATGATCCTCATAATGCGACTCGTTTTTTAGTAATCTCTTTAGAAGAAACCATTGCGAGGGAAAATGCACGAACCACTTTATTGCTTCAGCCTCACGAGGACAAGCCAGGGGCACTATTCCATCTTCTTGCTCCTTTTGCTGTTCAAGGAATTAATTTGGCGAAAATCGATTCATTTTCGTCCCCTTCTGGACAAAAGATCGGGGAATACATCTTTTACCTTGAGATTCATGGGGGTGTAGAAGAGCCCAGAGTAAAATCTGCTCTTGATTTCTTACGTAATTGTGCTACTGTTCGTTTACTTGGTTCCTACGACCTCCGAGAATTGAAATAAGCTATATAATAAACTATATACATCACTTTTATATCATAACAAAAACAGTTTTTCAGCATGGGTTTTGCTCGGAGAACTCTTTTGTCAGGCCTACTTAGTCTTGGTCTAACTTCTTGCCTAGGCTCTTTTGAAATGGTTCATCTGAACGATGCTTCAGTTTACGAACGAACTGCTTCTCAGGAAGATGTTCAGAAAATAAATTTCGCTCATCTTAACGCTGCAGACTTACGTGGGAATACTGCTAATCTATTTGAAATTATTTCTGAAGAAGAAGCTCGTTATCATGCACGGTGGCTAGCAACATTTTTACGGCGTAATCAAATCGATATAGTTGATTTCAATGAACTTGATTATGCCGGAACGTTAAAAACGGGAGGATTGGATCAACCTTTGCTCATTGCTGAATATCTTGGATCTCCCTACGATTATGTTGTTTTTGATCAATACCTGAAATCGCCATTATGGACTACTGGAAATTCAATCATCTCTAATCGTCCGACGAAATTAGTTCACCGCCATTTGTATGGCGAGGAGAAATGTGCACTTGATAGCCGACTAGAACATCTTTTCAAGGATTTTATCCATGTTAAAGTTCGAGTAGGTAAAAAAGAATTAAACGTGATAAGCACCCATCTTGATAATGAAGCTGGCGAGTATAAATTCCGAAGAAAAGAAGAAGCGCAGGAGTTAGCTCATTATGTAAGAGAATTTATAGAAAAAAATCCCCAAAGCTATAT
>DATDTA010000147.1:0-17855 GCA_035291085.1 Candidatus Nanoarchaeia archaeon | reverse complement strand
TGATATGGGATCAACAAATTCAGAAACTATTCCTTCAGATTTAGAAGCTGCTCAAAAAGTTGCCAAGGAGCTTGGTTTAAAATTGAAAATTAAAAAAATTAAACTGGAAGAGATTCCTCAATACTTGCAAAAAATAGTTCCTCTCATCGAAGATTCCAATGTCGTCAAAGTTGGCGTAGCTTTAACTTTCTACATCGCCTGTGAAATGGCCAAAGAAGATGGCTGTAAAGTCATTTTCTCAGGCTTAGGAAGCGAAGAAATCTTTGCCGGGTATGAGCGGCACAAGAATTCAGCCAACATCAATCAGGAATGTCTCTCCGGTCTACGAAAGATGTATGAACGTGACTTGTACCGCGACGATGTCCTCACCATGGACAACAACATGGAATTACGACTCCCTTTCTTAGATGTAGAATTAGTAGACTATGCCTTAAAAACTCCGGGAAGATATAAGATTAAAGGTGAAGTGACTAAATATATTCTCCGTGAAATAGCCCTAGAAAAAGGAATTCCAAAAGAATATGCTTTCCGCAAGAAGACCGCAGCCCAATATGGATCTAAATTTGATTATGCTTTGGGCAAATTAGCGAAGCAAAATAAATTCTCCTCTAAATCCGCCTACCTCAAAACTTTTTATCCCACCCATAATGTGAAATTAGGGGTTCTCTTTTCTGGCGGGAAAGACTCTGCTGTCGCAGCCTACACCATGAAGCAGCAAAATTATGATTTAACTTGCTTGATCCACATCAAATCAGAAAACCTAGATTCATATATGTTCCAGACTGCCGGTACGGAGTTAGTTGAGATGCAGGCGGAAGCGATGAATTTACCGATTATTATCCAAAAAACTAAAGGAGAAAAAGAATCCGAACTACAGGATTTAGAGAAAGCATTTGTAGAAGCCAAGAAGAAATATCAAATTGAAGGTATTGTTTCCGGAGCATTATTTTCCACCTACCAACGAGACAGAATTGAAAAAATCTGTGATAAGTTAGGGTTAAAAATATTCTCCCCTTTGTGGCATAAGCCGCAGGACAAGCATCTGCAGGATTTACTGGCCCATAATTTTGAAATCGTACTAACCGCAGTGGCAGCAGAAGGATTAGATAAAAGTTGGCTGGGAAGAACAATAACTCAAAAAGATATAGAGAAATTACAGAAACTTCATGCTAAACTGGGCTTGAATGTGGCTGGTGAAGGTGGAGAATTTGAGTCGCTAGTCTTAGATAGTCCTTTATTTACAAAGAAAATAGTCTTGGAAAAAACAGAAATTATCGAAGAAGATAAAAACAGGGCGCACTTAGTGATCAAAAAAGCAAAATTGGTTTCAAAATGAAAAAAGTGATGTGCTTCGGCACCTTTGATTTATTGCACTTAGGCCATTTGAACTATTTCCAGCAGGCCAAGAAGTATGGTGATTATCTCATTGTAGTGATTGCCAGAGATAGAACTAAACAAATTCAGAAAAAAGAAATCATTTTCTCAGAAAGAGAACGCTTGGAATTAGTGAAAGGTCTGAAAGTAGTTGACGAAGCGGTTCTTGGCTATCCGGAAGATCATTTCCGGATTATTCAAGAAAAGAAACCTGACATTGTCTTCTTAGGTTATGATCACAAGGTTGATGAAAAAGTATTGGCGGCTAAATTAAAAGAGCGGGGCTTGCAGCCGGAAATAAGACGAGCTAAGCCGTTTAAGTTAGGAAAGCATAAGTCGACGTTGCTGAGAGAGAAAGTGTTGAAGAGTTAGTGATAATTAATCCTACTCTCGTGAACAATTTTCTAAGCAGGTACTATCATCGAGAACTTCGTATTGAAAAATCTGGCGACCAGCATTAACCAGAGCTCTATCTACGTAAGCAAAGTTGCCAAAGTATTGTAATCTTCCTAAGGTTAACTCAACACAATCTCCTTCATCGAATGGATCAAGTGGAATACCTTCAATTACTCCGACATAAGGCCTACCTGAAGCCTCTTCTCTTACAACATAAAAGTTCGATGGAATGTCTTCGCTTCTAAGTGTATTGCCCTTACCCTCCAACAGAACTCTGCCCATCATGTACACGGGACAATCTTCAAAAATTGGATCTTCTTCGGTTTCTACTAGCTGTTGAGAAGATAATTCATAACGTGGTTGACTACATGCAGAATAAGTCAGCACTGCACCTAAACCCAGCAGTCCAACTAAACCTAATTTATGACCCATTATTTAGAAAATAATTCCGTAGGTATTTATACTTTATGTAATTAAAAAAGACAGATCAATCTTCCTTCTTTATCGTCAAATCCTTGGGAATTCTATATTCATCCCATCTCACTCGTCCTGCTTTTACTGCATCTCTTATCTTTCTCTGAACAGTATTTAATTCCGAACCACCACTCTTCACTTCCACAAATACAATCTCGGTAACTTCTTTTTCATCCAATCCTTCAAAGACCAGCAAATCAATCGGCTTGCCTAAGA
The DNA here is from genome assembly GCA_035291085.1 of Candidatus Nanoarchaeia archaeon. Lineage (GTDB taxonomy): Archaea > Nanobdellota > Nanobdellia > Woesearchaeales > GW2011-AR9 > JACPIL01. The sequence goes on along the minus strand of DATDTA010000147.1, from coordinate 15,395 downwards.
ACTTGCATTCAGTCGGTTTGTATTTGAAATTAGGCAGATATGGCGCAAGTTGTTCAGAAAACTGTCCGCCTAACGAAGCACGAGATCGTTCAATGGAATCTTTTTTGATGCCAGGAATTTGTTCCTCCCAATATCTATCGCGGTGTAATGCGCCGGCAGAAACTCCAATCTTGTACGCTAATACAGCAACAATTAGAAATAAAACTAAAACTAAGATAAGTAAAGGATCCATCTATAACTACACTTTCGGAAAACTTAAATATCTTCCCATTTAGTATGCTCCAATAAAACTAAAAAGGTGGTTTACTATGTTAAAAAAATTACAGAAGTATCATGCGGAAGGCTATGCAGTTTTCCGAATAATTGTAGGATTGATGTTCGTGCAGCATGGAGCACAGAAGTTATTAGGCTGGTTTGGCGCGCAAGGAACCGTTCCGCTGGTCAGCTTATTCGGATTTGCTGGTGTAGTTGAACTTGTCGGCGGTTTAGCTATCGCACTTGGATTCTTCTCACGACTCGCCTCTGTAGGTGGAATTGCAGTGATGATCGGAGCGTTAGCAACCGTACACTTCCCGCAGGGATTAGTGCCGATTGTCAATAAAGGAGAACTGCCATTATTGTTCTTGGCCTGCTTTGTCATGGTCTTAGTACATGGCAACGGCAAGTGGTCTTTAGAACAAGCTATCTTAAAGAAAGAAGTATTTTAGTTTCTTTTCTTTTTTCTTTGTTTTTATTCTAAAATTTTATAAATAGTAGTTTGAAAAACAGCCTATGACCAAAATATTAGAAACTATTACCGGGGGTTTAGTATCCTATAAACGGCTTGAACCCGGCAGTATGCTCTCAGCATTGCAACTGACGGATGAGCGTCGCACTCATCCAGATGAAAAAATCCGTGATGAACTACGAAGACTCTCATTTTATACTTCTGACGGAATAATATATTATGTTGAAGACAACGCCCCCAAAATAGCCATCACCACAGAATTACATAATCTCATGCTAAGGCATCTTGATGATGCTCTCCAACCGTTGACTAAGGGAGACAATTATGTGCCCGATCCAGCTGAAGCAGAAACAGCTATTCACGCTCAAGATACCCTAAGATCAGATTTAGGACAGATGAGATTAACAGATTATGATGAAGAGAGGAGTTTTCTGTCAGTTTCCACTCTTGATTATGGGAAAAAATTAAACCCAGTAGAACGCCGGATAGTAGAAAGAATATTTGGACAAGGGAAAGACCTGAATGATAATATGGAAATGCTAAGAGATGCAGGTTATCATCATGCGAAAATATGGGTCCTTAATCCTATCTATGTTTTAGGTCATGCCAAAAGTGGTTCAATTGCGCGGGCCTCTTGGCTTGACAGTTTCGGTGATGTATCGCAGTTCAGCGCCAGTGATTGTGGTGTCGATCTCATCAGCCGCGTCCGTGGGGTACGCAAGAAAACTGACAACGATCAGTTTTCTGCGCAGAAATTTGATAATTCTTCAGATTTCTTGCGCCGTAGTGCGAGCGCAGACTACAGATTTCCAACTCGAGAAGAAATCTTAACCTCATTGCAACCTCATATCCCGCCGCCATTATGGGCAGGTTTTGTCGAGACAATTCCGCCGCAAGCGCAAACTTATGGCGACATCTTACAAAAAGCAGTTGAAGGAAAATATCTCTGTGCTACTTCCGAACGACCTTTCAAAAAAAGCTTAAGAAAATTATTCCCTAGAAGATGATTCTACCTTTTCTCCATCGCCGCCTTCACCAGTCCCAAAAACAAAGGTGCAGGATTGCTCAATCTGCTTTTCAATTCTGGATGTGCTTGGGTAGCAATAAAATAAGGATGATCTTTTAGTTCAATAAACTCAGTTAAATTCTTCTCTAAGTATAAACCAGAAATGCTTAATCCGTTCTCCAATAAAAACTGATGATAACGCTGATTGACTTCGTATCTATGCCGATGCCGCTCAGAAACAATCTCTGATCCATACAGTTTCCGCACTAAACTCTCTTCACGCAAATATGAAATATATGCGCCCAGCCTCATGGTCGCGCCTTTCAGATCGATTGTTTTCTGTTCCGACATCAGATCCACCACTGGGTGCGCAGTATGGGGATTAACTTCAGTTGTATTAGCCCCCTTCAGCAAACAAACATTACGAGCAAATTCCACCACCATCAATTGTAATCCAAAACAAAGTCCTAAAATCGGAATTCTATTTTCCCGGCAATATCGTATTACTTCTAATTTTCCTTCTACACCCCTACTCCCAAAACCTCCGGGAACAATAACTCCGTCTACGCCTTGTAAAGCATCCGCAACCGCAATTCTTCCTTCTTCGATGGCAGTAGTTTCAATGAACTTCATATGGATTCTTGCTTTCGTATGCGCGCTGCAATGCATCAACGCTTCTTTGATACTGGCATAACTATCGGTCAATGAAGTGTATTTACCGCATAAAGCAACAGTAATCTCCTGAATGGGTTTTTCTAAATTCTGAAGCAATTCTTTCCAAACATCTTCTATCTTTCTGAATTCCAATCCTAATTTCTCTTTTAAAATTTCGACGATTCCTTCTTCTTCAAGCAAGAAAGGAATTTTGTAAACATTGTCCACATCTAATCCAGTAAAGATAGCTTTTTGATTTACTCCGCAAAAGGAAGCGATCTTTCCCTTAATTTCTGGAGTTAAGTTTTCAGAACATCTGCCGATAATGACGTCGGGCTGAATACCTCGTTTCCGTAGTTCATACACGCTCTGCTGTGTTGGTTTTGATTTCTGTTCCGCCACACCAGCAGGAATTGGCACATAAGTCAGGTGCACATACAAAATATTTTCCCGACCAACATCATTCTCCAACTGCCGCATCGCTTCAATATACAAATCGCTTTCCATATCTCCGACCGTTCCGCCTACCTCGATCAACATAATCTCTGCTTGTTCTTTTTCTGCGACCGAAAATATTCTGTTTTTGATGACATCTACCACATGGGGAACAAACTGTACAGTTTTTCCCAAATAATCACCGCGTCTTTCTTTTGCTCTAATCTCTTCAAACACCTTTCCCATCGTTAAGTTATGTTCGAACTTACAGCTCACATTCAGAAAGCGCTCGTAATGGCCAAAATCCATATCCACTTCCCCGCCATCATCCAACACAAATACTTCACCGTGTTCGTAGGGATTCATGGTTCCTGGGTCTACATTGAGATAACCATCTAATTTCATCGGTACAGCGCGATATTGAGAACTAAGCAGATGGCCAATACTGGCGCCAGCGATTCCCTTTCCTAAACCGGAAAGAACCCCGCCAGTAACAACAATAAACTTTCTCTTTTTGAGCATTATCTTTTTGGAGAATACTCCCTTATAAAATCTTCTTTTCTAGATTATAGCTTTGAGAATGTTTATATAGATTAAATCTTTGATTTTTAAATATGAATCAAGAGCGAAATATGACCGCGATCAAAATGGTCTTGCGCCATTATTTCAAATGCATGCGTGCTAACTGGAAAATTATTCTTCCTGCTTTACTTTTACCTGGTCTAGGAAGCATCTTTGTCCTATATGTCCCTCCTTTATTTATCGCTAAAATATTAACTCAATATAGTACTTCAGGCACGGTAAATGATCAAATCTGGCGCTATGTAGCTTGGCTGACTGGAGCTTGGTTATTTGGGGAAATGTTGTGGCGAATAGGCATTTACTTTTTGATAAAAGCTGAAGCTTCCGGCGTACGCCAACTTTATCTGAAAGCTATGAATTATCTACTAGCCAAAGATATTGCCTTCTTTAACAACCACTTTGCAGGTTCGCTTACCAAAAAAACTATTGGTTATGCTAAAAATTATGAAACTTTCTTGGACATATTTGCTTTTAATATAAGCCCTAATCTTTTGCCTCTGTTTTTTGTCTTGGTTGTTCTCTGGAAATTTTCACCCTGGTTAGATTTAATTTTGTTAGGATTAACGGCTAGTACTCTCTTGATTATTATTCCCCTGATTCGCCGCCGACAAAGATTGGTAGCAGCCCGCGAAGTTGCCAGTAACATAGTTGCCGGATATATAGCAGACACTATTAGCAACATGCAAGTTGTGCGTGCTTTTTCACAAGAACCATCTGAAGTTGCCAATCATAAAAAAAATGTTAAAGATTATATTACTAAGATGGAAAAAGCATGGCACTACCAAAACTCACGGATTGAAATGACAATTTCTCCGCTCTATGTCCTCACTAATGTGGTAGGTCTTATTTTCGCTTTATTCATCGGCCAACAAGGTTTCAGTGTAGAAGCAGTCTTTCTTACTTTCAGTTACTTCGCCAGTTTTACCCGGGTGATGTGGGAATTCAACCGCGTTTACCGCAATATGGAAAATGGAATCACTGACGCAGCACAGTTTACTGATTTATTGCTGGAAGAACCGCGCATTTATGATCCCCCAAAGCCTCAGAAATTTAAACTTGGCAAAGGTGAAGTTAACTTTAAAGATATTCGCTTCCGCTATCACGATGCTGAAGGGGAACACTTGTTTAATCATTTCAATTTGCATATTAAACCCGGTGAAAAAATTGGTCTAGTAGGTCGGTCCGGTAGCGGTAAAACTACAATTACCCGTCTGTTAATGCGTTTTATGGATATGGATGAAGGCGCGATATTGATTGATGGACAGAACATTTCTAAGGTACGCCAAGCAGATTTTCGGGGAAAGATTGCCTATGTGCCGCAGGAATCAGTATTATTTCATCGCTCACTGGCAGATAATATTCGTTATGGAAAGCTGGATGCCAGCGATAAAGCTGTAAGGAATGCCGCTAAACTAGCCTATGCTGCTGAATTTATTGAAAAACTGCCTAAGGGTTACGAAACTCTTGTCGGAGAACGAGGAGTTAAACTTTCCGGGGGACAGCGTCAGCGCGTCGCTATTGCCAGAGCAATGCTCAAGGATGCACCCATCTTGATATTGGATGAAGCTACCAGCTCGTTGGATTCTGAAAGTGAAAAATATATTCAGGAAGCACTATGGAAATTAATGAAAAATCGCACGGCTATTGTAGTCGCTCATCGCTTAAGCACCATACAGAAGATGGATCGAATTGTGGTTTTGGATAGAGGTAAAATAGCAGAAGAAGGTACTCACAAAGAATTATTAGCAAAAAATGGGATTTATGCTAGTCTTTGGGCTCATCAAAGTGGTGGATTCCTAAACGGATGATTTTACAATCTTTAGAGAACTTTGAAAAAAGGAATTTTCGATAATATTAAATTTTATTTAAGCGAAAATTCCGCCATTTCACAGTCTCTTAGAGAAGTTTTATGAATTATTCAAACTTCTCTTTAATTATTTCCTAACTTCACATACATCTGAAACAATCTTCCGTGAAAGAAAGACTAAAGATACTCCTAAAAGAATAACCCCTAAAAATCCAAATTCTAAGCCTTTAAAGGGTAAGACACTTAAGAAGCTACCAATACCTAAGATTCCGGCTAATCCCAAAGCGCAGGAAGAACAAGCCGGGGTAAGAACGCTAGCTATAATTCCCGATACCCCTATTCCTGCACTATATGAGAGTTGTCTTCTCACTAAAAAAAGGCTTAAAGAAAACACTATTCCGGAAAGGGCGGAAACTATGACTAAAAATAAAGTAGATGCTCCCGACATGGTGCTGTGTGCACTAATCAAAAGACCTATTACTAATTTCAATGAAAATTCTGAAGCAATTAACTTATAATTACCTATCAGCACATTCAGCGAAAACACCGATAAACTAAACAATCCACTAAAAAAGAAATATTTTCGTTCAGAATACGCTTGCTTCAGTGCTTCTTTAATGTCGTTTATGTCTTTCATTTAATCATAAAAGTAAAAAGAAAATAAAAATGTATGCTTAATTCAGCTCAGCATCAATCACTTGCTTAAAGACTGTAAAAGGCTGTGCTCCGCTGATAAGTTTACCGTTCACTAAGAATCCGGGTGTTCCTTGGATTCCTGCTGAACTTCCATCAGCCATATCTGCACGTACTTCAGCAGCCATTGTGCCTGTATCAAGACAAGTATCAAACTTAGCTGTGTTTAATCCCAGGTTTTTAGCATACTGCTTAAATCCAGTAACGCCTCCCTGTACTCCTTGTTCAAAGAGCATGTCGTGCATTTCCCAATACTTCCCTTGTTCGCCAGCACATTCAGCGGCTTCTGCTGCTTTTTGCGCATTAGGGTGGAAACTTAATGGGAAATCCCGGTAGATCAATTTAACTTTCCCGGTCTTGATATATTCTTGCTCTATTGAAGGCAGAGTATCTGTGTAAAAGCGTGCACAGAAAGGACATTCAAAGTCGCTCCATTCAATAATTGTCACGGGAGCATCTTCGTCTCCTCTGACTTCATCGTCATCAAGCAAGCCTTCCATGTCAATGACAGTAGGAGTTGGTTCACCGCCAGTAGGAACGACTGCTCCACCAGTTGGCGCAGTACCAAAACTTCCCTTGAATGCTACTACCGCGAGAATAACAATCAGCACTACCGTTGCAACTTTCCAAAATAAATCTCCGCTTTTTTGCGGTTTAGCTGCTTCTGCAGCTTTATGAGTTTCTTCCATAAATCTAAACCTCCATAATTAATATTTTAATTGTCAGAAATGGTATTTGTATATATGTTTTTGGGTTTAAACCTACACCCTTTGGCAGCCTAAAACTCAAGAATTTTCAAGAAAGAACGTTCATAGCTTCTCTTTTAGGAATATTTGTAAGGTTTTGTCTTTGGGTTCGCGTTTGATTAAACTTTTTTTTTCTAATTCCTGCAAAACCTGGCTTACTTTGGCTTTCGACATATCTACTCGTAAGCGTAGCATATTCTGAGTGATACCTTCTTCTTGCCGAACTACCGCTAAAACTCTTTTCTCAAACTCATTTAATCCCTTAGATAGAATAGAATATTTTTCTTCACCGAGCTTCCGTTCTGTATCCTTCTCTAAACGTTCTACGATTGCTTCTTCTCCTTTGCTGAAAATCAGAAGATAAAACGCTAAAGCAAATAAAAATCCAAATGCTCCGAAGGCAAAGTGAACTATTCCTAAAGATGTTTCAATAGTTTTACATCCAGCATTCTCAAAACATCCCAATGCTTTAATTTCTTGGTTTAACGATTGGATTACTAATACAAAAACACCCAACAGGAACACGGTTATAACTAAAATGAACACACCTACCTTTTTATTGTTCATGCTTTCTATAATATTAGTTGTTTTATTAATATTGTGATGGTTTTCACAAAAAGAAACTATTCACAAACAATAGTAACGTAATCAAGGTTGAGATCATACAATAGAAACAATAATCCTTGATCTTGTATATCTGCACCCAGATTAAAAATAATGAAAATAATAGTCCTCCGCCAACTGTTGCTATAATCGCTAACTTCAAAAGGGCAAATTCCGGCATTAAAAATATGGTCAGTCCAGCAACTAACATTACTACATAAAACAACAATCCTAATACTTCATTTCGAACCAAGAAAATTGTTGACCATTTGCTTTCAGTTACTTTACTGCAATCGTGGTCTAAAGGACAAACTAATGGTTCTGATTTATTGCTATAATGCTTCCAGACCAAGTATCCAGCGTCAACTATACCTGCTAAGGCGATGGTAATGAAAGATGCAATAGTTGCGCTCATTTTTTAGAATGCAATAAGGCTAAAGATACTGCTGCCAGGAACAATCCGATATCCCTAAAGATGATATCTAAAGCACCAAGATTGGTGAGGGTTATAGTCAATAAAGTTAGAGCCGATAAAGCTGCTGCATAGGTTGTCTTCCACCCGGAAAGAAGCCATAACCCTAAGATAATGTTAAGCGATGAATGAGCCCCCAACAATAAATAGGCCGGGAAAATATTTTGCAGGAACTGCGGCATAAACCCAATCCATGCTTCTGGCTGTAAGGTTGCGGCAACTGCAGCATAGAGAAAAGGAACTGCTAATCCGACTCTTAAAATAAAAGATGCTAATTTAGAATAATCTTCTGGATTGTTTTTAAGTTTCATTCTACCACAATTTTTCCGGTCATGCTTGCTCGCAAGTGATCATGATATCCCCAGGAACCTATCTCATTGAAAGTGAAGGAAAATGATTCTCCTTGTGCTAGGCCTTTGCAAGCATCAAATTTGCTTCCTATACAGCCACCACTTTCTGGATAAGCAGTATGGGTGGGATGCATAGCCGAAGCTGGCCAATGCTGGTTTGAATCTTCATTGGTGAAAGTTACGGTTGTTCCTGTTTTAATTGTCAATGTTTTTGGTTCAAAGCCTGATGAAGTGATTCTTACAGTGTGCTCTGAACTGGGCACTACTTCCTCCTCAGTTTCGGTAGGAGTAGGAGCCGTTTGTTCTTCAGGGACTACAGGTTCTTCCGTTTCCGGAACTACTTGTTCAGGAGAACAGGCTACCAAAAGTGCTAGCATCATCAAAATTGAAATTATCAAGAATGTTTTTCTCATAGAATTAAGAAATAAAACTGGTATATAAACGTTATCTTGTTAATTAAAAATATTGTCACATTTTTTAAAGTAAAGCTCAAAATATCTTACTATGAGATTAATCACCCTAAATACTTGGAGCGGAAGAGCGTTGTACCCATTAATGGATTTCTTTCGTAGATATAAATATCAGGCCGATATCTTCTGCTTGCAGGAAGTGCGTAATAGCAGCCAAGAAGTTGCTGAATTGCGACATCCTGATGAACATCTCTATGGCCCTCTCTTCAACAAGATTTCTAGCCAATTATCTGGATTTGAAGGTTCCTTTGCGTATTTTCCTGAAGATCCAGATAAGATGAGTCTTGCTTCTTTTTGGCATCGTGACCTCCCATTGAAAACGGTTGATGATTTTGTAGTATACACTCCGGAGAAACCGCAAGAAACAGGGAGCACCGTATTCAGCGCCCGCAAATTGCAATATCTCATGGTGAACTTAGGTGGCTTGTCCAAGAAAGATTTATTGATCGTAAACTATCATGGGCTCTGGAATGGCGGGGCAAAAACTGACACCCCGGAAAGGATTACGCAATCAGAAAAGATCAAAGAATTTATGAACCTTTATGACGGCCCAAAGATTCTCTGCGGCGATTTCAATCTTCTGCCGGAAACGGAATCAATGCGCATCTTAGAGGAAGGAATGCGCAATTTAGTGACTGAATATGGTATTCAATCCACTCGCACTCCATTATATCGGCATTATGGACAAAAAGATCACTCTAACTTCGCGGATTATGTTTTCATTTCGCCGGGCATTGTTGTTAAAGAATTTAAAATTCTTCCAGACATCGCCTCAGATCACGCTGGGCTTTATTTAGAATTTGACGTGCAGTAAATCACATATTCCCAATAACCGCATCACCAAACTCAGAACATTTCAATAAGGTAGCGCCTTCCATCTGCCGTGCGAAATCATATGTAACTCTTTTCTGCTGAATAGTCTTGGTCATCGCCTTCACCACCAGTTCAGCTGCTTCTTTCCATCCTAATAATTCCAGCATCATCACACCAGAAAGAATCACCGAACCCGGATTGACTTTATCCTGTCCGGCATATTTTGGTGCAGTCCCATGCGTCGCCTCAAATACAGCTAACCCTTCTTCGTAATTGATGTTTGCTCCAGGAGCTATACCCAACCCACCAACTTGCGCTGCACACGCATCTGATAAATAGTCACCATTCAAATTGGTGGTTGCAATAACATCATATTCTTCTGGTCGCAGCAATAGCTGCTGAAACATTGAATCAGCAATACGGTCGTTAATGACAATTTTCCCCGATGGGTTTTCTTCTCCTTCTTTTACAACATGATCTGCAAACTCTTCTTGTGCAACTTGGTATCCCCACTCTTTGAACGCTCCTTCAGTAAACTTCATGATATTCCCTTTATGCACCAATGTTACCGATTTTCTTTTGTTTTCGACTGCATAATTTATTGCTGCCCGCACCAGTCGTTTTGTCCCGGTCACACTGATGGGTTTAATTCCAATTCCTGAATCATAACGAATCCTCTTCCCCATTTCTTGTTCTAAGAATTCAATGATCTTTCCTGCTTCAACACTACCTTCTTTCCATTCAATTCCCGCATAGACATCTTCAGTATTTTCTCGAAAAATAACTACGTCTAATTTCTCTGGTTCTTTCATCGGATTAGGTACACCAGGAAAATACTGCACCGGTCGAACACAAGCAAATAAATCTAATTTCTGTCGCAGAGTAACATTCAAACTTCTATGTCCACCCCCTACTGGAGTTTCTAAGGGACCTTTCAATACTACTCGCAGATCTTGAATTTGTTGTAACGCTTCGTCAGATAGTAACTCTTTTCCGGCTTTGAGCGCTTTTTCTCCTGCAACAATTTCCTGCCAGAGAATTTTTCTTTTACCAAAATATGATCTTTCAACAGCAGCATCAAGCACTTTCAAAGCGACTGGAGTAATATCTACACCAGTTCCGTCGCCAACTATAAAACCAATCTCGGGATGATCGGGAACCTGCCATTCTCCGTTTGAAAAGTTTATTTTCATAATTTTAGGGATTAAATAATCGTTTATAAGCAAATCTGTTCTCAATGAAAGAAATCTTTTAATACTACTATTCAACAATCAATCTCATGAATTTACTGGAACAAGGATTAGCAGCAGAGAAAATGTCTGCTCTTTGGAAACGCAAGCAGCCAGATAAATGGGGAAGCGAACCACAAACTATTTTAGCAAATTCCAAAACCAGAAAACACATGCAGGGAGTTGAAAGCCTGCAGTGTGGCCGTGGTGTAAGTTATATTTTTCACTTAGACCAAGCCGGCGTTCAACAACAATATGAACGGATGCAGCAAGAAGCGCATGAAGGAAAATTAGCAAGCATTGATTTGCTCATTGGTTTTAAAGAAAGTTATGAAGATTCAGGAAAATTTGGTAATCTAGGCTGGATGATAACTACTGCAAACCATCCAGCTTCTCACTACACTCCTTCTGAAGATGATTCTTATGATCCTCGGGGTTAATAGATACCAGAATAACTAAAACCATATAAAGCAGTGGTTTTGATAAAATTCTCATGGAAGAAAAGCCAGAACAACCACAAGAATTAGTGTTGCCGGTGCTTCGTAGCGCAGTCAATTTAGAATATCATGTTTCTCCTCCCTATACTAAGAAATTTACCGGTGCATCAGAAGTACATTCACGCGGTGATGGATCAGTTGGAAGTATCGCTCATTACGATACAGATCCTCGTGATCAATTAATCGGTTGGCTTGAGAATAATAATTTATCTATCCTCAGAGGTGCTTATCCTGGTGCAGGTCATACTGATCGAACCTATCTTTTTGCTGATCAGACCGGCATTGTTGCTGTAGATACGTATTATAGGGAATTTCGAAAACCTTTTTGGGAAACGCCAAAAGAGGAAACTTACCACCATTTCGTTCGTATCCATTCACCAAGAACACTGAGCGTACTTCCATGGGACCTTACTCAAACTCTCAAAGTGCTTGGCTATGAACAGCAGCAGCCAACAGAGGAATTCAAACAACGCTGCCCTCAATTCTTCAAGAAGGAATAATTTTAAATAGGATATCGAAGTGCTTTTGACATGCTTCACCTTAATGAAATCAAGAGAAGAGGAGGATTAGAAAGCAGAGTAGAGTTATACGTTCATCCTCAAACCTATGTAGCAAAAACAATCCATGATTTCCTTCGCGAAAAAGACGAAGTGCAGACGACTGGATTTTGGAGCGCCTGCCTTGGCGGCAATCCTTTCTTGTACGATAGTACTCTTATCCAATTTCAGAATGTACGCTATTGGCGGATTTCAGAAGATACTGTTCATCTGCGTGACCTAACTGAAACATTGCCAGTTGGTGTAATTTTCCCACCATTATGGAATTTAGTTATTGAAAGTCGGGGGATATCAAATGGCGATAAGGTTCAAGAAGCCATAGTCTTATATCAAAAGTCAAAAGATAAAAGCTATCTCTATAAAATGAGAAAATCAATTGATAAGCCCAAGCCAGCATTTGCTCCGGGGCTTTTTTGGAATCCCCTTCACGTTCGCTAGTTTTCTATTAACTAAAAATTTAAATATCATCCTTTCTCTTGATAACCTATGTCCTTCCTCGATCAGGATAAAATTCAGGATTTCTACTTAGACTACATCGAAAAACTAGAAGTTATCAAAGAACAACTTAATCGGCCTTTAACCTACGCAGAGAAAATCCTTTTCACTCATTTTGCAAAAGGAGAATTTGCAATCCAGCGCGGCAAGTCTAGCATTCCGTTGCAAGTTGATCGTGTAGCCATGCAGGATGCTACTGCGCAGATGGCAATTCTACAATTCATGCTTACCGGCAAAAAATCTGTTGTTGTTCCAACTACTGTTCACTGTGATCATTTAATCACCGCTAAACTTGGTGCGCAATCTGATTTAGAAGAAGCAAATCTTCAGAATAAAGAAGTCTATCAGTTTCTAAAGAGTTCTGCTAACAAATATGGAATGGGTTTCTGGAAACCAGGTTCAGGAATCATTCATCAGGTAATTTTGGAAAATTATGCTGTTCCTGGACAATTGATGATCGGCACAGATTCTCATACGCCTAACGCTGGAGGGTTAGGGATGATTGCTATCGGTGCAGGTGGAGCAGAGGCAATGGATGCTATGGCTGGTTTATCCTGGATGGTAACCATGCCGAAATTAATCGGAATTCAACTTAAAGGAAAATTAAATGGCTGGACTTCACCTAAAGATGTCATCTTGAAAGTGGCAGAAATCTTGACCGTTAAAGGAGGAACCGGATATATCATTGAATATTTTGGTGAAGGTGCGAGAACCATCAGCGCAACGGGAAAAGCAACTATTACTAATATGGGTGCAGAAGTTGGTGCCACCACTTCTCTGTTTCCTTATGATGAACATACTGCTGCTTACTTGCGAGCTACTAAAAGAGATTTTGTTGCTGCTCTTGCTGATGCATTGACAGAGGAGTTGCAGGCAGATCCAGAAGTCGAACAAAATCCTTTAGCATACTTTGATGAAGTTATCATTATTGATTTAGGTCGCTTAGAGCCGCAAGTGGTAGGTCCGCATACTCCTGATTTATCACGCTCCATCTCTGCATTGAAAGAAGATGTCCAAAATAATAATTGGCCTTTGCCATTGAGCGCGGCCTTGATAGGAAGCTGTACTAACTCCTCCTACGAAGATATGTCCAGAGCAGCAGTCGTTGCCAGAAAAGCTGCTGCGCAGGGATTGAAAGTAAAAGTTCCTTTTATGATCACGCCTGGTTCACAGCAGATTTATGCGACCATGAAACGTGATGGATTATTAGAAGTGTTTGAAGAAATCGGCGGAATGGTGTTAGCCAATGCTTGCGGCCCTTGCATCGGGCAATGGAATCGTCAGGACGTTCCTAAAGGTGTAAGAAATTCCATTATCACCTCTTATAATAGAAATTTCAAGAAACGGAATGATAACAATGATGAAACGCACGCTTTTATCGCCAGTCCGGAGATTGTGACGGCGTTTGCTTTATCTGGACGATTAGATTTTAATCCCGTGCTAGATAATATTGATGGAGTGCAATTGGAGGTTAATGAGGTTGATCAATTGCCTTCTCAAGGATTTGTCTTTGATACTTCTGGGTATGAAGAACCAAGCGGTAAAGGAGATGTAGTCGTTGATCCTCACAGCCAAAGATTAGCTTTATTGCAGCCCTTTGCAAAATGGTCTTCGCAAGATTTTTCTGAATTATTGGTGTTAGTGAAAGCTAAAGGTAAATGTACAACCGACCATATTTCACCAGCAGGCAAGTGGCTGGAATTTCGCGGGCATCTAGACAAGATCAGTGATAATATGTTTTCTGGCGCTGTTAACGCTTTTGATGATAGAGTTGGAATGGGAAGAAACTTCTTCACCTTAGCGGAAGAGAATTTTTCTACACTTGCTCGCGCTTATCAGAAAATGGATAAAGGTTGGGTTGCTGTAGGCGATACTAACTATGGTGAAGGTTCATCTCGAGAACATGCAGCTATGGAACCTAGATATTTAGGTTGTAGGGCAGTGTTGGCCAAGAGTTTTGCCAGGATTGCAGAAACCAACCTGAAGAAGCAAGGTATATTGCCGTTATGGTTTGCGGTGGAAAGTGATTACGATAAAATATTAGAAGATGATGTGATTGATGTGGATAATGATGTAGCTGTCGGTGAACCAGTGTATGTCACTCTCAGGCATGCTGATGGTTCGGTAGAAGCTATCGAGATGAAACATACTTTCTCTCAAGAACAATTAGAATGGTTTAAGCATGGAAGCGCCTTGAATTGGTTGAGGGAGAAATAGAATAGTTATTTTATGGTATGACAATTCTTAAAAATAAAAGGTAAACGCTGTTTCTGTAGATGTCTAACATTGGGCCTGAGGAAATAAGAATAGAGAAACTCAGTAAAGAGCATGACATAACGGGATTTCAATCTTATGAAAAAGAACTTGTAAAATTTCTTAAGGAGGATGCGTTAGATAATCAAGATAAAAGAATATCAATGACATATCTTTGGTTTTTGAAAGAAACGAATGAATTAATTGGATATTTCACTTTGCTTAATGATAAAATTACCTTAAAAGGGAATTTAGAACAATTTTTCAAAGACAAAAATATAACCTATTCAACTTTGCCTTCGCTAAAGATTGCTAGGTTGGCGGTTGATAATAGATTTTTACGAAAAGGAATAGGAACATTAATGATAGAATATATAGTTAGAAGAGCTAAATCCATTTCTATAAAAATTGCTGGATGTAGATTTGTGACAGTTGATGCTAAGAAAAATTCTATTCCTTTTTACTTGAAAAATGAATTTAAAATCTTTAAAGAGGAGAAAGACACAATTTTTATGCATCTAGACGTAACTCATCAGATTCTTCAATCCTAAGTTTGTCTGCCCTTTTTAATAGAGCAATCCTTCTAGGATTAGGATTCCTTTCTTCTTTAATCATATTTTCAATGAATCTAATTGCTTCCTTTCCTCTTAAAGTAGGTGTTGCCTGAATTAATTTAGCCATAAATACTTGAAAGAGCAGTCTTATATAAATTTTACTTCTTCAGTTGTTTCAAACCTTTCTCTGTGATCTTGACCACATGCGAAGGTCTTCCATTAGCCGGATCGATCACTTTCTCGATTTCGATGAAATTATAATCTTTCAGTTCTTCGCAGTTTGATTTGACTGTTCTGTAGCCGGTGTTTACTTTTCTTTCTAACTCTGCATATGAAGCTGGTTTCTCTTTGACTTTATGGAGAATAAGTTTCTTGATTACGTATGAGGAACGCTTCATACTGCAATATAAGAGTAAGATTTAAATATGGCTAACTCATGATATTGCAGTAAG
>DATDTA010000146.1:0-1696 GCA_035291085.1 Candidatus Nanoarchaeia archaeon | reverse complement strand
TATTTTCTTTCCCTCTTTCCTCTCCTGGAACTCAAATGCCTTGTTCAGCGCACTGACAAGCTCATTCAAGGTAACTTTTTTGGTGGGTTTTCTTGATATGGGTGCCAGAAGCATAGGCACGTCCTCGATGTTAAGCGGCGCCGACTCTACCCGCTTTATTTCCTTCTGCTCCTCCTCGTCAAGCAGCAGTTCCGCTTTCATTCTCAGCAAAATAGCAGCGACAAGTATGAATCGTGCGGGAATGCGGAAGTCAAACTTCTGAATCCTTTGCAGGTAGCCAGTGAAAACCTCGGCAAGCTTGATAAGATCAACAGACAGCGGATCCATTCCCATCTCCGCAACTAAAGTTGTCAGGACCTCCTGCCAGTCGCTGCCGAGTATTATTGTCTGGATGACGGTGTTCTCATCTATGACGAGAGGCTGCTGAGGCTCCGCAGGCAGCTCCTCTTCCATCTCGATTGGCTCTTCCTCGAAAGGCTGGTCAGCTTTACGCTCTTCCTTCTTTGCTTCCTTTTTATCTTTTTTTGCCATTTTTTATCACTTTGTAGATTAGTCTTACAGTATTTTTTGATAGCTTCTTTGTTTTAACTAGCATTAAGTTAGCTTCTGCATCTATTTCAGAAAATAATCCTATTCCTTTTCCAAATATCCAAGGTTCTACATCAAGACATATCTCGTCTATCAAACCAGATTTAAGGAAGCTTGCATTCAATTTGCTCCCGCCACCAATCACAGCAATTTTGAATCCTTTTTTCTCCAATTTCTTTAGAGCCTCTTCAGGATTCATTACGAAAAATGTATTTCCACCGTTTCCGGACATTCTACTTGAAATAACAACCGTAATTGGATTACCAAGCTTCTCAAATTCATTAGCATTTTTCATTAGCTCGTAAGTTCTTCTGCCAACTATAATGTTTTTATTTTGCTTTATGAATTTGTAGTATTCCCTCCAGACGACCTTGGACCAAGGTGCTTCATCGTTCTCTCGTGCTATCATTCCATTGGCAGTCATAGCCATATATAAAATTACTTTCATTCCTTTCTACTCCCTAATTTGTAATGCAGCTGAATTATTCCCGACTTTAATTTTTTCATTTTCAAAAGTTTCAATTTATTTTCAAAATTCTCATCATCAAAAACCCTCACGCCTTTTCCAAGCACGAAAGGTTCCAGATTTAATACAACTTCGTCCACAAGTCCTGATTTCATGAATGACGCGTTGGTTTTCCCGCCTCCAGCAACGACTAAGGATTTGGATCCAAGAGATTTTGCTTTCTTTATAGCGTCATGAGGCGATACGACGACATCGTACTTTATTTTCTTTGGACTTTTGGAAAGTACGATAGGTTTAGCCTTTAATGTGTCAAAATTGTATCCGCTTTTGTATTTTTCCTTTACGACTTCATATGCGCGCCGGCCGACGCAGAAGCACCCGGCGCCCTCTGCCAGTTTCTGGAAAGAAAACCAGTTCTCATCTGAAAGAAAGTCTTCCTTGTCATTTTCTCTGGCTATGAAGCCGTTTACAGACATCGAAGCGTATAGTATTACTTTCATATTATCCTCTCGCCGCCGGCATCTCTATCCCGAATACCTTCGATACGCCGCCCTCCATCGATATGCCGAATATCTTGTCGGCCTCGCTTATTGTGAGATCGTTATGGGTTATTACAATGAACTGCACGTTTTTCGAGTACAA
>DATDTA010000145.1:0-64695 GCA_035291085.1 Candidatus Nanoarchaeia archaeon | reverse complement strand
CATTGTCTGCAAGGTATCCGTTAATATGCACGCCCATATCGACTTTGATGACTTGTCCTTCTTCAGAAACAGATTTATCCTCTTCAGTAGGGCAGAAGTGAGCAGCAGTATCATTTACTGCCATCTGCGCCCAGGCAATCTTGCCACCTAAATCTTTGATACGCTTTTCGCAGTAATCCATTGTTTCTAAGAAAGAAGTTCCGGGCTTGGAAAGTTTTTTTGCTCCTTCATGTTTCACTTGTGAGGCAATTTTTCCTGCTTTGAGAAGAATTTTTTGCACTTCGGGATCCATGTCTGAATTAGGGCAAGGGAGTTATATAAATGTTGTTGTAGCATGACTCCTTTTGAAATTACTTCTTCACTCTCGAAATACTTTTAAAGAGATGTTTTCTCACTTGGAATATGGAAAGAACAGATCTTGGTAGGTATACTGCAACTTGCTTAATGCAACAGAGAAATATAATCGAAGCCTGTCGGGAAGCAGCTGGGTGTCTTTCTTTAATTGTCACAGAAAATGGCGAAAATTTCCGCCAAACCGGAAGAATTGAACTTCCTACAGCGCCGGTATTTACGCCGATCTATTTTTTTGGTGATCATGGTGCCGACAAACCTTCTCTACGGGGACTAGTGAATATTAAAGTAGCGACTTCTGAATTTGATGCTAGCGTGTATGGTCGGGTGAGTGAGTTCAGAATAATCACAGCCGATGGAGTTCCCAATAAATTCTCTCAGCGGCTTGCAGAACGATATAGAAACCGATTAGGCGAACTAGAGCCTTCCGTGATGAGTATGCATGATTTCTTCTTAGGGGTTTATCCTCGCTATTTTTAACTTTCTTTAACTTCTTTAGTTCCGTAACGCTTAAATAATGGAAGTATTATTTTGCTGAAATTACTAACAACTAAAAACTGATTCTTGGTTTTTGTTGTTTTATATGGGAGTTGAGATAATGCCTGCAAAGGAAGTAAGTGTAAAGAAAGGAAATAAGGTAAAAGTAGATTACACTGGTACATTTGACGACGGCACAGTTTTCGATGCTTCAGAGAAACATGGCCAGCCTTTGGAATTTGAAGTTGGTTCTGGCCAAGTGATCAAAGGTTTTGATGATGCGGTGATGGGGATGAAAAAAGGAGAGGAAAAAGATATAACCCTTCCTCCCGCAGAAGCATACGGCGAATTAAAAGCTGAACTGCACAAGAAAGTGCCACGCAAACAATTGCCGCAGGATCAGGAGCCGAAGATAGGCATGATCTTGTCGGTAGGATTACCAAACGGAATGCAATTTCCAGCTAAGATTGTAGAAGTTACCAAGGAGGAAGTCACTATCGACCTAAATCATCCTCTAGCAGGAAAGACCTTGCACTTTAAGATTAAAGTAGTAGACTTTTCTTGATTTTTTATTTTATATCGTTATCATCATCTTTAAGAACGATATACCATTAATTTTAAAAAGGAAATTCTGGAGAGATTAAGAATGAAAATCAGGCTACTATGTAAGATATCTTATTTCTTACTTATTGTAGCCCTGCTGGTAACCCTCTTTCACTACAACCTAGCCTATTCAAAATCTTTTAGTGTTGATGATTTCTTAGATAATCCTTCCTTATACGTTGGAGAGAAGAAGACCATCAAAGGTGTATATGCTGGGAGATTTGAGCAGGGCTTTTTTATGATTAAAAATCAACGCACCGTTAAAGTTCACCTTGAGAGAAATGATGATGTGAATTATGGACCTCCCAGATACGGCGAAGTGTTGATTTATGGGACTTTACAGCGTGATGGATCGATCTTTGCAGAGGGAGTACATAATTATAATTATGCGTATATTAGCATTTATGGAAGTTCTTTTTTAGCAGGTTTGATAGTATTATTCTACTTTTTGAAAGAATGGAAAATAACCTGGAGGGGAATTAAACGTGCCTGATTGGTTGACCCATATTGTTATTGCCTTAGTATTCGCAGAACTCCTGGATATAAAAAAGAAAAGTGTCGTTTTGATTGGAGCATTATTGCCTGACCTTTTGCCAAAATTGACTCTTTTAGAACTTTTCATCCCTATCCCAAATTGGAATTATCAATTCTTGGATGCTTTTCACGTGCCTTTTGTGTTAGTATTGGTAATACTCCTCATCGCTCCGCTTTTTAGGTATAAATATAGTCACACTGTGACTTGGCTAGGTTTAGGTACATTAACACACCTTTTATCAGATACTCTCTTGCGGCATTTCCTAGGCGGCATATCCTGGCTTTATCCTTTCACAACTGATAAATATACCCTTAATTGGATTTGGCCCGACCAATCTTATTTAGTGTTGATTCCTGCTCTGCTAGCGTATTTTATTATCATCCTCATGAAGAAAAGGAGGAAGAATGCCAAATATACAAGTTGATTGGTATAAAAAAGTTCTAACGGAATTTAATGCTCGAGGTATTCAATATTGTTTGTTACGTAATTATGAGTTTCTCTACGATAATTCTTTTCCAATTGAAGGTTTAGATATAGTTGTTTCAAAACAGGATCTGGTTCGTGTTGGAGAAGTGTTACATAATTTTGGTTTTATGAAACGAAAACAGCAATTTTCATTAGCACATAAGGCATATTTTAAATTAGTAGATTTAAAACTGGTTAGTTTCGATGTTCAGGTTGGCGGTGTGTATTGGAATGATATGCGCTATCTTGATGAGAGTATTTTGAAAAATAAAACTGCTAAAGAGTTCTTTTTTGTCTTAGCGGAAAATGATGTTTTTGTTATGTACATAGTTCATTCCATTTTAGGAAAGCGCTATTTTAAACAGAAGTATCAGCGTATTATTTCTTCTATGAAGTACGATAGAAACGAGGTTCTTGCTGCTCTTTCACGCATTTTTAACAGAAGAAAAGCAGCTACTATTCTTGATTTAGTGGAGCAACAGAAATTTGAAAAAATTCCAACTTATTCCCTCGCGGCATATTTTGTGGTGAAGAAGCTACGCCATATCACCACATTTTTAGCTTTATGTGGGCGCTGGTTGAGATGGAAAAGATTTTTCACTCCGGCTCCTTTGATTAGCGTTCTTGGCCCGGATGGAGCAGGAAAGTCAACTTTAGTCTCTTCTCTTCGGGAACATCTGGAAGCAAAATGGAGGCGGGTTAAGGTTGTCTATACGGGGCGAGGAAGGAATCATCTTTTGCCAATCACCCGGATAGGCCGGATGTATAAACGTACGGAAAAGAAAAGAATGGCTCTTTCACCATCACCGGCGGCAGCTGCAAAATCGTTATTTTCTAAGAAATTATTATACACTGCCTCGGCGCCAGTATTTCTGTTTGATCAATTACTTCGCTATTATGCTCGGGTTTTTCCAGCTCGGATGCAGAAAAGAATCGTTATAACGGATCGTTATGGCTCCGATATTATGTTAATGAAAAATGTTACTTTTGGATTTAAACGATTTTTATTATGGTTCCTTCCTAAACCGACTTTGACTATTTTCTTGTACAATACGCCGGAAGTGCTTAAGGAAAGAAGGCCAGCGGAAAATATTGATGATCTAAAGAGGCAGTTAGAGATATTTAATCGTTTTACTTATTCTTTAAAATTGCAGACTGGCGGAAAGGGAAAAAGGAATGTCCAAGCTTTAGAATTTGTGGAGAGCTATTTACTGAGAAATTGGTGGTGATTTCCAACTCTTCTAGCTAGATTTTTTCTTTTAACAACCAAGGCCTATTTCTTTTCATAAGCCTGATACAGTTGATGATACTTTTCTAACATTTTGGTAAGATTGTATCTTTCTACAACTATTTTTCTTGCACCTTCGCCTACATTTTTTCTCTGGGCTAAATCCTTGGCAAGGCTTTGTACCGCTTTAGCTATTGAATGAGGCGAATTTTTCTTCACCACTATAGCTGAATCCTGCACTATCTCTTTAATAAATTCATGATCGGTAGTGATGATAGCTTTTCCACAAGCCATGGCTTCCAATAGGACTAAAGGATTAGCAACAGTGCCGATTTCCATGCGGTAGGGAAGGACAATAATGTCCATCTCATTGTACATAGCAACAAGATCTTCTACAAAGCCATGAATTTTTATCTGGGGATTATGTTTTTGGATATATTGGTCTACTTTTTCAAATCGTTGAGTTAAGAAAACATGGGTTTCAAGTTCTTTTCCAAATAGTTTTGAGGCTTGAACAAAGTCGTTCAATCCTTTAAACACCCCGGGATGACCAAAGTATGCTATTTTGACTGCTTTTGCTTTCTTAGCTTGTTTTTTCTCTAAAGGTTTATATTTTTCTGGATTTACTCCAAGGGTAATGACTTCGGTGTTTGGATATAATTTTTGTTTAAGGTATGTAGAAGGCACAATTACTTTATCCAGCCTCTGTAAAAAATGAGCTCTCCAGCGTAAGGGAATTGCTGCAGAATAACTGGCTAAAAATTTGGTAGCAGTTTTCTGAAAATATATTCCTTGGATTAAAAAATTAATGGGGTGCATCAGCCATGAAGTTTGAGCGTTGGAATAAAGAGAATAGATTACAGGAAGATTATATTTTCTCTTCAGCTGATATGCTCGGTATGAATCCCCGATACCGCTGCTGTGGAAATGAATAAGATCTGCTTCTGCGGGATCGTTAGTAAAAGTATATCCTTGATCTTGCAAATATTTGGTTATAGCTAAGGCTAGCTGAGTTCTACCTTCGAAATTTCTTCCGTCAAGATCTATGTTGCAGTAAATTTTCATTTTTTTTAATTTCTGGCAGTTATAAGTTAAAAATGTCATGAAAATGAGGGAACTTACTTTATATCCTTTTTGGAACAGGAATACTTGCTATCTTATACACTTTCATCAGCTCTGAGGCAATCTTCTTCACATCAAATTCCTGAGCTTTACGATGAGCATTTTCAGTCAATCGCTTCCGCAGTGTCGCATTTTCCAGCAAACGTGCCATAGCTAAGGCTAAGGATGCAGGGTCTCGTGGTCTGACCATCAAAACTTCTTTTTCTGTCCCTACTATTTCTTGTAATTCTGGTAAAGCTGTGGTCACTACTGGCGTTTTGCAGGCCATGGCTTCCAGCAGACAAGAGGGATTACCTTCTGTGCCAACTAAACTACGATAAGGAAGAACTAGCAGATCGACAGCATTCAAGTATTTTGGAACATCAATCTCTTCCTGGACCATGCGAACTCGATCAGCAATGCCAAGTTGTTGGATGGTTTGAAGATGTTTTTTTTCTAATGGATAACGTGGAGCAAGAAGTAATTCTGCATCGTGCTGGTGAAGAAGAAAAGTAAATGCTCTTAGTAAGTCTTGTACACCTTTGCCGTTCCAGGTCCCGCCATAATAAAATATAATCTTTTTGGATAATCCTAACTTTTTGCGTAGCTTGCTTTTCTCTGTTGCTGTGAAAGGAACAAATCGCTGGCAATCGATCGGTGAATGAATAACTTTGATCTTCCGTTCCTTTACACCACGAGCAATCAGTCGTCGTTTGAATACCTCGGTAGGTACAGTTACTACATCAGCGTTATTGAGCAGCCAATATCCTTTTCTTCCCCACTTACTTTTAGAATATGATTTTAGACTATGAACGATTTTAGCATTTTGAGAAAAATGCCTTGATAATAATGAACGTAGAATCAAAGCTGGTGCAGCGCTGAAACCATGAAGTATGTGGAATTTTTTCTGAGTCTTATGTAATGCTAATGGATACGAGAGTAGGCCTTTTACAATTGGGGAAGAAGCACGAAAGATAGATAATCCTTGCTCATGCTCGGAGGACTTTCCTTGGGTAATGATGGATATTTCCTGTCCTTGTTTTTGCAGCGTTCGCGCTAGTAAGCTGATGGTTATTTTAGTTGCTTCTTTATTTCCTTGCGAAAATCCAGTAGTAAGGAAGGCAATGCGCATAAATTTGATTTAGGTGGCTCCTATTTAAATTTTGAGGAAGAACCCACAAAAAAGATGCCTATTTCGTAATCTTTAAATATGCTCTTAAAGCAGAATAAGCCGTGGTTTCAGAGAAAATTCCTTATGGGAAACAATCAATCCAAGAAGATGATCTTGCAGCGGTACAGAAAGCCCTTCAAGATGATTTCTTAACTACGGGGCCGAAAATAAAAGAGTTTGAAGAAAAGTTTGCAAATTATGTTGGAGCGAAATATGCCGTAGCAGTTTCTAGCGGAACTGCAGCTCTTCATCTAGCTTGTCTGGCTGCCGGTTTGAAGCCGGGAGAAGAATTGATTACTTCACCGCTCAGTTTTGTCGCCTCTGCCAATTGCACCCTCTATTGTGGCGCTACTCCGGTGTTTGCGGATATTACTGAGCAAGGTTTGATTGATCCAGCAGAAGTTGAAAAAAAGATAACTGCTGCGACAAAAATAATCCTTCCTGTTCATTATGGCGGATTGCCCTGTGATTTAGAAGCAATCCAAAAGATTGCATCAAAGCATAACTTGGTCGTTATCGAAGATGCTTGTCATGCTCTGGGTGCAAGGTACAAGGAGAGCAAAATAGGCGACTGTACATATTCCCAGATGAGTTGCTTCAGTTTTCATCCCGTGAAACATATTACTACCGGTGAAGGTGGAATGATTACGACTAACTCCAAAGATCTGTATGAGAAGTTATTGAAATTGCGCACCCACGGAATAACGAAAAATCCTGAACTGTTTTGGTATAAAGACGAAGGGCCATGGCATCAAGAGATGCAGGAGTTAGGATATAACTATCGCATGACTGATTTTCAATGTGCTTTAGGGATGAGCCAACTTACGAAGATAGATTCTTTTATTGAGAAAAGGAGAGAATTGGCGAACAAGTACGGGGAAGCTTTCAAAAAAAATCCAGAATTGGAAATGGTAGAAGAACAAAACGACCTGGTTAATTCCTATCATTTATTTATTCTTAAAGTTAAGAATGGAAAAATACGGCGTACTCTATTTGAGTATTTGAAAGAACGAGATATTTTATGCCAGGTGCATTATCTGCCTATTTATTTACAGCCTTATTATCGCCAGAAAGGGTATAAGCCTCGACTTTGTCCTAACGCTGAACAATTTTACGAAAAAATTATCAGTTTACCGATCTATCCTAGTTTGATGGAACAAGAACAAAACCGGGTTATAGTTAATATACAACAATTTTTTATGTCTACAAGAAAAAGTAGAATTGCGATCATTCCTGCGCGGGGGGGAAGCAAGAGAATTCCTCGAAAAAACATAAAGCATTTTTTGGGAAAGCCGATCATCACTTATTCTATAGAGTGTGCAATTAAGTCGGGACTATTTGACGAAGTGATGGTATCGACAGACGATAAAGAAATTGCTGAAATTGCTATCCGGGCCGGAGCGAAAGTGCCTTTTCTGAGATCTGAAAAAACAGCAAATGATTTTGCTCATCTTGCCGAAGTGATGGGGGAAGTCCTAGAGCGATATGAACTCCAGGGAAAAACGTTTGATTATTTCTGTTGTCTGCTTCCGACTGCACCTTTTGTTTCAGTTGAAAAGATGCAAGAATGTTTTTCTTTAATGATCGAAAAGAATTACGATTCAGTATGTCCCGTACGTCGTTACACTTACCCTATCCAACGGGCTCTTAAAATTGAGGGGGAGAAGCTAAGCATGATTAACCCAGAGAACTTGACTAAACGCTCACAAGACCTGATGCCAGCTTATCATGACAGTGGACAATTCTACTGGATGAAAACTGAAAGTTTCAAGAGACACAAGCTGCTCTGGACAACTAATTCCGGTGCAGTAATCTTAAGTGATCTGGAAGTCCAGGATATCGACACTGAAGAAGATTGGAAAATTGCAGAAGTGAAATACAGAATACTCCAAGATTCTGAATATGCATCAATAACAGAAGAGAAACCGAAAGTGTCTTTCAAAGTCGGGACAAGAATAATTGGTAGTAATCAGCCTTGTTTCATCATAGCTGAAGCAGGTGTCAATCACAACGGTGATTTTAACCTCGCTAAAAAATTAATCGATGTTGCTGCTGCTGCTGGTGTTGATGCAGTGAAATTTCAATGGCTTACGGCAGAAGGACTTTATGTTCCAGATGCGGGCCACTTTCGTAATGAATGGGGTGAGGAAGTAGATATCTATCAAGTCTGGAAGAAAACTGAATTTCCGGGGTGGTGGATTCCTGACTTAGCTGCGTACGCACAAAGTAAAGGCCTAATTCTTTTTGCTAGTGTCTTTGATGAAAAAGGGGTAGATATTCTTGACCGGCATGTTGGAATGTTTAAAATAGCCAGTTCTGAAACTACACATCTGCCGCTGTTGAAAAAAGCTGCTTTTACTGGCAAGCCTCTGATTTTTTCTATCGGTGGAGCGCAACTCAAAGAAGTACAAGAAGCGGTCGCAACGGTTGCTTCAACAGGTAATAAATCCCTCTCGATCTTACATTGCGTCGCTAAATATCCTGCTCCTCCTTCTTCTGCAAATCTGAAGGCCTTAAAAACAATATCGACTTTTTTCCCTGAAGTAGTGGTTGGGTACTCTGACCACACCATGGACTATATGGGTGTCCCCTCAGCTGCAGTCGCGCTTGGAGCAAAAATCATCGAAAAACATTTTACTCTTTCCAGGGCTATGGAAGGGATCGACCATAAAATGTCCCTGGAGCCAGCAGAGCTTAAACAGATGGTGCAAGTTGTACGTGAAACTGAGAAACAGCTTCAAGAAGGTAAGCACATATATATTGATCAAGCTTGGCTTGGCGACGGGGAGATAACATTAACGGAAGAGCAGCGTAGCATGATGAAGTTTGTGCGACGAAAAATATTTGTAGTCAAACCGATTAAGAAAGGTGAAGTCTTCAATCCCGAAAATATTTCCGTATTACGTCCTGGCAACAGACAAGTAGAATCTGCCCTTGATCCCAAGCATTACTGGGAAATTATGGGTAAGAAAGCCTCCTGCGATCTTTTTCCTTATACTGTGCTAACGAAGGAGGACTGGTGGAATGAGTAAAAGAGTAGGTGGTAGAAGCAGGGGCGGAGCAGACCGAAGCTGATCAGCATGATTTCCTTAATTATTCGCACCCATAACGATCTCAATCTAGTTGACAAAGCAATTCGGAGCGCTTTGCGGCAGGATTTTGCTGACTTTGAGATTCTCGTTATTGACGACGGGAGTGAAAAAGAAACTCGTGACCTCATCGATTCCTTTCATCACCCCAGATTACGTGTATTACATCAACAGAACCAAGGCATGATCAAAGCTGGTTATGAAGGGCTACGCTTAGCGAGAGGGGAATATGTGGTTTTTCTCGATGGTGATGATGAATGCAGTCCAAATATGCTCTCAGAGCTTTATAGTGGTCTTCAATCTGGGGCCCCATATGAAGATTATAGCAACCGCCGTGAATATGCGTTTGCCTACAGTGATTATCATGAAATTGACTTGCGCACTAACGCAAGAAAAGAAATAAGCTGCAAAAACATCTTGAATACACTTGCAGCAGGAATTCTTTTTCGGAAGAAAATTCTCGAAGAAATTGGCTTCTGGGACCAGCGTTTTATGTTTCCAGAATACGACTTGCTGTTTCGCATCCTCACTAAATATAAAGGAGTGCATGTTCCTAAACCCTTGTATTTATATAAAAGACATCCGCGCTCTTTTACCGCTGATCCTCAGAAAATCGCAATGGGAAAAAAGCAATTAGAAGAAAAATATGGGCCACTACCAGAATTTAAGGAGTATTAATATCTCGCTTCGTCTTGCTACAATGGATGACTGTTGGGATATCCTACGTTGGCGAAATGATCCCGTAAGCATAGCTTTCTCTCCTACTGGAGAAGTTGCTCTGGAAATTCATGAAAAGTGGTATTTAAATGTACTGCAGAAACCGTCTACTCGGCTGTATTTAATTGTCAATCTCGAACAGCAGAAGGTCGGAATGATCCGCTTCGATCGTCGTGATGAGGAAGCGGAGGTGAGCATCAATCTCAATCCAGATTTTCGGCAGCAAGGGTATGGGAAGAAATCCTTAAGTCTTGCTTTTGAAGAATATCTCTCTCAAGAGAATGTACATACCATTACCGCACGAATCATGCAGCACAATGAAATATCTAAGAAGCTTTTTGAGAGTTTTGGTTTTCATTTTTTGAGGATTGATGGTAGCGATTCACGGATTTTTCATTATGCTCTTGATCGGAAATCTTTTTTAGAAAGAACATAACTTCAGAAAGTATTTAAATGCTCAAAAACGAGGTAATGCATGAACTGGACTTGCGGCATAGGCGTGGATATAGAGAGTATCAGTCGCTTTCGCGGATTGAAGCAATCCGAAGATAGTCTCTTTTTTAGTAAGATCTATACTGCTGATGAATTAGCATACTGTCTTTCAAAGAAAAATCCTGCTCCACATCTAGCTGTGCGATTTGCAGCTAAGGAAGCAATCATCAAAGCTCTTTACGGTTTGGGAAAAAAAGCCGTCCCATTTACACAAATTGAGATTTATCATCTTCAAGATGGCGTTCCTTCAATAAGAATCCATCATCAAAAGTACGCTGGTTTACAAAGCAAAATCAGCCTGTCGCATTGTGAAGATAAAGCAGTAGCTTTTGTTATCATTCAAGAGAAAGAAAAAATTCAGATAAAGCGGAGAGATTAAGGATATGCTTCAGAATAAAGTTGTTTTGATTACTGGTGCCAGCAAAGGGATCGGGAAGGCCATCGCTATTCTTTTCGCACAACAAGGAGCAACAGTGATCATAAACTATCTCCATAGCGAGGATTCTTTGCAGCAAACCCTGCAAGAAATAAAAACTATTTGCCCAACCGCTATCGCTATTCAGGCAGATATCAGCAAAGCAGATCAGGTGCAGCATTTGTTTTCTGAAGTCAAAAAAATTTTTGGTCGACTGGATGTATTGATCAATAACGCCGGCATTTTGAAGGATAATTTAATTCTCAAGACTGAGGAAGCGGAGTGGGAAGCGATATTAGGCACAAATCTTAAAGGAACTTTTCTCTGCACTAAAGAAGCAGCTAAGATAATGCTCCTTAGCGGGGGGAAGATAATCAATATCACTTCAGTGATGGGTTTATTCGGCAACCCCGGGCAAGCTGCTTATAGCTCTAGCAAGGCAGGGATAATTGGTTTTACCAAGACTGCAGCAAAAGAGCTAGGGCCGATTGGCATTACTGTCAATGCTATAGCTCCAGGATTGACAGAAACAGAAATGATTAGTTACCTTACGATTGAACAGCGGGAACGTTTGCTGAATCAAACCATCCTAAAAAGGATTGGCCAGCCACAAGAGATAGCTCGGGTTGCTCTTTTTCTGGCTAGTGATTTGGCCAGCTATGTGAATGGACAAGTGATAAATGTTGATGGCGGGATGACGTGATAATGTTAGAGGTGAAATGAAATAATGAGACCAGAACTTTCAAAAAAAGCGGTAATGTTTAGACGGCAGATCTCTCCGGTGCGGCAGATCATGAGCTATGCCAACCCTGCCTATTTTAAGAAGTTAGGTTTCGAATCGAAAGAAGTGATTTCCTTTGCTGGGGGATGGGTTAACCATAAAACTCCTAAATTAATGCAGCAAGCCTATGCGGAAATAATTAATGATGAGGAAAAATTGCACCAGTCTGGCGGGTATTCACCCACTTTGGGGATGCTAGCTTGTAAAGAAGCATTAGTGAAATATGAACAACATATCTACAACCTGCGGGGACTTCATCCCGAACAGATCGCTATTGGCGCAAATTCTACCCAGATGACCTTTGATATTTTCCAGGTATTGCTTGATCCGCATGACAAAATCCTGCTGCTTGATCCAGCTTATTGTAATTTCCCGACGCAGATTACAACTGCTTTGGACGTAGACATAATTCGTTTTCCTGTGGTTGATGAAGAAAAATGGGAATATATTCCCGAGAAGAAAATTCAAGAATTTGCCCAATTCATCCGAAAGGAAAAACCGAAAGTAGTGTTGTTGGTAGCTCCAGACAACCCGACTTCTCAGGTACTACCGCATGCTTTTGTCCAAGCGGCTCGTCAAGCGCTGGAAGAGACAAGTGGTTTCTTGGTGATTGATTTTGCTTACAAAGACCTCGTTTTCGAAGATCAGCTTCCAGAATATTTTTCCTGGCCCCCAAGCGATAATTACCTCTCGCTGCATTCGAATTCTAAATGGTGCCGTGGTTTAGGCAGGCGCCTGGGTTGGATCGAAGCAAGTGAAGAAGTGATTTCCGTATTTGAATCGGTGCAATCATCAGCGATTCTTTGTCCAGATACTTTACATCAAATGGCTTTAACCACGTATCTCGAAAAAGCTATCGCTGACGGAAGTCTACATACGTATCTTAAAGATGTAAATGCTCTTTATAAGAAAGCGGCAGAGAAAACAGTACAAGCGATTCATGAACATATCGGCTTGCCTTGTTTTGTGCCCCAGGGCGGTCTTTATACTTGTATGAAAGTAGGTCGCGATAGTGCTGTCTTTGTCGAGGAAGTATTGAAAGCAACTGGTGTGCTCTTTGTTCCAGGTTGGGGTTTTGGAAGATCTCAGCAAGAAGCAGTCAGAATTTCGTTTGGCCCTCTAGTTCATGATTTAGATAAAATTGATGAAGCAATGAAGAAAGTAGGTGAATTTTTGCGGAGGAGTACGACAAAAGTACCATCATAAAACATGAAGCGAATTTTTATAACCAGGCGCTTGCCTCCGATAGCCAAAGAACTTTTGGGTAAACATTTTCAGGTTGACTCTTCTGAAGAAAATGCTCCGTTACCGCTAGTAAAGTTAAAAGAAATCACTTCCAACTACGATGGAATTTTAACGACCGTATCGGAAAAAATGACCGCGGATATTCTTAATAATAGTTCTGTACAGGTAATTTCTAATTACGCTGTGGGTTTAGATAATATTGATCTGGCTGCAGCGCAAAGTAAAGGAATCTCTATATATAATACTCCGAATGTGGTAACCGAGAGTACTGCGGATCTGACTTTGGCTTTACTTTTAGCCTGGACCAGGAAAATTCACTCGGCCCGTGATTTTATTTATCAGGATAAATGGAAATCATGGGATCCTGAACTTTTTCTCGGTGAAGAACTTTCCGGAAAAACGCTGGGTATCATCGGTTTTGGTAAAATTGGAAGAGCTGTAGCCAAAAGAGCATTAGGTTTTGGTCTTCAGGTCATTTACTATAACCGGTCGACACCTCCGGCAGATGAACCAATCCCGGTCGCGATTCAGCAGGTAGAACTGCCTTTTCTCCTCAATAATGCAGATTATATTTCCCTGCACCTCCCATTGACCAAGGAAACAAAACATTTTATCGGCAAAAAAGAGTTCCTGCAGATGCAGAAGAAGCCAGTTTTGATCAACATGGCCCGTGGCGGGGTGGTCCATACTGACGATTTAGTCGAGGCATTGCAAAAGGGATTCATTCGGGGAGCATGCCTCGACGTGACTGATCCCGAGCCGCTTCCGGCCAGCCATCCGCTCTGTAAAAAAGATAATTGTTTGATTATTCCGCATATCGGAACGGCAACTAAGGAATGCCGTTCGATGATGGCTAGGCGGGCGGCAGAAAACATCATTGATCATTTCAAAGATTCAGTAAAATAGGAAAGACTAATGGAACAAAAACTTCGTGAAGTGTTTGAGAAAATAATGGGCAGTTATAGTATTGATTTGACTATGGCCAATACTCCGCGCTGGGATTCCCTGAAGCATATTCAGCTCTTAGCGGCGCTGGAAAAAGAGTTTGGCATTAGATTGGAATATAAAGATACTTTGCGCATGACCGGTGTTCCAGCAATTCTAGCAATTCTTCGTAAATACCTTCAGAATAGAAAAGGATTGCCCATCAATTCAGAAATGCTGCTGCCGCACCAGCGTCTGGAAAAACCATTTGCTATCGAATACCAGAATGTCTATGAACTGTTCTTAGCCAAAAAAGAACTTTTTTTGGCAAAGGATTTTATTTTCTTTCCGGATAAAGATGAGTCCTTTACTTATCAGGATTTTGACTATAAAATTAAATTGGTTGCCGCTCAGCTTCAGGGTGAACATGGCCTACAGCCCGGCCATCGCCTCTGTTTAATCATCCCTACTTCCTCTTCTTTCGTATCACTTTATTTTGCCGCGCTGGCGCTGGGAGTAGTGGTCGTGCCCATCAACCCCGATCTTTCACCTCCAGAGATGGAATTTATTATTACTAATTCGCAAACAAAAATGGTTCTCTTTGATCCTATTGTAGAATCGAAAATAGGGGCTGTCGCTGCCCCCCTCGCTACTTTTTATTCAACAGAAAAATTTTTTTCTTCAGAATATTTTTCCGACTCATCTGCGCAAACGATTGCGCATTTGTTTCAAACACCTGAAGTTAGTCCAACTGATAAAGCAGTCATAATCTATACCTCTGGAACGACGGGAAATCCTAAGGGCGTGGTGCTTACTCATCTCAATTTGCTGGCTGATGCCAAAGCGCTTTCTGAATGGTTCCTGTTTTCGTCCTCAACCAGGACTTTAGGCCTGCTTCCACTCTTTCATAATAATGGGCAGGTTGTAACCTTGCTAAGCCCTCTCTATGCCGGCGGTTCAACCGTGATGGTGCAGGGTAAAACCAGCTTGATGACGTTTTGGCGTCTCATTGAACAATATCACATCAACTGGATCAGCGTCATGCCTTCCATTCTTTCCATTTTGTTGAGCCTGCCGCTGGAGCGCACTGACCAATCTATGCAAGGTATAATCTGCGGAGGGCAGCCCTTAACCAGAGAGATGCAAAACCAATTTGAATCCCGCTTTAAGATCCCGGTGTTTGAGGGTTACGGTTTGACGGAAACTACTTCCTTTGCCTGCTTCAATGATTTCCCTGCGGAAAAACGAAAAGTAGGAACCGTGGGCAAGGCTCTTCCTGTTAATAAAATCAGCATCCGCAATGATGATGGTAATGAATTGCCCTTGGGCCAAGAGGGTGAAATCTGTATACGTGGTTTGAATGTTGCAAATGAATATTTCATGCTTCCGGAAAAAAACTATCAAACTTTTAGGAACGGCTGGTTTCATAGTGGGGATTACGGTTATATGGATGCAGACGGATACATCTATTTCAAAACCAGGAAAGATTTCCTGATCATCAAAGGTGGAGAAAACATTTATCCCAGTGAAGTTGAAAATGTTCTCTTTAAGCATCCTGCCGTAGCAGAATGTGCGGTGTTCGGCATACCCAGTAAGCTACTGGGACAGGAAGTTTGTGCTTTTGTCAAGCTTAAGGAAGACAAAGGATGGCTCTCGGTGCGGGAAGAGGATTTACGTCATTTCCTTTCAGATAAAATAGCCGGGTATAAGCAGCCTAAGGAAATAATTATTATTAATAATCTGCCGGATTTGCCAGATATTCCTAAAGGGCCGACCAAAAAAGTGCTATATAGAATGCTGCAGCAGTATTACCAGGAAAAATTAAGTAAAAAGGCTTGAGTGAATCCGCTTAAATGGCTGGAACTTAAATTCTACGCTTCTTTTTTTTCTAATATATCTTTTATGGCATTGAGAAATTGCAAAGCCCTCTGGCAGTCAGCAACCCGTACGTCATAGGCTAGGCAAAGATTGAAAACTTTCTGTGCCACTGCCTTTTCTTGCACTATTTTTACAATCTCCCGTTCAGAAGCTATGGTAAGGAGGGCGGCTTGGTCGGCGAAAAGAGGAGTGACCACGCTGTAGGGATTGAAAAAAGAAAGATTAAGGATGGAGGTCGTTGCTCCCTCTGTGTCAGCTTCAGTCAGATTTTCCCGCATATACTTAAAGGCGAAGGCCTTTACGGCGTAGGAAACTTCTACTAAGGAGAGCTTATCGGCGTTTTTGAGCACTACTTTTTTTGGTCCTTTTCCAAGATTGATTGAGTACGCGATATTAATAGAAGGGTATTTTGTTACTTCCCCCGAGAAATAGCTGTTGAACTCCGGGAATTTAGGTAGCACTTGAGCTACAGCATAAATGACTTGGTCTCCCAAACTGAGGGAAGGGTTTTCTTGTTGCTGATAACGCAGGCTGCGCTGAGAGATAGGAAAGCTTTCTATCTCAATACTAATTCCGCAGTTATAGCCGACCAAATAACTGTTGGTTTGGTTGCTCATATCTTAAGACTGCTTATTTTGGGAATATAAAGATTACGCAATAAGGCTCTTGAAAATGGTCTTGAAAAAAGAACAGTAGACCAGATAAAGTCAACTAAACATAATTCTATATATTGGTTCTTCTTTGTTTGTCGGAGAGGTGATTGATATGATTGTTTAGTTGACTTTATCTAAGAACAGATATCTTTATAAAAACATTACTGTTTTTTAGAGAGATGGAGAAATATATTAGGCATTTTAAATTATTAAAGAGAAATATTCTTAGAAACTTGCAAAGGCTAAGCTGGAATGAAACTGCCTTACAGCGTGAGCAAGGTCTTATCAGCGCAGTAAATTACGTGAGTTATTCCTTAGTTGATGGGGATATTGCTGAATTTGGAGTTTCGAATGGGTTCAGCGCTTCTTATATCAGCTATGCTTTATCCAGAATAAAGAAAAATAATAAGGCTTTATTATTATTTGACAGTTTCCAAGGGCTTCCTGAAATAAAGAGTATAGCTTCAGGAATGAAAGAAGTAGCCCAGGGCAAATGGAAAAAAGGTGATTTCAAAGGCAATCCAGAATCTGTCAGAAAAAAATGTGAAAAATATATTAATAATCTCAAAATTTATCCGGGATGGTTCAATGAAACTCTTCCCCAGCTTCCAGAAAACCAGAAATTTGCTTTAGTCCATGTTGACTGTGATCTTTATGAATCTACTGAAGAGGTTTTAAATTATATATTTTCTAAAAGCATGATTAGTCAAGGAGCAATGATTTGCTTTGATGAGTTTAATGCTTCCGCCAATGATAATGAGAACGGAGAAAGACGCGCCTGGCTGGAAGCGGTAAAGAAATTTTCTATTAAGTCTGAAGATGCCGGAATGTATGGCTTTAATTGCAGAAGATTTATAATCCAAAATTACAAAGCTTAAAACGGTGGTTTAGATGGTTATGAATGAACTTAATGAAGGAACCGGTTTTATTACCAACTTAAAATTATCCACATCTGAACTGGCAACTATCCGTAATTTTATTAACAAAAGTTATCATGATAATCTTAAGAACAAATATCAAGATAATTACTCTTTATTCCTAAACTGTCCTATTGAAGAATATCATAAAAGTGCGCACATGATTAATCATAGTGAAGCCTGGCCAAAACCAGTTAGAATTTTTTCTAAAGAGCAGGTGGATGCAATCAAAAAATTTTCTATCTTTTCGGTATTAAGCAAAGTATTAGGAGAATTTTCTGCAACAGACTTATGTCCGGTTAATGGGCATTTAGGAAGAGAAGATATTTATTGGCGTTTAGTTAGACCATTTGAAAAAAGTGATGCTGCCCTCATGCATGCAGATTATTGGTTCTGGCAGCGTTCCAAATATAGTCTGCCTAAAGGCAAGCAAATGTTAAAAGCCTGGATAGCCGTTTACTGCGAGCCGGGAAAAGCTGGATTAATGGTTGTTCCTCATTCTCAAAAACAAGAGTATGAATTTACTATTGGAGAATATGGGAAAGCTACAACAGTAAAAGATGTTTCTGATAAAGCAACAGTTATCCCCACAAACCCAGGAGATATTATTATCTTCCATGATAAGCTCCTGCATGCCGGGGTTGTTGGAACTAATGATAGAACTAGAGTCAGCATCGAAATTTCAATTCTTGTTGATAAAAAAAATTAATCTCTATGAAAGAAAGCGAGGCAAAGCTCAGTGAAATTTATCACTCTCTTTGGGAGAAATTTAATAGCGAACAATATGGCCAGTCAGTATCTCTTTTTGCTGGAAGGTTGATTGTAAATGGATTTGATATAAGCTGGTTTGAGAATAAAGTCTGTTTAGATGCCGGATTAAAACACATCTTTAGGCACCAAAAAGCCAGGACCATCCATTCATGCCAAGGCTGGCTTTTTTAGTGTAAAAGAACAGTAGACCAAAACATTTTTAAACAGATTCTAGCTAAAATTTAATGGTAAAATGGACTTTAATACTATTGAAAGAACCTCTAATCAAGAGAGGATTAATAGAGAAAAATTCTTCCAGTTATTTAAAAATACACCCATTCCGGAACAGGAATTATTAGGCAATTTGGGGTTATTCATTAATCGAAGAACTATGTCCAGAATTTTATTTATGTATGAGCTTTATCAGAAATCTTTGGAAACTCACGGAATAGTAATAGAATTAGGAGTTAGATGGGGGCATAACCTAGCCTTATTTTCTAATTTTAGAGGTATGTTAGAGCCATTCAATTACAATCGAAAAATTGTAGGGTTTGACACTTTTGAAGGCTTTCCTATGGTAAGCGAGAATGATCATCAAATGAAAACCGGTGATTATTCGGTTACTCATGGATATGAAGAATATTTAAAACAGATTTTAGATTTTCATGAATCAGAAAGCCCCATTCCTCATATTAAAAAATTTGAAATTATAAAAGGAGATGCGAGTATTACTCTTAAAAAATATTTACAAGAAAATCCTCACACTATTATTTCTTTAGTTTATTTTGACATGGACATTTATCAGCCCACTAAGGAGTGTTTAAAATTAATTAAAGGACATCTAACTAAAGGGTCTATAATTGGTTTCGATGAATTAAATTATAAGGAATGTCCAGGAGAAACTATTGCTTTAAAAGAAGTTTTTGGATTGGATAAATTCAAAATTCAAAGAAGCGTGTTGAGTCCTTTACAGTCTTACATAATCTATGAATAAAATGGAACAGCTAAAAAAAATAATATCGGAAGTAATGGAAATTTCGGTTGATCAGATAGATGATAATTTTTCCCGCAAGAATAATTCTGAATGGGATTCATTCAATCATCTGGCTTTGATTGCTGAGATTGAAAGGAAAGTGAATCTGGAATTTACTCTGGAAGAGATTGATCAAATAATTACTTTCAAAGATTTATGTGAAATTGTAAGCAGAAAATGAAAATACATAATTGCAGGATTAATCAGGTATTTTCAATGTTTATGATACTAAAATTAAGAGACATCGTAAACAAATGAAACATCGAAATAAAGCGTGGGCATTCTCAGAAATAGCAGTTGGCCAGAAAGCAGGATTTGAGATGGAAATAGATCTGCAGAAACATAAACTGTTTGCAGGATTAGTTGATGATTATAGTCCGATTCATTGGGATAAGAATTATTTTTCTCAGACGGAGTATCGGCGGCAGATAGGCTATGGATTTATGTTAACTTCATTGCTGTCTACGTTATACGGAGAACATTTACCGGGGGGGAGTTCCATCTGCATTAAACAGGATGCCAAATATATCAAGCCTTATTTTATTGGAGATAAGATAAAAGTAATAGGAGAAGTGATGGGGAAAAGTAATTCTACCCATTTTGTGGAGATTTCAACTAAAATGTATAGGGAAAATGGCGAATGCGTGTTTAAAGGAACAGGGACGGTGCAAATTCTTCCTATAACTTATGAAAAAAACCCGTTATTTATTTTTGGAGAAGACAAGCTTTACTATCAAGATTTTGTTGAAGCTTTAAAGAAAGTTGGGGTAAATAAAGGAGATTCCATTTTTGTTCACAGCGATATTTCTGTGTTTGGAAAGCTGTCTGGAGGAAATAGGAACTCATTATTAAATAGTTTAATTGAAGCTTTAAAAGAAAGTGTAGGAAATGGAACAATTATTATGCCCACTTTTACTTACAGCTACTGCCATAATCAGGTTTATGATCCGGAATTTTCGCCATCTACCGTAGGAGTATTATCTGAACATTTTAGGAATTTTGAAAAGCCTGGAAGAACAATACATCCGATTTTTTCAGCTGCAATCTTTGGCAAGGATAAGAAGAAGTTTAAAAATGTGGAAGCTGATTGTTTTGGAAAAGATTCCATATTCGGAAAACTGCATAAAGAAAAAGCCAAAATTTTATTCTTTGGAGCTAAATTTCAATCAGCAACCTTCATGCATTACGTAGAGCAAAGCTATGGTGTTCCTTACAGGTATATGAAAACTTTTGAAGGAACGCTTAGAATTTTTGGAAGAGAGTTCAAAGATTCCTGCACTTATTTCGTTAGGAATTTAGATGAGAATGTAGTTTATGATGCTTCCTTATTTGAGAAATATCTATTAGAGAATAAATTGATTAATAAAGTTAAAATTGGAAATGGAAAGCTATTGCTTGCTGATACTGAAGTATTATATAATGAGGCTTTTAAGCAATTGGATAAAGACATTAACTTTTTCCGTGGAGATAAAAGATGAAACCATTAATTGTAGTTGGAATAAATGATTCTCACGATGCTTCTGCTTGTGTGATTAAGAATGGAGAATTAGTCTGCGCTATTTCTGAAGAAAGACTTCAAAGAGTAAAAAACAGGGGCGGATTTCCTAAGCGCGCCATAGAGAAATGTTTGGAAATTGCAGGAATCACTATTGAAGAAGTAGATTATGTTACCATCGGCAATCAGCAAGTAAGTTGTGCTAATCTGCATAATTTAATCACCAGCATGAATATCAGGGACCATTATACCCTAGAAGAAAAATATTGGCAGCCGGTGATTTATGATAAAAAAGATATAAAGTTAGCAGATGTATTCCCACATCATAAAGCAAAAGGGGGGAATTACTATCCTTTGCAGAATATTCCCTTTGCGTTTAACCGAGAGTTAAATGAAGAAGCCAAAGAGATGACCAGTATCGTTCGGAGGGAGTATATTGAAACCTATTTTAATCTGCCCTCGGAGAGAGTAATCTTTGTTGACCATCATCTATCTCACGCTTATTTCGGATATTACACTAATCCCCTGCGTACGCAGAAAAAAGATTTCTTAGTGTTGACTGCTGATGCGGGAGGGGATGGAACGTATGAAACGGTTAATGTATTTAGGAATGGGAAGCATGAATGTATCCACAGAGCTCATGATAACGTGATTGCTAAAATGTATAGTAGTATTACTCTATTATTAGGAATGAAACCGCACGAGCATGAGTATAAAGTGATGGGTTTGGCTCCATACTCTAGAGGTTATGAAAAAGAAAGGCCGTTCAAAGTCTTTATGGAATGTCTAGACGTGGAGGGATTAAAATTCAAAAGAAATCCTGAAATGACTGATTTCTTCAAATATTTTCAAGAAAAGTTGAAAGGATGCCGATTTGATGGCATTGCCGGCGGGGTGCAGGATTTTGCTGAAGAGCTGATGGTAAAATGGGTTTCTAATTGTATCAAAGAAACAGGGATAAAAGACGTCGTGATAAGTGGAGGTCTAGCATTAAACATCAAGATAAATAAACGCCTGGCGGAATTAGAAATGGTCGACTCTCTGTATATTCCCCCTGGAGCAGGAGATGAATCCCTATCTATTGGTTCGGCGTATGTGTTGTTAGATCGGCTGAAGTTAGATCAGCTGAATTATAAAAATATCCCTACGCTTACCCATGCGTACCTAGGAAATGAAGCATCAAAGACAGAAATAGAACAATTGTTGAATCATCCTCTCATTCAAGAGCGTTATGACATAATTGCCAACGCGAGCGCAGACGATATAGCTCAGCTTCTAGCCGCAGGAGAAATTTGTGCTGTATTCCAGGGGCGGATGGAATTTGGGCCGCGTGCCCTGGGGCATAGATCGATTCTAGCTAATCCCAGCGACCAGCAAGCAGTCGCCAAAATTAATGAAGCAATTAAGCAGCGCGATTTTTGGATGCCTTTCACTCCCTCTATTTTGACGGAAAGAATCTCCGATTATGTCATAAATCCGAAGCAAATCAACTGCTCTTACATGACTATCGGTTTTGATACCACTCCTTTAGGCAGAAAGCATTTAGCGGCAGCAATCCACCCTTTTGATAAAACGGCCAGACCGCAGCGGGTAGAACCGGAATCGAATCCTTTATATTATAAAATTATCAAGGCATTCGAGCGGAAGACCGGGATTGGAGCAGTGCTAAATACTTCCTTAAACATCCACGGCAAGCCGATCGTGATGAAACCGATAGAAATTGCGGAAGAAATTATTTCGGTAGAGGATGTTCAACTGGATAATATCTATGTAGAAGGATATCTTCTGCGGAAAAAGAAATTCATTGAAAGAGCAGAAGAAGTGGAAAGCGCAGGCTCGGGAGTAGAAAAATGGGTAAAAGAAAAAGATATAGAAAAAGGAGTTGGAACAGAAATGTATGCTTTGATGCAGCGGCTCTTTCCTATTTGCCGAAGCATTACTGGCAAAGGAGTCAGAGAAACCTTGCAAATAATTAAAGAGCATCTTCCCACTTTAGAAGTCTTTGAAGTTCCGACGGGAACAAAAGTATTTGACTGGACTGTGCCTAAAGAATGGAATATCAAGGATGCCTATGTCCTAAATTCTAAAGGGGTTAAAGTTATTGATTTTCAAAGAAGCAATATCCATGTGGTAAGCTACAGCATCCCGGTGCACCAGAAGATGGGGTTAGAAGAATTAAAGAAGCACCTTCACACTCTTCCAGAACATCCCGATTGGATACCATATTCTACTTCTTACTATAAAGAAGATTGGGGTTTTTGCTTAACCCACAGAGAACTAGAAGCTTTACCAGAAGATCAATATGAGGCAGTGATAGAAAGCAGCCTGACTGAAGGATCCCTTACCTACGGCGAGATGTTTCTACCTGGAAAAAATCCTGAAGAAGTGTTGCTTACTTGTTATGTTTGCCACCCTTCCATGTGCAATGATAATCTCAGTGGAGTAGTGCTTCTTACCCAGCTTATCAAGGAATTACAGTCACGTTGCTCAAATTATTATTCTTACCGGTTTTTATTCATCCCCGAGACTATCGGCGCGATCACTTGGCTGGCGCGGAATGAACGGAATATAGGTAAGATAAAACACGGATTGGTAGCGACCTGCGTAGGCGGTCCAGGACCAGTAAGTTACAAAAAAAGCAGACGGGGAGATGCTCTGATAGATCAGGTTGCGGAAAAAATACTGCGTGATTCTAATGAACCGTATCAAATCTTAGATTTTTTCCCGACTGGAAGCGATGAGCGGCAGTTCTGTTCTCCAGGCTTTAATCTTCCGGTAGGATCGCTGATGCGCAGCCATTATACCAGTTTTCCTCAGTATCATACCTCCGCCGATGATCTTGATTTTGTAAAACCAGAACATTTAGCTGCTTCTTTATCACGATATTTAGAAGTTTTAGAAGTATTGGAGCATAATGAACTCTATATCAACACCAACCCGAAGGGTGAGCCGCAACTAGGACGAAGAGGATTATATGCCTTACGCGGAGCGCAACGTAATACTTCTCTCTCTCAAGAATGCTTTTTATGGATACTGAATTTATCTGATGGCGAGCATAGCTTATTGGACATCGCAGTCCGTTCTAAACGTCCCTTCAACGTCATCCTGGAACATGCTGAGATCTTGCTAGAGAAAGGATTACTACAAAAAGCCTGATTGAGAGCTTGCAGTTTTCTATTAATCTCTTACTCTCTTAAGTTTTTATTAAGCCCCCTTGGTTTAATTAAAGAATAAAATGAAAATCCTAAGATTTGCTATCCCAACCACAGCAGAGCTGTGAGGTACATGAAAACCAAAAACTATTGGTTTTCAGTACTGAAAAAAGATAGTTTTCTTTTTTCATGTATTACGCAAATCTTCAAGACGGATTTTCAATCATTCCTCGCTAATCGCTGCAGAGCAGCGGGGTATTTATACCCCAGCGAGGAATAAATTATCTCAGCGGATCTTTCCGAAGCTTTCCCGTCGTTCTTGTAACAATATTTACTGATGAAGTCTTGGCGCTGAGGTTTCCACCCCGCATCTTCTAGCAAGGAGCAAAGATGGTGAGCAAGGTCTTCTCGATAAGGAATATTTATCCCTGCATCATTTTCAAGAATCAACAGGCAATAAGTATCGCGTTTTGGGTTAAGACGCAAGTCGGCAATGTCTATCGTAAGTAGTGGCTTGTCGAACAGGATGGCTTCGAAACCGGCAGTGGAGCCAAAATTTATCACTGCGGTACTGTTCTGCAGCACCCGGTAGAATTCTTCTCGAGAGATGTGCTGCAGAATCTTCGCTTGCATTCCTTGACGCTGCAACGTCTTTTGGTATTCCCGAAGATGTTTTTCCCGAGGATGTAATTTAAAAATTATCTCTAAGTTCGGGATATTTTTTGATTCGGCCAAGAGGCGTTCTATTCGTCTAAAATACTGCTCTTTAGTGGTGAGATTATCTTCGATAAAAGCAGATGTTATTATCAGTAGGCGCTGCTTCTCCAGTGTTGCTTGATTTAGGGGTGAGATTGTTTTTTTATAATGATGCATCTCATCAAAAATAATCGGTCCGGTTATGAAGATATTTTCCTCATCAACCCCGACAGTGAGGAGCTCCTTCTTGTGGAAATCACTGAAGATCAAACGCTTAGTTGCATACGATGTGTCCAAGGCACCAGACCCGATGCCGTGCTGTATCTGGAACACGGGGATTTTCGCTTTACTTTTATTTTGAGTAGTATTTTGAACGGCTGCAGCAGCAAGAAAACATTTCTCAAAAAACCCGCTTTGAGAAGTCAGCACTACCGTTCTTATTTTTTCCTGCCGCAGTATTTTTTTAGCTATTTCATAATATAATGCTGTCACATAAATCATTTCTGGGGAGAAAAAGAAAGAGAAAGCTGGTTTTAAGTACGGCCATATGTTCTGTTCTTCTAAGGTAAAAAATTCATTTTTCACTGCTTCAGGAATATCTTTCCATGCTTGTGAGAGAGTGGCGCTTTTTTCTTTTGCGAAAATTTCTATTTCTGGGCTATAGTATTGGTATATCGTGTTTTGCTTTGCGCCTTGCCGTTGCAATTTTTTATGCTTAGCGCTGGATAGTGGATTAGCGAGAAGTAAGAAAGGTTGGCAGATACCATCTTTTTTTATTTTATCGATCAGTGGCTGGATGCGAAAAACAGTTCCCTGGGAAGTAAGATGGTCAGTATAGCTTAAGAAGAGTATTTTTTCCTTATCATCGTTTTCCTTATCAGCGCTGGCCGCAGGCTGGTTTTCCCCATTTTTCTCTTTTTTTACTATGGAATGTATTTTTTTCTGTTCATTCCAGAGAAGATATTTTCGCAGCATCGCTGCCTTGGCGGCTAGGAAGATTTCGGTAGTCTTAGTCAATGATTTTTTTTTTTCTAGCAACGGAAAGGTGTTTAAGTGTTTTGGCATGACATGGGAAGTAAATGAACGATGGTAAAAAGACCATAACGGGATGCCATCGATCTGCAGGATTTCATCTATCTTTTTTCCTCGCCATTTTTTTTTGGTAGTCCAGTTACGTAGAAAATCGTCTATCTCTTTCATTGTTACAGTCTTATTTTATCCAACCACTGCCTGGGATTTTCTTTATAATGGTTGTGGTATTAAAGTCGGGTGTTCTGAGCTTTATTCCAATATTATTCAATGCTATTTTAAAAAATCTCAGTATCATTAATTTTAAAAAGCGTAATCTTATCTTCCTGTCGTGAATAATGGCTAATTACACGAAAAAAGCTGTCTTTGGTACCGGTTTTTTGTTGTTGATGACCACGATCGCTTCAGCAATCGCGTATGCCGGAAAAATTATCTTGGCCCGAACCCTGCAGCCTGCTGATTATGGGCTGTATTATGCGGTCTTTACTTTCATACTCTTTTTTCTTTTTCTTAAGGACTTGGGATTGGGGTCGGCTTTAGTGAAATTCATTCCTCAATTTCAGGTGCAAGGGAGGCACCATCATCTTAAGACAGTGATCGTTTCTGCGTTCACAATTCAGATGATCAGCTCACTACTTTTTGCGGGAGTAGTATTTTTTGCTTCCGGCTTTTTGGCCGAGCATTACTTCAAAGATTCCAGGGCGATTATGCTTTTGAGAATCTTATTGTTGTATGTTTTCGGAAGCCTGCTCTATCGCCTTTACCGCAGCATCTTTAATGGATTTCAGAACATCAAGGTATATTCAGTGATGGAATTCATGAATAATGCCATTACTTTCCTTTTGCTGATGATGTTTCTGTATCTTGGTTTAGGCATCTACGCCCCGGCCTGGGCCAACATCCTTACTTTTTTCCTGATGGCCCTGATTCTGCTGCCTTTTTTGCTGAAGACGTTTCCTTTCTTTAAGCATAAAGTAGTTGACTTCTGGCCGGTGTCGAAAGAGTTGCTCTACTTCGGGCTGCCTTTGTTCGC
Organism: Candidatus Nanoarchaeia archaeon; assembly: GCA_035291085.1. Lineage (GTDB taxonomy): Archaea > Nanobdellota > Nanobdellia > Woesearchaeales > GW2011-AR9 > JACPIL01. The sequence goes on along the minus strand of DATDTA010000145.1, from coordinate 38,465 downwards.
CAGCTCATTGGCGGGTAAATTTATTGGTGACATTGACACGCTCATGCTCACTTATTTTTCTGATCTAGCCCAAGTGGGAATATACAATGTCATCTACTCCTCTGCTACCATGTTATTATTCTTCGGGAGCGCGTTGACGGAGGCAACCTTTCCCATGATGGTCAAGTTTTGGATGAATAAAGACTTGCTCCGTCTGACCGAAGGCCTGCGGATGCTCATAAAATATACTTTAATCATCTTTGTACCTCCTTCATTATGCATCCTTATTTTTTCTGATTTTTTCATCAAGCTCTTCTTTGGATCTGAATATCTTTCAGGAACGCCGTCATTGCAGATTTTGATAGTCGGGATGCTGCTATTTGTGGTAGCTGGAATATATCAAGGCGCGCTCATCGCCTTAGGCAGGCCGAAAGACGTGGCTAAGATCATTATTGTTATAGCCGTCGCCAATGTCGTGGCGAATCTTATCTTAATCCCTTCGTTTGGAATAACTGGTGCAGCTTTGGCTAACACCCTGAGTTTCGGCCTGGGGCTATTCCTTTTCAGCGCTGGGGTGGCTCCTTATTTATCTTTTGGGATTCCAAAATGGTTCTGGCCAAAGCATATGGTTGCCGGGGTGATCTTGGCGGTGGTCGGAGTTGTGTTCAAGAAATTCCTTCCTTTTCCATCTTGGGTACAAATCGTGCTGCTGGCGACAGCGGGAACGGCGTTATATCTATTGGCAGCATACCTGCTCAAGCTGATCGATCTTGCAGAAATCAAGAAATATGTGATGATACTGCGCAAAAAGGGGGCAGCATAGATTGATAAGAAAAGTTTAAAAATAACTGCCTAGGTAAAGTCTTATGAAACAATTTTATCGTCGTTGGAAAAGTCGCTGGAAGAAGTTTGCGAGAGGTGAAGTGCAGACCTACCGTTATCAGGTATTCTATCAGGGGTTTGTAGGCGCATATAATTGTCTCGTGCTGGTTTTATTCTACTATGGCGTACTTACTCCAATCTCTTTTTTGTTACGGTTAGGTGGGGCGCATTTCCTGCGACTGCGCCATAAAAAGGGAAGTTATTGGAAGCTGAAGGAAAAAAATTTAAATTATGGGGGGCGAGATTAAATGTACATTTTAGGTATTTCTTGTTACTATCACGATTCCGCAGCTTGTTTAATTAAAGATGGTAGAATAATCGCAGCGGCTGAGGAAGAGCGTTTTACCAGGAAAAAGCACGATAATAATTTTCCTATACAAGCAATTAATTTTTGTTTGCAGGAAGCAGGCATAACTGCTGTAGAGCTAGATCATATTTGCTTTTACGAAAAACCGTTGTTAAAATTTCAACGTATTTTGAACCAGCATTTGCAGATGGCTCCTTTTTCTTTCCACACTTTTGCCAAGTTCTTTCCTTCCTGGACCAAGAAAAAGCTGAAGGTGGAGCAGACTATTCGACTTAAGCTAGACTATAAGGGAAGGATATATTTTATTGAACATCACCAATCCCATGCGGCCAGCAGTTTTTTTCCCTCTCCTTTCAAGGAAGCAGCTATTGTTACTTTGGATGGAGTAGGAGAATGGGCTACTACTACTTATGGTGTTGGAAAGGGCAACAAGGTGGATATGCTGGCAGAACTTCATTTCCCTCATTCGATTGGATTGTTGTACAGTACTATTACTGCCTATCTTGGATTTACCGTCAATAATTCTGAATATAAAGTGATGGGCTTAGCACCGTATGGAATGATGGTTAAGGAAAAGAATGAGTATTACCATCGATTACGAAGGGTTATTGATCTAAAAGAGGACGGCAGTTTTGCTCTTAGAATGCAGTATTTTGATTTTCATTATAAGCCCAGAATGCCTAATGTGAAGCTTTGTACGTTGCTTGGCGGCGCAGTACGGAAAAAAGATGAACCGCTTACGCAGCGCCATAAAGATATTGCTGCGGCAGTGCAGTTAGTGACTGAAGAAGTGTTATTTAGAATACTGAACCATGTATGGAAGGAAACTAAACAGGAGAATATTTGCCTTGCTGGCGGAGTTGCTTTGAATAGTGTGGCTAACGGAAAGATTTTGAAAAATACGCCGTTTAAGAGAATATATATTCAGCCGGCCGCAGGAGATGCAGGTAATGCCATCGGGGCAGCTCTGTTTGGGTATCATCAGATTTTGGGGAACAAGAAACGGTATGTGCAAGATACCGCATATCTCGGGCCGGGATTCATGGATGATGAAATTAAACAGTTTCTTGATTCGCATTTTGTTAGGTATACGCTTTTCCGTGACGAGAAGGAATTAGTCAAGAAGACAGCAAAACTGATTTATGATAATAATGTTATCGGTTGGTTCCAGGGAAAAATGGAATGGGGTCCTCGTGCTCTAGGAGCAAGAAGTATTTTATCAAACCCCTGTAATAAAAATATGCAGGAGATCTTGAATCTTAAAGTAAAACATCGAGAGAAGTTTCGGCCCTTTGCTCCAGTAGTATGTGAAGATGATGCCCTGAAATATTTTGAATGTGATAACCCTATTCCTTTGCCGACTGATTTTATGTTGATGGTCTATCCTATTAAGAAACAATATCGTACAAAGATTCCTGCAGTTACTCACGTTGATGGTTCAGGAAGATTGCAGACCGTGCGACGATACCAGAATAAGCTCTATTATAATCTGATTAAGGAATTTGGGAAATTATCGAGAATTCCTATTTTGATTAACACTTCATTTAATATTCGTGGAGAACCTATTGTCTGCACGCCGAAGGATGCGTATTATTGCATGATGGGGACAGGCATCGATTATTTAGTTATGGGCAATTTCCTGATTAAACGGGCAGATAACTTTGAAGATATGTGGGATAGTGAAGCGTTGGCAAGTGATTGAAGATTATTTTAGCGCTACTTGTAACTCTGCACCAAAAAGCATTTAAACTACCCTATAACTAAGCAATTTCATGGGATCCATATCTTTCATTCTTTCTCTGCCAACCTGGCTGCAAGTATTAATCGTGCTAACAGTAGTCATCTTTTTTGCTGGTGTCAGAATTGTAAGACCTACCGAACGAGCAGTTATTGAACGCTTAGGAAAGTATAGGAAATTTTGTAAACCGGGATTCCAATGGATCATTCCGGTGATTGATCGTTTGTTTAAAGTCAATATCACCGAAACTATGGTTGACGCTGAACCGCAGGAAATCATCACTAATGACAACCTTAATGCGAGAGTCGATGCTCAGGTCTATTTTAGGGTCAAACCCGATGAAGCTAATGTTGCAGCAGCGCTGTACAATGTTTATGAATATAAGACTCAAATCGTAAACCTCGCCAGAACCACCTTGAGAAACATAATAGGAACTTTAACGCTAAAATCAGCTAACAGTGAGAGGGATAAAATCAATCGTGAACTGATGATGACTCTGAAAGAAGAGACTAAAAATTGGGGCATAGAAGTAGTAAGGACTGAACTCAAAGAAATTGATCCTCCTAAAGATGTTCAGGATACTATGAACAAAGTAGTAAAGGCTGAAAACGAAAAAATTGCGGCTAAGGATTTTGCTACAGCTAAGGAAACTGAAGCAGATGGTGTCAGAAGAGCTAAGATCAAGGAAGCAGAAGGAACTAGGCAAGCAAAAATCTTAGAAGCGCAGGGACAAGCTGAGGCGATCAAACTTGTGAATGAATCTGCTGAAAAGTATTTTGTAGGAAATGCTCAGCTATTGAGAAAACTGGAGACGGTAGAGAATTCTTTGCAAAGGAATGCAAAAATAGTCATTCCTGCTAACACTGAGCTGGTTAATGTTATTGGCGAATTGGCAGGAGTTATGCCTCTTAAACAAAAGAAATAAACGGCGGTTAAAGTTTAAACTATAGGAAATAACTATAGGAAATAACTTTAATTTTCGTAGTTTCACGAAAATCTTTACTACAGTTATTTCCTAATACCTGAAAATAAATCTTTGTTTATTTTCAGTACTGAAATTAAGTTGTTTCTTAATTTCATGTAAGAAAATCACTTTAGCCTAGCTAATCTTACAATTATTAAAGTGATTTTCTATAACTAATTTCTCTACACAACCAACTCCTTCTTCAAACACTCATACGCTGCTTTTGCCACTAACCTATTAGCCAGAGCGCTGGGATGAGCATCGTTCTTCAGATGTAGTTCTTCTTCTCTATAAAAACGAAGCATCTCCCTGCTGTCGAAGGTGTGAGCTCCCTTATGACAGAATTGTTTTATCTTCTGCTGAAAAAAACTGTTGTCCATCCACTGCGGATCCTTACTGGGCCAAATAAAAAAGATGAGCGGGATTTTCCGGCTGGAACAGAGCTGCTGGATGCTTTCCAGATAGGGCAGGTTTTTTTCCCAAAGCACTTCTGGGAGAAGGCCGCGCATCATGTAAGGAGATCTTACTCTGCTTATCCTGCGACCATACACTATCTTGTATAAATGCCATAACAACACACTGGTTTGCTTGAGCTTTTGGCTGAAGCGTAAGATTCTTGCGGTTTTTTTTATTTTCTCCTTCTTGAGGGGGATGCGCTTGAAGTCAATAAGTTGTATCATCACTGCTTTTGGCTGGTAGCGAATTAGATCATGTAACAGTGCCTCGATCTGGAAGATCCCATAACCACCGATACCAGCATTTATGACTGCATATTCTTTTTCATCGACAAATTTCTGCAGTATTCCTGGATAAGTCTTTTCCTCAGTTAGACTGGCTCCCTCTGTGACTGAGCACCCTAAAGCTAGAATAAGTTTTCTTTTCTCGCCGGCAATATCATTGCGAATCCCTTCGCTGGAAATCCTGATTGGTGCGGTGTTTTTTTTTCCTAAACGGCTGACATAATAAATATCCTTCCCATAGCTGTTTCGCGGCCGCCGGTAATAAGGATAATGTTGAAGATCATACGCTATAATTTTCTTTCGGTAATGCCAGCTACGTAACAGAAGTTCTAATCCCAGCAAACTGGCTACGCTACCAAGTATCGAGACCATCATCATACCATAACTCCCTGGCCGATATATTTTTAAGGCTTCTGGAACAGAGAATTAGTTTTCTTTGTCTTTTGCGGAATCGTCTTTTTTTTCACGCCAGCTTATACACTGCACCGGACAGGAATCGATAGCCTCCTGGACCTTGCCGGCAAGAGGTTCCTGATCAACTTCATCATCGGTGAAACTTTTAAAATCTTTGGCATAATTGGGATCTTCTTTCACTGTAAAAACGGCAGGACAAGTATCCGTGCAGACGCTGCAGCCGATGCAGATGTCTTTATCAACATACGCTTTTTTCGTCATAGGTGATCTTCTCCCCGGAAGAGGCCATGTTTACATCAAGGATGGCGTGGGTATAATCAAAATTCCGGTACATTTTTTTTAAATTGCTACGCTGGATGAGCCGCCCTATGCCGCTCGGGGTATTGAGATACAGGTTCATAGCATTCTGAATATGGCTTTTTTGGCTGTTATCGTGATAAAATTTAAAGCTGGACCAATTCGCACCCGGCGGGAGCGTACGGGGATCAATCTCAAAATTAGATTCTTCTAACCTCTTGAAGTCATAACTGAATTCCCCTTCAAGAGTATCTTCATATTTGTAAAAACTCTTCTTTCGGAGAGTATTGAACTTGATCAGCTCTTCAAGGTATTTTTTGGCCCAATTGTTCAATAAACCTTTTTCGCGCAGGAAATTTGTTGCCGAGGCAAGTAAGACTTGAGAGATATCGTCAAGCTCAAGATATAACTCGGCTCGATGCACCAATAATTCGTTGATTCCTAATTCTCCGGAGATGAATTTTTGGAGAACTTCTGGCCGGGAGGTGTATTCCATAGCTTCTTCGTAAGTATTATACAAATCTCCGCTGGTAGCATCTACAAAATTGGCGAAGATTTCTTTCATCTTAGGCGTATAGAGTTCGGGGTGGTCAAAGATATATAACAAGCAATCAAATGCGGAAACATTCATGATCTTAAGTGCAGAAAAAAATTCGCTGAACAGGCCGTTATTAAAAAAAGATTCAATGATCAAATTCATCTTGCGGCAGGCGATATAATCTTCAAAGGGCATATCTTTGCTGCCGACGATTATTTCTTCTACTTCAGCGATAGGATAGCTCTTATCGTTAAAATTGTATATCCCTACTCCGCCAGGGATGACCCTAAACTTAGTGAGATACTGGAATTCCTGGCGCATGTCTCCTGAAGCCATGGCGGTTCCGCTCAGCAGCATGGCCTGGTACATCCTTAATATTTTTGCGCCGTTGTCGATGCCATAGCGAAGGGAGTTGAAGTGCGTTTCTTTTGAATCTCCCGGCAATGCCAAAATGATTTCAGTGAAAGCAACCGCATCCTTAGAAAAAGAATTAGCAAAATCTAGAAAGCCGCGGTACGCTTCTAAAGAGATGTTGCTCCGCTTAATGTTTTTCAACACCTGCGGATCGGAGGATTGAATAGCTGCGCCGGTCACTAATGAACCGCCCAGAATAGTAATCGCTTTGAGAACCTGTTCTTTGTTGTTTTTTCCGGTCGAAGCGCCGATAACGATAGGCCAATTATACTTCTTCTGCACTTCAGCAATGTACTCGGCAATGGGTATATCTTCTTTGTACATGCCAAAATTTAGATCAGTAAGGATCAATTCATCAACATTTTTTATTCTCTTTACAATATAATCTAATTCCTCCCTGGTCCTTTCTCGGTCAAAGCGGGCGATCCTGCTTTTGGTTATAATCCCGTCGGCGCAGAAAGCACAACTAAAGGGGCAGCCTCGAGTCGTTTCAATCATGGGAGTCAGGGGATGATCAAAAAAGGCGTCCAGAATTCCTGATAAATAAGGCGAGGGAATGATGTTAGGATCAAGAATTCTTTTGAAAGGCCCTTCAATGAGCTCTTCGCTCCACAGATAAACACAGTTAGTGATAGGCTCGGCCTTTTGTTTCAGCGCGGCTATATCAAAATTATTTTCCTGCAGCTTCTTGATCAGCTCTACAAAACCAATTTCTCCTTCGTTCTGGAAATAGAAGTCTATGACCGGGCGACGCTTCAGGAAATCGCGCCTTTCTGACGGCAACACGGGAAAATTGGGGCCGCCGGAGATAACAATCAACTTAGGATTTATCTCTTTGGCTAACGAACTGATTTTGTAACCTAATTCCAGATTCCAAGAATAATTAGAGAAGCAGAGAAAATCCGGTGATTCCTCAATTATAGCCGCAGACAAATGGTCTGGAAATTTGAACACCTTAATCTCATAATCTTCACCGAGATGCTCCTTTGCATAACTAGCGACGAAGGACATCCCTAAAGGGAAGGTGGAAGCATGGATGCCCCTTCCAGTATGCGTTAAATCTGCCAGGAAAACTTTCTTTTTCATTCTGAACCTCTAAACGAAGTGATAATCAAATAACTTTATTTAAATGTTTCTTTGCTATACCCACTATAAATAGTTAATCCATAACATAGCGGAACTCGGAAATATCGAGCTCTGCTTTTTGCGGACGAATGATGCGGCGGGCAGTAAAGTCCAGAAAATACGCCAGCAGAGAATATAATGTGTTTTTAGGATACAACTTGATTATTGATTTTAGCGACTTCTCGGCCATAGTTCTGATGCTGGAAGTGTCGATATATAAAGATTTAGGAAGAAGAGCTCTCTAAAACAAAATCATTCTTGCATAAGTTTCTTAAACGCTTTCGGCAGCTTTTTTTGGAAAAAGAACGTGGCAACTATTTTGGTAACAGGTGGTTCAGGTATGATTGGCAATGAAGTAGTGAAACAACTGCTTCGAGCTGGGCACAAAGTTCATGTTCTGGATCTTTATCCTATCAAGATAGAAGGAATTACTCATTTTAATGGTTCAATTCTTGACCAGGAGAGCATCCTGCAGGCCATGGACGGCTGTGAATATGTTGTCCATTTTGCTGCTCTTTTAGGAGTAGCTAACAGTACGCGAAATCCGTTGGAATGTCTAGATGTCAATATTCTCGGGACACGGAATGTATTGGATTGCTGTGTGGCGAAAAATATTAAGAGAATTATTTTTTCTTCTTCATCAGAAGTGTATGGCGATGCCTTGCGAGTTCCTATAAAAGAGGAAGAAGTATTTCAGCCGAAATCAGAATATGGAGCAAGTAAAGTGGTCGGTGAGGAATACATCAAAGCTTTCAGCAAAAAATTCAATCTTGATTATGTCATCCTGCGTTTCTTTGGTGTTTATGGGCCGTTACAGGTGAATAATTTTGTTGTTCCCCAATTCGTGCATAATGTCTTGAATAATATGCCGTTACAAGTCTACGGCGATGGAAAACAGATTCGGGCGTTTACTCACGTCGAGGATGTTGCTGCGGCGACAATAAAAGCTATCTTCAGCGAGCAGGCTAGTAAACAGGTGTTTAACATCGGCAATGCTGCTTCTGAGACCACGATCTTAGAGCTTGCTCAGTTAGTGCTTAAGATTTCTGGTAAGGAAGAAGGGCCAATTTTAGTTCCCTTTGAACATTCTGATAGAACTAAAGAGCGAGAGATTTTCAGAAGGGTTCCAGATACCAGCAAGGCGAAAAATATTCTGGGCTTTGAAGCAAAAGTAGGATTAGAAGAAGGAATACGAAAGATGATCGAGTATAGGAGAATTATGGTAAAGTAGAGTTTACTTTTTGATTTACCTTCCAATCCCCTTATAGGCAATCCCTAAACTTTGGATTTTTTCTTTATCCAAGCAGTTTCTTCCGTCGACAATAATTTTGATATTATTCTCTTTTAATTTTTCCAATTCTAGATTGGTGAATTCAGCATGGTTCGTAGCAATAAGTAGGTAATCCGCATGTTTAAGGAATTCTTCAAAGTCAGTTACATTATTTTTGTGTTTGGCATGGGGATCATAGACAAAAAGCGTAGCGCCTTTTTCCTGCAGCAAGCGCATAATTTCTAAGGAAGGACTTTCCCGAGCATCATCAACGTCTTTTTTGTACGCTACCCCGTATAATCCGATCAGGGAACCTTTAACGCTTTTGCCCATTTTGTTTAATTCTTCTGCGAGCAATGAAACAGTGTATTCGGGCATGCTTTTATTGATCTTTCTAGCTAATTCCAGAAACTTATGTTCAAAATGGAATTTTTTTGCTCCCTCAATTAAATAATATGGGTCTACGGGAATGCAATGACCTCCTACGCCGCAGCCAGGATAGTGAGGTAGGAAAGCAAAGGGTTTGGTAGAGGCTCCCCTGATTACTTCGGTAACATCAATACCCGCTTTGTCAAAGGATTTGGCCATTTCATTCATGAAAGCAATGTTGACATCCCGAAAGGAATTTTCCATAATCTTAGTTGCTTCTGCTTCTTTGAGTCCTTTAAGAATCAGGATATCTGCATTGACGATAGAAGCATAAAATTGTTTTGCTGCTGTTGCTCCTTCCGGAGTTGATGATCCGAGAACTCGCGGAATATTGTGCAGGCCCCATTTTTTGTTTCCGGGATCGATCCGTTCAGGGCAATGAACAAGGTGAAAATCTTTTCCAGCTTGTAGGCTTGATTGTTCTAATATGGGTTGTAACGTCTCCTCTGTTGTCCCTGGATTAACGGTTGACTCTAAAACGATAATCTGTCCCGGTCGGAGGTGTTGAGCAATGCTCCTTCCAGCAGATTCGACATATTCGAGGTTAGGAAGAAATTTGTGATCTACAGGTGTTGGAACGCAAATGATGATAATGTCTGCAGAAGGAAGTGCTGTCGAGGGATCATCCGTTACTTGCAGTATTCCTTGTAACTCCTGGACTTCTTTTTGTAAGAATTCATCTTTAATGTGGCAGGTTCCTGCTCTTAGCAGTTCAACATTTTTCGTGTTGATTTCCAAGCCAGTAACGGAATAGCCTTTTCTAGCAGCTAAACAAGCCAAGGGAAGACCTACATACCCTAAACCAATAATACACACTTTTTTTATCATAAATCCAGCACATTTTTACTTTAGAGAATTTTGAAAAACTATAAATGAAGAAACTACTTCATTTATGTGCCAATAAAGTCGTTGCTTTATTGAGCACTATTCAAAATTATCTTAGAGACTTTGAAATGGTCGAGATTTTGCCTGTTAAACAAGTAAAAAATTAGCAAAATCTCTATTTTTCAAAGTTCTCTTTAGATGCTTTTTAAATTTTGTTAAGCTCTGATCATGATATCTTTTTATAGTGGTTCTTTCTTCTGGTGAGCATGGTTGAAGATAAACACGATAAGCACGATAAACATACTTCTTCGCTTGCGCAGAAGACATTGCTTTTTTCTCTGTATGGGTTAGTCGCGCTAATGATAGTTTTCTCGGTCATGGCGATACAGAATGTCGGCGAGGAAGGGTACAATCGCTGCATCCAGAAGAAATGTGAAACTCGCGGGGAAGCGTTTTGCAGCAAATTCCGGGAAATTAACAATTGCTGTGAGGGCGCAGGCGGAAATCTAGCAGTAGTTGATAATCAGTATAAGTGTGTGTTTGAGTAAGCTCTACTCTCTTTTAGAATATTCTTCAGATAATCTCCTTACCATAGCAATGGCATTTTGTTGGTTAAGGGGATTAAGCCAATCAGTTTCTCTATATTCGGGAATTACGTAAGGAACATTAGCCGGAATTATTGCTTCTTGGAAAACTCGTTTTAAATCTATCAGTCCAGTGTCGCTGGCAACACCATCTTCTCCAGGAAAAGCTCCAAAGCCGACGCTAGCATTAGCAAATTGCAGTGAGCCGATTAGCGGCTTGTAAAAGTTTATGACTCTAACCAACTCTGAAGTAATTGTTTCTCTGAGGTTAGTTTCTTTTTGTTCTTTCTTAATTCTCTCAGCAGTTTTTTTGTCCTCATCAGTCATTTGAATGTACACTCCTCCCCCGAACTGCGGCATCCCGGGAATCTTTACTCTCGCGATGTTTTTGTCTTCATCCGTCGGTTCCGTTTTTAACCATGTATACAGAACTTGGGCTAAGTGTATTACGTCTAGAGCTAAAGGTGTTCCAATGATTGGGAAATCGCTCGGCCGCGTAGTGGTATAACAGTGGCACAAACTACCGTCGGCGTAGGCAGGATTAATTTGAGTAATATTTTCTATTTGTAATTCTACTTGGGAATTTCGTCTTAAGCTTTCATAATGTTCTCTAATCTCCCCCAATTGCCTTTCTCTATCAACTTCTACTGGTCTGCCCTTATCATCGAATCCATCAAATATATATTGGAATTGTGCGTAGGCAATATTTTTTGTGATGTTGTTTACGGAGTTAGCTAGTTCTACATATCTCAATAAAAAATCTCTACTTGATACTCTTGTTTTACTATCGGCGGAAAAAGGGTTAAGGCGGTATTCTTTGGTGCTGTCCGGAGCTTCTAAAGCGACAATCTCCCATTCCTGAGCAATCCGAATCAAGGCTTCTTTAGTTTTGTCAAGATCACGAAAATCTTTGTCAAGAAGAAGCAGTTCGATACCCTTGACGCCTAGTCTTTTACGTGCTTCGATTTGTTGGCTATCGAGAATTGCTTTTGCTAAAATATCCATATTTTGAAAGAAAAACTAATTATTTTTAAAACTATCTACTTAATTTACTTTAAACACTAAAAATAAATTATCTTTTTGATAGACGGGAGTAAATAATGATCCTGAATTGATAATTTCGTTGTAGCGCTGCGGCAATAATGTGTTGGTTTCATTTTCTCCGAAAGGGCCCGCTAAATACCTCGCATCCATGCGCGGATTGATAATTACATATTGGTAACCTTCTCTTTTCAAAAAACTATGCAGCTGCTTTGCATCGGTATGCAGTATGTCTGCTCGGAAATCTTTCAAATCTTGACACCAGTCGCAGCTATAACCGCCAAAACCAATGACTACTTTATCTCTGGGAGCGTAAAGAAAAACTGGCGTGTTCGGCGGAATACTTTCAAACCACAAACCATACTCAAAGGGCTCGGCAGGATGCCCACCACTGAACGAGCCGGAAGTTGGCCAGACTGCGGTATTTAATTGGTATTTTTGGTATCCAGAGGTGAACAACATTCCAACGATAAGCAAAGAAAAGATCACCAACGCAGGGATTTTAAATTTTTTAGCGAGAGCAGCAGCAGAATATACTCCTTCAGCAGCGATAAGGGCGGTGGGGATAGCCAATAACATCCATACGCGGAAAGCGCCTTTGGCAACGGAGACGGGAAAGGTCATGCCATTGACACCCCAGAAGGTGAAGATCAACCAAAGTATGGAGATGCAAAGCCAGGCATTTTTCTCTTCCACCAAGGTTGCTTTGTGTTTCCATAGAATATAACCTATCGCGAAAAGGACAATCAATGATACAACTATCCCGATTCCGATGGGGTTGTTGATCTGATTATTTCCTTGGGCGACAAAGAAATCGCTGAAGGTATATGCTCGTGATGCTGAGCCTCCCGGATTAGTGATCGTTTTGAGAATGGAAACGATATGTCCTATCACCCCTTGCGAGGCTGTTGAAGCAAATTCTTGTCCCTGTACTAATACTGCCGCTCCTTCTTCATTCACGACATTACCGCCGAAATAATCAATAAAACCGCCGAGAGTATATTTGTAAATCATCACTCCCCACCACGCAAAAGAGAGGGCAATTCCTCCCGCAAGGGCGATAAATCCTTGAGTGAAAAATTTTCTATGGGTAATAGAGACTACAACTAAATACAGCAACACCATCGTTGATAATTTTAAAGGCTGTTCAATATTTTGACTGACCCAGACGCTAGCTATGATCAGCAAAGCAATATACATCCATTTTTTATCTTCTTTAATTTGTTGAAAGGCGTAGAGTAAAGGAAAGAAGATAGTGATGACTAAAGAATGGGCCCAGATAAAGTGGCTTAAGTAGGCAGGAATAATGGCAAAAATAAAAGTAGCTAAAAGTGCTTTGTTTCTATTATCAGTAAATCCCTTGGCAAACAAATAGAAGAAAAGAAACCCTAAGGAGATGATTAAAGCGTTAAAGAATTTAATGGTCCAGTTAAGATCGTGGGAGGTCTGATGCAGGATGCCCATTACAATATCGTAGGCGGGAGGATACGGGTCGATGTATGAAAGTGTTTGGTCAATTTTATTTTCCTCTTCAAGCACGGGATCATAAGCATTTTTTTCTATTGAAACATATTTTGCTCCCACCGCATGTCCCCAGGGATCTTCATCTTCAAGATAAGGATAATTAAAAGCTCCTGAAGCGTACATGTAGAAGGATGCGAGAACAATAACTAAAACTGTCAAGATGGCAAGATCTGATTTGGTAAACTTTAGCAAAGCAGAAAAATCTGGTTTTGTTTTTGCTTGTATTGATTTTACAACTCTATACATGGGGAAAGCTATGCTTAGTAACAAAAAGACTTTCCAGTCTAAGGGAATATGCAGAAAATTAAGCACGATGGCAAGAATAGGAAATAATCCTAAACCAATCCCTAGATTAAGAAACTGCCGTTCCCAGAAATGCTCTGGCTTCTTGACAAAATAAGTAGCAGTAAAGCCTAGTCCCCAGAGGTAGATAAAAAAGAGAATAATAGTGATGATACTGATCATCTATGATTGGGAACAGTGGGATTATATAAAAATATCCGTTTTTTGGGGCTAGTTGTTAGTATAATGGTACACTTTTATCAAATAAAATTCCTGAGAGATATCGCGTTGGTAGTTTTTATCTAGAAGTTTACGGTAATATTCGTCTGGTTGATAATTGCCTGATAATATCAGCCAAAATTCGTCTTGGTCTTGTAGGACTTGCAGCAAAGCTTCTTCCGTCAGCATCTTGTTTTCACGCCGGCCTTCGGTCCAGGTTAATCTAATGATCTCCGGTTTTAAGAAATAGTATTCAGAGAGAAACACTGGTCCTAGACCGCCGCGATCAAGTAACAGAGTAGTCGTTCCAGTAGTTCTTTCTTCTATGAACTGTGCTGCCTCCTGCCATTCTGCTTTTGTAGGTTCTTGGTAATATTCAGATAGGGCTAGAGAATTTACAGTAACTAAAGCTATGATACAAAGCACAGTAAGCCTAGTTCTTTTGAAGTTTGAAATTTTGTAGGCGAGGTAGAGGTAGAGTATAGGTACTAAAAAATAAGAGTGCCGTATCAGGAAAAAGGAATGGGTTATCGGAGCGCGTGAAAGGACAAAACCAAGAATAGAGAGTGGAAAGAACGAGAAATAAAGATAGATCATGGCAAAAGTAAGTATGATTAAAGTCCAATAATAATCGGGAATTTGTAGTCTTGAAACAAGAGCGGTAATTCTTTTTTTACACAAGAAAATAGCTCCGGCTGCCAGAAGGACTACCATCAATGGCACTGCGTAAAAGAAAACGCCTAATTTTGCTAGGAATACTGGGACTCCTTTTTGGATAAGCTCGGGAGCTATTCCCGTATCTGCAGTAATATATTGCTGTAAAAATAAAGGAATCAAAGGTAAAGCAATTAAGATTATAGCAAGGTTGGTCGCTAACCATTTTTTCCAGGGAAAATGTTTTTTGTGCCAGAGAGCAGCAAAAGTATACAGAGCGATCAGAATTCCAGCAACGAAATTAAGATACAGTGATAAAATCATGCTTAGGGTGTAGAAAAAGTAATCTTGGTTCGAAGCTGGCAGCTGCCGCAGCGATTTGTTGTAGATTTTACTAAAGAAGTATAGAGTGCAGAGCGTTAGAAGGCCATAAATACTATAAAGCCTGGTTTCCTGTGAAAATAATATCTGCAACATAGATGTGGAGAGTAAAAGGGCTGCGATTAAACCAGTGCGACGATCATAAAGGACTTCTCCGATTTTGAAGATAATGGCAATTGATAGGGCTCCTGCCAATAAAGACGGAAAGCGCACTGAAAATTCTGAAGAACCAAAAGCCTTTATCCAATAATGAAGTAAGAGGTAATATCCAGGAGGAGCGCCTTCGGTTTCAACAGTGCCAGCCATCACTTCATTTGGAGAAGGCAGCAGGGCATAGTGCAGTGAATACGCCTCGTCTACCCAGATGCTTTCCTTATTTAGATCATACAGGCGCAACAGTAGTCCTAGCAGGATTATCACTGTTAGTAGAACCACAAACTTTTTTCTCATAGATTGATTTCTTCAAAATTGTTTTATAAAAGTAATTGATTAGAAATCTTTTTTGAGGCGGCACTAACCTTTTCACAAGCCTTAGCATAAACTATATAAATTACTTTTGTTCATTGATCTTATGAAAGAGCTGCTGAAAAAGTTCAGATTGAAACATCTGCTGTTTCTATTGGGCGTGATTATCTTGATCTTTTTCTTAAAATCGCTAGATTTAGTAGCTATTTCAAAAAGCTTATCTTCGCTGACATTTTCTTCAGTAATTATTATTCTCTTGTTAACCATCTTGAGCATTTCCCTGCGGGCGTATCGCTGGCAATTTCTCACTTCCAAGGCTTCTGGAGAGAACATATCTTTTTTATTTTCTTTTAAATCCATCTTGGGGGGAGTTGCTGCAGCCAGTTTAATCCCCGGTAGAATCGAGCTGAGCAAGCCGCTCCTCTTAAAGCATGATTTTGACATCCCAATCTCAAAGTCTTTTCCCTTGATGTTAATTGAGAGATTATTTGATCTTTTTTCTGTTCTTATTTTTCTGGTGTTGGGATTATTTTTTGTACATCTTGATGGGGCGACCGGCCAGGGACAGATACGTATGTTGCTGGTGTTATTATGCTTGTTAATTGCGGGGATGCTGCTTTCGCCGGTGTCGGTTCTTAAAATGTTGCAAAAAGCTGCACCTCGGCTGCCTCTTCCAGTTTCTTTCCGAGATAAAATAGCGTTATGGTGCGAACAAATAATCTCTTCCTTTACTGCTTTTAATGAGAAAAGTTTTATTCTTGTTGCAGCTATTTCGGTGGCGGCAATTATCTTGGAAATAATACGCCTGTGGTACATATTACATTTTTTAACTGTCTCTGTGCCGTTTATGGCAGTAGGATTTGTGCTCAGTTCTTCGGTGCTGATCGGAGTTCTTTCAGCTATTCCTGGAGGCATTGGAGTAGTGGAATTTTCTGCTGCCAACATCCTTTCTTCGTTGACTGGAGCATATCCTCCGGTAATTAAAAGCGCAATTCTTATCGATCGTATGGTTGCGTATTATCTTTTGGTAGCAGTAGGTTCACTCTTGCTGATTTTCTGGAAGAAAAAGAAAGAGATAGTATCATAAACCTTTTAAAGGAAAAATTTCTTGCAGATTTATGGCTTTGAAAGAGAAAGAAACCCTTTCTATTATAGTCCCTTGTTATAATGAGGAGGAGGGGATTCCGCAGCTGATAGAACAGCTTGCTTCTGTCACAGCCTCCCTACTGCCAAAATATGCCTCAGAAATTATTTTTGTGGATGATGGAAGCACTGATAAAACAAATGAATTTCTTCATCAGCACTTTGGAAGTAATCCTGCAGTTAAAATAATCAAGCATGAAAAGAACCAGAACTTAGGCGCGGCCTTGAAAACTGGTTTTAGTCATGCCGAAGGAAGCCTCATCGCTACCTGGGACAGTGATTGTACTTATCCTTTTTCTTTGCTGCCGGAGATGTTGCGGTTGCTTGATAAAGATACTCACATCGTTACTGTCTCACCGTATCATCCGCAGGGAAAAGTGGAGAATGTGCCGGCCTGGAGGATTTTCCTGAGTAAGAGCTCTTCCATGATGTACAAGCATTTACTGAATTCTGGAATCTACACTCATGGAGCAATGGTGCGGGTGTATAAGAGAGAAGTTTTGCAGAATGTTCACAGCGAAGCAAATAATTTTTTGTATGTTTCGGAAATTCTGATCAAAGCAGTTCTGAAAGGATATAAAGTTAAAGAGATTCCTGCCACCTTGCGAGTCCGACAGTTCGGTGTTTCTAAGATGAAGCTGTTGAACACGATTAAAAGCCATCTCAATCTGATGAAAAGAATTGTCGTTTTCAAAACGGTTGGGAAAGAATTATGAAAGTTGTTACTGTTCTCGGAACTAGACCGGAGATTATTAAGCTTTCCCCACTGATACCTCTGCTTGATGCAGAATTTGAGCAGGTCTTAGTTCATACCGGCCAGCATTATTCTTGGGAGATGGACCAGATGTTCTTTCAAGAGTTGCAGGTTCGTGAGCCGGATTATAATCTTAATGTAGGTTCTGGAAGGCATGGGGAGCAGACCGGAAAAATCATGTTAGAGCTGGAGAGAGTATTGTTGAAAGAAAAACCTGATTTGCTGATAGTCTTAGGAGATACAAATTCTACTCTGGCAGCTGCGGTAGTGGGAAGCAAATTAGGATGCAAAGTTGTTCATCTAGAAGCTGGATGCAGGTCAAGAAACAGATATCAGCCGGAAGAAATAAACCGAATTGTTGCTGACCATTGTGCTGATATCTTATTTACCATCGATACAGAAAGTACAGATAATTTGCTAAAAGAAGGATTGAAACAAGAACAAATTTTTTATGTAGGAAATATTGTAGAAGAAGCTTGTTTTCGGGCGATTACTCTTAGCAACGTTTCTAAAAATGTTTTTGTGGAAGTTTCGGATGATGAAGTTTCAGAACGTAAGGGGAATATTCTAGTAACAATTCATCGGGCTGAGAATACTGATAATCCTGCCAGATTACGGAATATCGTTGAAGCACTTAATATTTTATCTGAAAAAGCTTCCGTAGTTTTTCCCATTCACCCCAGAACAAAAAAAGTTCTATCTGAAAATAAAATACGGCTTTCAGCAAAGGTAAAAGTGTTAGAACCACAAGGTTATGCAGCGTTTGTTTCTTTGTTGTCAAAATGTTCAGTGGTAATTACAGATTCTGGGGGGGTGCTTGAAGAAGCGACCTTTTTGAATGTGCCTGCGCTTATTCCTCGGGAAAAAACAGAACTACATGAGCTGATTGATCAAGGGAAGGCATTTTTAGTGGGAACTAATACTGGCGATTTAGTAAAAGCTGCTGAGGAGCAATTATCGAGAAAGATTGTGAAAACGGAATTACAGAATCCTGCTATCAGCAGTAAAATTGTTGATATTCTAAAGAGGTGCAAGGTATAATGAAAAGAATATTGGTTACGGGGGCAGGAGGCAGTCCTGCCGCAAATTTCATACGTTCCCTGAGAGCAGCTCCGGAACAGTTTTATATTATCGGTACAGACTCAAGCAAGTATTATCTCCACCGAGCGGAAACTGATGAACGGCATCTGGTTCCGGGAGCATTAGATCACGATTACTTTCAGGTACTATCTGAGATAATCAAGGAAAGTAAAGCAGAATTTTTACATATACAAAATGATGTGGAAATGGAAGCGATTTCTGAGAACAGAGAGAAACTTCCCATCGCGCTTTTTCTTCCTTCTAAAGAAACGGTGCGAATATGTCTAAATAAACTGGAATCTTATAAGAGATGGGAAGAAGCAGGGATTAAACAACCCAAGACCATGTTGATTAATGGTGAAAATGATTTAACACTTGCTTTTGCAAAATTTGGGAATAAGATCTGGTTGCGTGATACGACCGGTGCTGGAGGCAGAGGTTCATTACCAGCAACTGACTTTAAAGTAGCAAAATCTTGGTTGGATTTTAAGGAGGGGTGGGGGAAATATACTGCGGCAGAATGCCTGGAACCAAACTCCGTAACCTGGATGTCTATTTGGAATGAAGGGGAATTAGTTGTTGCTCAGGGTCGGGAACGATTGTACTGGGAGCTGTCTAAGATTTCTCCGTCAGGAGTTACTGGTGCAACCGGCGGGGGAGTTACGATGAGTGATCCTCTCGTAGATGATATCGCGATGAAAGCAGTCTTTGCTATCGATAAGAAACCAAATGGAATTTTTTCAGTTGATTTAACTTATGACAATACTGGCATTCCTTGTCCAACGGAGATAAATATCGGGCGTTTCTTTACTACTCACGAATTTTTTACCCGGGCAGGATTGAATATGCCTTACCTCTTTGTAAAGATGGCATTTGGCGAAACAGTTACTGCTCCTGAAAAGAGAATAAATCCCCTGCCCACCGATCTGGTGTGGATTCGAGGAATGGACTTTCTTCCAGTGTTGACAACGAGCAAGAAAATTGAAGAAGCAGAGATTACTTTGGAATTGCGTCGTCAGAGAATCAATTCTCAATCGAAAAAAATTTTAGTAACGGGTGTAACTGGACACATTGGATTAGAATTATTTAAAACGCTGGAGGAAAGAGGGTATGACGTAACAGCATTATTGCGTGGCAGCAATGAAGAGGCCACTGCCTTCTTACAGCAACACTCTCCCCCTTTTATGGTATGTGATTTATCGAATAAATTAGAGGTAGCTGCACAGGCAAAGACATTATCCCAGTTTACCCATGTCATTCACTGTGCTGGCTATGTCCCAAAAAAAGCTGCCGAGGATGATCTCAAGAGATGTATGGATGGAAATCTTGTAGCTACCATAAACTTAGTAGAGACGCTAGCAAAGAATACCCATTTCATTTATTTAAGCACATGTGAAGTGTATGGCCCTACCGAGATGCCCCTGTTCGAGCATCATCCGCTTAATCCAAAATCACATTATGGGATGAGTAAGATGATGGCGGAAAATATCTTACAGTTATATAGTGCAAGGAATGCACTAGCTTTAACAATTCTGCGCTTAACGAACATCTATGGGCCAGGTGAGAAAATCGAGCGCGCCATACCTAATTTTATTAGCGCCGTTCTCCGAGGAGAAAATCCCGTGATCTATGGAGATGGAACTGACATTAGGGATGTACTATTCATCTCCGATGCCGCCGAGTATGTTATTGCCGCATTAGAAAAAAAGAAAGAAGGTATTTTTAACATAGCGAGTGGTCGAAAAGTAAGTATTTTGGAATTGGCAGAGAAAATTATTACCCTATCCGGGGAAAAAGTAAATATTCGGTTTGAGCCACGTTCCAAGATGAAAGTTAATTTCAGATTTGATGTGAGTAGAGCTCAACAAGAGTTAGGATATCTCCCAACGGTTTCGCTTGAACGTGGATTACAAAAAGAGATTGAGTGGTACAATTCAAAGCAATGATACGTAACAAAATACTATTCATTGACTTTGATGGAACCATTATTGATGTCTCAGCACGATTGTATTCTCTTCATCAGGATGTCTTAAGGAAGTTAGAGCTTACTACCCCCTATTCCAAGGAAGAATATCTAACCTTGAAACGGAAGAGAATACCAGAAGCAGAAGTGATAGCTTTTATTGCTGAATCCAAAGAAAAGGAGTTCTATCTTCAGCAGCGGGAGAAAAAGATAGAAGAATGGGAATATCTCGCTAAAGATTCTTTATTCCCCTGGTCGAAAACAGTCTTAGAACAATTACAACAGCACAATACCCTTATCCTTTGTACTAGAAGAAAAAATGCCGATCTTGTATTCCAGCAATTACAGCATCTCGGTATTAAGGATTTGTTCCAAGATGTGATTATTTCTTCTGATAAAGCAGGAAAAATGAAAGAGCATCCCCAGTATAGTCCAGGAAAGGCAATGATTATTGGCGATACTGAAGCTGATATTGATACAGGAAAATTATTGAACATAAAAACAATTGCCGTTGCCTCTGGAATGAGGAGCGCAGAGTTCTTGCAGACGTCGAAACCAGATTTTTTGTTAAACAATCTTTCAGAGATATTGCGGTTGAAGTCTTCATGATGCCACAATCATTTTATTTAATTCCCAACTATTTCTTATGACCATAGTTTCCCAAACTTTATAAAGCGAAATTTGACTTTTCTTCGAGGATGGTTGAGGTACGTATTTCAATGGCAAAACCCCTTCTTGGTGAGGAGGAAAAGGGAGCAGTCTTAGAGGTATTGGATTCGGGTATCATCGCGCAAGGGCCGAAGGTAGAAAAGTTCGAAAAAAAATTTGCAGAGTTCATTGGTGTTAAGCATGCCATCGCTACTTCCAACGGAACGACAGCTTTACACGTTGCTTTATTAGCACGTAGTATTGGTCCCGGCGACGAGGTAATCACGGCCCCTTTTACTTTTATCGCTACTGCCAACGCGATCAAAATGGCTGGAGCAAAACCGGTATTTGTGGATACCGAAGAAAATTCTTTTAATATCGATCCAGAATTAATTGAGAAGGCAATTACCTCTAGGACGAGAGCAATCATGCCAGTGCATTTGTATGGAAGAGCGGCGCAGATGGATAAAATTATTGAAATTGCCAGAAAGTATAATCTCTTAGTGATAGAAGATGCTTGCCAGGCGCATGGTACTGAATTTTTTGGGAAAAAGGTAGGTTCATTCGGCGATGGCTGTTTCTCTTTTTATCCGACCAAGAACATGGCGGTAGGCGAGGGAGGAATGATTACTACGGATGATGATGAAGTAGCCAAAAAAGTGCGCCAATTAATCAATCATGGTTCGGAGAAAAAGTATTATCATGATTCTGTCGGTTATAATTACCGCATGACCGATATTGCTGCAGCCATCGGGATAGAGCAATTGAAGAAATTACCTTCATTTAATGAAAGAAGGAAGAGCAATGCGCGATATTTGAATAAACAATTACAAGGAATTAAAGGCCTAGTTCCCCCGGAATTTATTGATGGACACGTTTTCCATCAGTACACTATTCGCATTACTCCAGAATTTCCTTTGAGCAGGGATCAAGTTTTGGAAGTATTGAAGGAAAAAGGAATTGGCAGTGCGGTATTTTATCCGGTACCTATCCATAAACAAAAAGCGTATACTGAATATTCATCACAATATTTTCCCGTTGCTGAACGCCTCGCGCAAGAAGTTATCTCCCTTCCAGTGCATCCTGCGGTGTCAGAGGAAGATTTAAAGCACATTGTAAAAGTATTCAAGGGGATCTTATAATGATTAGGATGGCAGTTATTGGTGTTGGCTCGATGGGACAGAATCATGCTCGTGTATATTTTCATAATGATCTGGTCGAGTTAGTAGCGGTAGCTGATCCTAACCAACAATTTTTAGATCGGGTTTGCAAACTGTATAACCCTAAGGGGTATGCAGATTATCGTGAGATGCTGGAGAAGGAAAATATTGATGCCGTTTCCATCGCCGTGCCTACCAAGTTCCATACTGAAGTTGCAATTTATGCTCTCAATAAAGGAAAGCACGTACTCTTAGAAAAACCGATTGCCTCTACCGAACAAGAAGCGCAGGAAATAATTGACTGTGCTGGTAAAAATAAAGTTAAGCTCATGATCGGGCACATTGAGCGGTTCAATCCAGCAATTATCGAGTTAAAGAAACGACTGCATGAACTGGGAGAGATTTACAAAATTGATGCTCAACGTATCGGGCCATTCCCTTCTCGAATTACTGATGTAGGAGTTATTGTTGATTTGTCGGTTCATGATTTAGATGTCATCGGCTATATTCTGAATGCTAAGCCTACCCGGGTTTATGCAGAAACACAGAAAAGATTACATCCGCACCACGAAGATTCAGTAACGGCATTGCTACGCTACGAGAATGATATTTTAGCGGTTCTTAATGTGAATTATCTTTCTCCGACCAAGATGCGGCAATTACGCGTCTTCGGCAAGAAAGGCATGTTTCTCGTCAATTATCTAAATCAAGAACTTTTCTTCTATGAAAATAATTCCTACTCTTCTGATGACTGGAGCAGTGTGACCGAAGGAGATATCAAGAAAATAAGGATCCTGAAAAGGGAGCCATTAGCGTCAGAAATCGATGCTTTCTTGGGCTGCATTATGAATAAGACTTCTTCGCCTGCTTCGGGAGAGGAAGGATTAGAGGTGCTTCGAATTGCGGTTGCTCTTTCGGACTCGGCTGCCAGCAGGAGTACTCTTTATTTCTGAAACTTTCTTTTTCGCTAATACTACATAACCTACGCCGAGATCAGCGTTAAGAAAAGCTTTCTGAAAAAGGTAGAAGGGATGGAGGGTAAGATCGTTGATAAGTATTTTTCCGAACTTGAAATGGAGGTTGTGGATGCCGCTTTCTTTGGTGCGCTCTTCTAAAGAAGCTTCGGTTTTTACTTTTTTCTTGATGAGCTTGTCTCCTGCTAGCTTGGCCCAATTGCTGAAGGGGTAACCGTACGAGTATAACTGTACTACCTCAAAATTGGCTTCTTTTAGTTTTGTGGTTACTTCTTCTTTTTCGTAACGGCGCATATGTCCGGCATATTCGTCGTTATGCCCCCATTTTTTCATATGCGCAGGGACTGATAAAAGCAAGTGTCCAGAATCAGCAAGAAGCTGATTCCAGGTTTTGAGAGTGTTGTTATCGTCTTGGATATGTTCCAATACTTCGCAAGCGACAACGAGGTCAAATCTATCTTCAGCGGAGATTAAATTTTCTGCAGTACAGTTGCGCACTGAGAAAGTTAGGGGCATGCCTTTGGTTTTCTTGATGAATTCTTCTACTGCAGTAGAACTGAAGTCGATACCCAGACCTTTGTAGCCGAGTTTATTCATTTTCAGGAGCAGATCACCGTTGCCGAATCCGACTTCGAGAATTTTTTGCGGAGAGATGCGGTCGAGGAGATTAAAAACTAGCTTATGTCGAAAAATACTGGTCGGTCCTGACATCCATGCCATGATCATCTCTGGAGAGGCGGATTATATAAAGCTATTTGTGGTGTTGGTCTACAAAAAAGTATTCCGTTCACCCCAAAGTGGTTAAGAAAGTTTATGGTATGTAAAGTCCTACCTATCCCAAAACTATTGTTTGTCGTCATAAAAGCTCTTTGTAATTTCTAATATTTTACCAGCTTACACGGTGACTACATGTGTGATTGTAGTCACCTATATTGCTTTTTGTATTGGCTTATCAAAAATTTCAAAGTTGATTTGATGTCATTTCTAGAATCAAATTTCTGCAGACATCGATAGTATCTGGCTCTATCTTTCAAATAAATATTTATTGGCGGATAGCCTTGTTTTAACAAGACGTAATTCAATAATAATCTTCCAACTCTACCATTGCCATCCTGAAAAGGATGAATATTTTCAAATTGGTTGTGCACTAATGCAGCTAATAATAAAGGGGGATATTTTTTGATGTGTTTTCCATACCACTTGCAAAGGTCTTTAAGCAATGATACAACTTCTGTTGCTGACGCACCCCTATGAATGATATTTCCTTCACGGTCTTTTATAACTACTTCAACACTCCGTAGTTTTCCAGCAAATGACTTAGTGCCCTTAAAGCAGATATTATGGATATTCTTGATTACGTCAAGAGAAAGCTTTTCCTTCACTTTCTGAATAAATTCAACTGCTTCTGCAACATTTAATGCTTCAAGCTCATCTGCATTTTGCGGCTTCTCTTTATGTTCTAACAATTCCTTTACTTCAGATAAAGCAACTGTTGATCCCTCAATTGCATTGGTGTTATATGTAAAGCTTTCTGTAAATCTTTTCCAATTCAGTTTCTGTAAATGAAGAATTTCAATTTGCTGTTCGTATCTTCTATATTGTTTGATCTCTTCTTCACTTAATTCAAATTCCAAAATGCTTTTTTCTCTAACATTTTTAAGAATACGTTGTTCAGCCTTAACTCTTAGTTTCTGAAGTTCTTCCTCGCTTAGATTTACGCCAAGATATTGTACAATCTTCTTTATTTTACCCTTCACCCTATAACTCTGGCTTAGATAATATTTTTTCTTTTTCCCTTTGGCTCTTATTTCTATGAACATATATTATATAAGGTGACTACATTTATATAATTTTCTATTTTGTAGTCACCCCTATTTTCTGCATATGGTCTCCAATCATTAAACCGTTGTTTGAGAGAGGCAATCCGTATGGGAGGATTGATCCGACTGGACATTATATTTTGGATGGCCATATTGCAGAAGTTAAAGCAGAATAACCTATTAAAGAGAAGTTTGCATAATTCATCTTTTTTGGCAAACTTATCTAAGAGACTTTGCAATAGCCGTGATTTTGGCATTTTCGGATAATTAATTTGTCAAAATCACTATTTTGCAAAGTTCTCTAAAAGATATCTGTTTAACAACTTTTTTAAAGGCATTCTTAGGAAGAAATAAGGTTTAGTGGTGTGTATATGAAGAAAAAAATAATTATTACCATTCCTGCTTATAACGAAGAGAAAACTCTCCCTAAAGTTCTTGCAGAAATTCAGGAAGTAATGAACAAAACTCCTTATCACTATCAGATTCTAGTATTGGATGACGGTTCAAAGGATAAAACTTCTGAAGCAGCAAAACAATCTGGGGCTATTGCTATACGCTACAAGCATCAGGGTTTAGCAGAAACATTCAAGGCAGAGATGAAAGAATGTTTACAACGGAAAGCAGAGATCATCGTACATACTGATGCAGATGGGCAATATCATCCGCAGCATATCCCGGAATTGATCGCCAAGATCGAAAGCGGATATGATTTAGTTCTCGGCAGCAGGTTTAAAGGGAGGATCCAGCATATGCCGTTCTTAAAGTGGCTGGGAAATATCGCTTTTGCGGAAGTGTTAAGTTCCCTGACCAAAGTTAGGATTACCGATTCTACTACTGGTTTCCGAGCTTTTACTGCTGATGTAGCTCGTGAAATAAATTACATTAACACATTTACATATACTCAGGAACAGATTATTAAGGCGGCTAAGCAGGGGTTTAGGATTACGGAAGTTCCTATCGTAGCCAGAAAAACCAGGGCGAGCAGGCTGTTCAAAAACTCCTTCCAATATGCGCTGAAGGCCTGGATCAATATTCTTCGCATTTACCGTGATTACGAACCATTAACTTTTTTTGGTAAAATTGGCTTAACTGGCTTATCACTAGGGATGCTGATCGGTTTTTATTTTGTGTACCTTCATTTTACAGTTGGTATCAAAGGGCATATCGGCTTGTTGTTCCTGATGCTGGTCCTGCTGATCTTCGGGCTGCAGACCATCCTTTTTGGTTTCTTAGCTGATATGATCCGACGCTGAATTAGAAGATGAAAAAAATCTGTTTTATCGGTGGTAAAGGTGCAGGAGATGGTTTTGTCGATCGTGTCTGTGGACCGCAACGGCTTCCGTTGGAACTTTCCAAACGCCTTCCTGATTGCAAGATCACTTTTGTATCTTTCCAACAAGGTTATGTTTTAGAAAGTTTGCGGAAAATACAAAAGGCCGATATCCTCCACGGACATGGTTCTCTGAATATGTGTTTGTTATTATTTTTTCTCAAAAAAATATTCTGCAAAAAAACCATTCTGACTTTTACTGATTTTAAGAGAAATGTAACTCGCAACTATAAACTTCTCAATCATTTGGATGCTATCGTTGTTTTATCTCAATTTGCTAAAAAGAAACTAGAGTATCACGGTGTTAATCCAGCCAAGATAAAGGTAATTCCTTATGGAGTAGAAGATTCTTTTTATGGCGCTAAAAATAATAAACGGATCAGAAAGCTTGGAAATAAGCTGGTTCTCTATTACGGAGATGCCCGATATGAACGCGGTTTTCATATTTTGCTAAAATCAATAAGATATATTCCCGAGGGTATAACTTTGCTGATCTGCGTGAGAAAGTTTTTACGCGGCTTTAATCCTCGCTTGCTTAATTTCAAAAAGAAGAATGTCCATTTTTTGCAGGTCAGGGATTATCCCTGTTCCATCCAGGACATTATTAAATCATCAGATATAGTAGTGCTGCCATTTGTTCATAATACATTAGAGCCGCCGTTATCATTGATGGAAGTTTCGGCAGTCGGAACGCCGATGATTACGACTGATATAGGTGGAAATAAAGAAGTAGTCGCAGATGGAACGATCCTGTTACATGAATGTACTCCGGAAAAACTGGCAGAGGCTATAACAAAACATTTTTCGAAAAAATTGAAAATAACCAAAAGAAAAATTTATTCATGGGACGAATCTTTGTCCAAATTTGAAAAGTTGTACTCTGGATAGGTTAAGACAGAGCCCATAATTGCAAAAAATATATAAGGTAAGTCTAAATAACTGGCAATGATGAGACAAAAAAGAGAGGTTAATTTTTCCGGAGTCCACGATAAACACAAAGAGTGGGGCTGCCTTATCTTTGATTATTTAGGAAGACCTCTTAACCGATTCCTGGCTAAATATACTTCTGTAACTCCTAACCAAGTAAGCCTGCTATCGTTCATCCTGGCAATCGCAGCGGCGTACTTTCTTATTTTAGGCGGATACCGTAATATCCTTATCGGGGCAAGCATCGCCTTTGTCGCTAATATCTTTGACATGGTTGACGGATGCCTGGCCAGAGCTACTGGTTTAGGATCACTGCTGGGGAAATGGCTAGATGCTATGATCGACTTTATCACTTTTCCATTGTTGGTGTTTGCACTGGCGGTTGGACTGGGAAATTATCTAGCCCTCGTGCTAGGCATGCTGGCTATATTGAGCTATCCTACCCATTATTTAATTATTCATTTCTACAAAAACGAGATTACTGGCAAGAATGAAAGGCTTCCTATCCCTGGAAAAGGAAAATATGAATGGCTCCGCGATGTTTATGGGTCAAATCTATTTTACTTGTTCCTCTTCCTGGCTGCAGTATTCAACGTGCCCATCTTGGTCCTCTGGTTTTGGGCAACTTTTGGCAACTTATACTGGGCGGCAGTAATGTTCGTGCAATACCGGCAGATTAAGAGTATGATTAAATCATAAGCATTTTATCGTCTCAATTCTTTAGAGCTCATCTTTCAGAATATTTATAAATCAACCATCATCAAAAGAGATAAAAACTGAAGAGGTAAGTCCTATGAAAACAATATATTTAATTCGTCATGGTAAAGCAAGCCTAGAGGGAAAAGAAGAAGAACGCGTCCTGTTAGAAGAAGGCGTGGCGCAGGCTCAACAATTGAAAGCTGTTTTTGAATCGCTCTCTCCGAAAATAAGCAAGCTTTATTCCAGCCCATATGTGCGGGCAATTCAATCATTTCAACCATTTTCTCAGAGCAGCGGCTTGTCTATTAGCGTCGTGAACGAATTTCACGAGCTTAAGCTCCCTACCAAGCCCAGCGATGACAAAAACGAAGTGAGGAAAAATTTGTGGGCCGACCACAATTTTAAGACCGAAGGCGGAGAATCCCGTCATGAAGCAGCCCGGCGCGCTTTGCAGGCTCTGAACAAAATCAAGGATCAGCTGGAAGAAGGAACAGCAGCAGCAGTAATGACGCATGGCACCTTGATTGGAGCAGTGGTAAAGGAATTTGGATTGGAGCCGTACGGATATGAAGAGTGGCGTTCCATGGGTATGCCCGATGTATTTCGTGTTGATTTTGAAGGGGATAAAACTCAGGTAAGCAATGTTGGCTGCGCAGGAGTGGATTCATTTCGTATTGGAGAGCAAGCAAATAAAAATCTAGAAATTAATAAGGATTACCTAAAAGAAAAGCAATACAAAAAAAGCAATTATTTGGAGGCGCGCATCGCGATTCATAATTTTGGCTCTGAGCAGGAATCACTCCATGGCTGGGTTTTTAGACACTTGCAGATCACTAAACCCGTGAAAGTTTTGGATGTCGGCTGCGGCACGGGAATTTTTTGGCAGGAAAATGTAGCTAAGCTTCCTGCGGGATCGATAGTGGTGCTTACCGATTTCTCTCAAGGGATGGTAGATAAGGCAAGACAGAATGTAAAAGGAAATAATGTTTCCTTTGAAGTTGCTGATATTGAAAATCTGAAATATGCTGATGAATCTTTTGATATTGTCATGGCGCATCACGTCGTTTACCACGCGGAAAATAAAGATAAAGCCCTTAAAGAGCTGCGCCGGGTAGTGAAAAAAGACGGTTTTGTAACTGTTACCAGCAACAGCGAGAGGCATATGTTTAATGTCTATGAAATCGGAAAATCACTTGACCCCAACTTTCCTACTGATAGGATCATAGATAGTTTCACGGAAGAAGTCGCGGACGGCATGTTGCTGCGTTATTTCTCCCAGGTCCAGAAATTAGTTTCCGAGGATCTGCTGAAAGTCACCGATATGCAAATTCTTCTGGATTATGTCAGGACCGGTGTTGAGCCAAGAAACATCGCTGTAGCCAGCGATTTCTATGAAAAATATGCTGTTATCGCCAAGAAAGAGATGGATGCGAAGGGTTATTTTGGTATACCCAAAAGGTCTCCCCTTTACATCTGCCGTAAGAATTAGCTACGGTTTTATTTTTTCTACTTTTTTAATTTGTTTTGTTCCACTTCCTAAAAGAACCTCTTTTCATCACCTTTAAATACGGTTTCATTCCTTTCACGTTTGGTGTTTTGTAAAATGGTGGTTCAGCGAGAGACAAAAAATAAGCCTAAAAGAATTGCATACTTGGGCGTAGTCTGCGATTTTTTCCATTATGGGCATCTGCGTTCCATAGAGTTCTCTAAATCTATATCTGATTACAATATCTGCGGCGTCATTACTGATAAGGCGGTCGAAGAATACCGAGTTAAACCAATCTCAACTCTTGAAGAAAGGAGGGCGATAGTAGATAGTTTACGCTGTGTTGACCGGGTCATGATTCAGGATCAGAGAGATTGCACCACTAATTTAAAAAAGATACACGAAGAATTTCCCGAGGCGGAGATCATCTTAGTGCACGGCGAAGATCTTAACTATGTTCCTGGAGAAGAGTATGTACGAAGTATCGGTGGTCAAGTTGTAAAACACCCCTATTACAGCCGGCTTTCTAATTTTAAGATAATCAATTATTTAATTGACAATAAAGATAAATTCAAAGATATTGCTGATTTTACCTCGTACATCAAAGACAAAGGAACCTTTGATGCAGAAGCGCAAAAAGGGAATAAAGTCATCATCTCTTCTAAAGCAGATACGTTGAAAGCCTTGCAGCCTCTGCTTACTAAGTCAGTTATTGAACCTTTGTATAGCTTTACCATCTCTGACTGGAAGAATCAAAAACAGCAAGTGCTAGCAGCAATCCAAGAGCAGTTCTCTCCGGGAAAAATAGTAGTACGTAGCTCAGCGGTGAAAGAAGATACTTTAGAACATTCCATGGCCGGATGTTTTGAAAGTGTCCTTGACGTCAACTCTGGCGATACCAAAGATGTTGAAATGGCTATTACAAAAGTATTGCTTTCTTACAAAGAGAAGGATGCGGAAACATCGTTCAACCAGATGCTGGTGCAACAGCAAACTACCGATATTGTGATGAGCGGAGTGGTTTTCACCAGGACTTTAGGAAAGAACAGCTCTTACTATGTGATCAACTATGACGATACTACCGGAAGCACTGATTCGGTAACTGCAGGAAGAGAAAATAAATCAATAGTGATAAGTAGGTTTGCCGAAAAAGTACCGGAAAAAATGGGTACTCTTCTGGAGGCAGTGCAAGAGATCGAAGAGATCATTCCAGGAATGCCCCTAGATATTGAATTTGCGATGCGAAAGGATAAGTCAATAGTCATTTTTCAGGTCAGGCCTTTAGCTGCTAATCGCTACAAGGAGAAACATGATGAAGAAGTAAAAAGAAAAATAATTTGTCTAAAAGATAGATTCCAGACTCTGGCCCAGCCGCAGCCCCACCTTTGCGGGGAAACTACTTATTTTGGAGATATGCCTGATTGGAACCCTGCGGAAATTATCGGAGACAACCCTAATTTTCTAGATTATTCTTTGTATGATTATCTTATTACCAATAGTGCCTGGCATGAGGCAAGAACTTCTCAAGGATATTACAATGTTCAACCAGCAAAGCTGATCGAATTATTCGGTAATAAGCCCTACGTAAATATACGTAATACCTTTAATTCTTTTACTCCGGCAGCAATCTCTGCCCAATTACGAGAGAAATTGACTTCTTTTTATTTGGAAAAAATCAGGAAAAATCCGTATCTTCAGGACAAAGTGGAATTTGAAGTTCTTTATACCTGCTACGATCTTACTTTTGATCAACGGTCTAGTGAATTGTTGGAAGCCGGCTTTACTGTTAAAGAGATTGCCGAGTTAAAAGAAGCATTGCTGGAATTGACTAATAACCTCATCACTAATTCCGTGGAAACGGTTGAAACTGACCTGCAAACTGTTTTCAGCATGGAGGAAATAAGAAAATCTTCATCTCAAAAAATAGCTTCTGAAAGTGATCCACAAAAATTGATCGGGTACAGTAAAACTCTCCTGGATGAATGCCGGAAAAAAGGAACGGTGCAATTTTCGAGGTTAGCCCGGTTAGGATTTATTGGAAAAATAATTTTAAAGAGTTTAGTTGAGCGAGGTATTATCACTCAACAATTCTATGGTGCAAAATATCAATCTATCAACACCGTAGCTACCACCATTAGTAAGGATTTCAAGAAACTGATGAAAGGAGTTATTTCTAAGCAGGATTTTATTCAAGAATATTATCATCTTCGCCCGGGAACATACGATATCACTAGTCCTCGCTATGATGCAGCTGCTCATTTACTTGCTTCTACTTCATTACCCATAGATGAAGAGAAGAAAGAGATTTCTTATTTGAATGATGAAATCACCCAACGGATAACGGCTGCCCTACAGCAAGAAGGATTGCAATGCGGTGGGCCGCAATTTCTTGCCTTTGTGGAAAAAGCTACTCAAGCCAGAGAGTTGTCAAAATTTGAATTTACTAAGAATTTAAGCGATGCTTTAGAATTACTAGCTAAGGCCGGAGAAGCAATGGGTTTTACCAGGAAGGAAATAGCTATGCTTGATGTTAATGAGATCTTCCAGATCAATAATTCTTCCACTGATGTCCAGAATGTTTCGGAAGATTGGAAGAAATTAATTAAAATCCAAGAACGAGAGAGAGCAATCAATGACAAACTGGTTTTGCCCTCGCTTATTTTTTCTGAACAAGATTTTGAAATTGTTCAGCATTATCAGGCTAAACCAAATTTTATCACACAAAAGAAAATAGAAAGCAGTATCGTTAATATTACTGAATTGCAGGACAAGGTTGTTCCGAATTTGGAAGGTTGCATAGTAGTTTTGGAAAACGGTGATCCGGGTTATGATTGGATATTTACTCGAAATCCGGCAGGATTAATCACTAAATATGGTGGGGTAGCTTCGCATATGTCGATCAGATGCGCAGAATTTGGCATTCCAGCGGCTATCGGCTGCGGCGATTTGATTTTTAATCAGGTTAAAAATGCGCAGCAGGTCATTTTAGACTGCAAAGCGCAAAAAATAATCCCGAGGTAATAAAAAATGTTATGCACTATTTCGATACGGCAGGAAAAGAACAAGCATGGCGATGTTATTGGTGTACTGGAGCAAGCATATTTACACTATTTTGAGACTTTCGGGTTGAAATTATTGTTAATTCCTAATGGCGGAGATGTTGATTATTATTTCAAACATTTTCCGATTGAACGGGTTATTTTAAGTGGAGGAAATGATGTTGATCCGCTGCTGTATGGGGGGAAGCGTAGTGAGAACAGCTCCATCGCTCCAGAACGGGACGCAACTGAGAAGAGGATGATCGAATTAGCTTTGGAAAAGAAGATACCGCTTTTAGGAATCTGTCGTGGAATGCAGTTTTTGAACGTGTATTTTGGTGGGAAATTGGTTGTTCTAAAGGATGTTTTAGGTGAAGGCGCTCATCCGTCAGGAAAAGATCATTCTCTGAATATAGTTACAGATCAAGATGTTCTAGGGAGTAAAGTAATGGTTAACTCATTTCACAATCAAGGGCTTACTCAGAAGGAACTTTCTCCTCAACTGCGTATGTTTGCGGTTAGTGATGAGGGAATTGTGGAAGGTTTCTATCACCCTTCTCTTCCTCTAGTGGGAATACAGTGGCATCCAGAGAGGAGAAGTCCGGATATGGTGTTTAATGAGAAGTTAGTTAGGATGTTTGTACAAGGAGAAGGATGGTGGAAGAAGTGAATATAAAGAGAAAAATTTTAATTTAGACGCGTAAGCGTCTGGCAATTTCTTCCAATTTTTCAGTAGTATACTCCGGATGAGTAATCGTCCGAGGAACTTTTATTGCTTCTAAACTCCCAGTTGGATGAGCAGCTCCGTACAATAATCTAAGATGCGCATCACTAGGAAACATTTGGTAATGAATGTGCGGCTGCGTAGAATGACGCCCGGTTTGCATCCCCAATACTGGAGGATAATCAGGAAATACGTCCAGTAACCTTTCTTGGCTTTCATAGAGTATTTCATGCAGTGCTTTTGACTCCTCTGCGGTTAAGTTATCCAAAGTCATGACGTGCCTTCGTGGAAGGACCATCAAGTGACCGTCGTTAAAGGGGTTAGCAATAACCAAAGAAACTGCTTTCTCATTCTTAAAAACTACCCTATAATCTTCATTGTAAGCAGAACATAATCCGCAATCACTCATTTTATTTCTCTCCAGCTATTTTCTTTTCAAGAACTTGCTGACTTCTTCCGTTTTCTTTAAGCCAATTATCTTGCTCTTGGAATAATTCGATACCTATTTTTTTTCTAAACATCTTGCTGGAATTTTCCGATGGATGACTAAGGTACAAGTCTGAATGATCATAAGCAATGCCGATACCAGTTAATGGTTCTAAAGCTCCCCTTGTTTTTTTGAAATGTCTAGTTAATGCATCGTGGTTACTTCCATCTCTTCCCTCAAGCATTTCCAAGCATAGATATAGAAACGGTTCGATATCCCCCGAATGACCGATTGCAGTAATAAAGTCGCGGTTCTCTTTCTCTTGCAAAGTCTGATAAACATATGTTCCTATTCTGCAGGATATTTCTCGCAGTGAAATACCAGGATCCGCAGGATTGTTTGCTTGCTTATTATCAAATCCTTGCTCACACCAAGCGTATAATGGTTGGTGTTCTCCTTGGAATTGATTACAATGTTCTGATTTCTTAGCTTCTGCCCATAATTTGGACATAGCTTGAGGTCCTAAATTTACAGCCTTACCTTGTTCATCGTAAGCATAAGAACCAATTAAAGGATTTACTGATGGCTTAACATAACTAAAAGCCGGTTCAAGTTGTATAATCATAGTTCTATACAAGACTTCAGCTGTTGCTTTTGCCCGTTCTACTGGAGTAGTTTCAAGAATAATTCGCTGAGATCTACTTTGTCCCGCTCTCTGCTGGAGATATTTCCCATAATTAACGATTTTATGCAATTGCGAAGGATCCAACAGCGCTTCGACTCCTGTTCCATGAACATTTGGGTCATTGTTCTTAGGTCCATGCCTGATAAGATGAAGATACATGAAATAATCACTTCAATAGTTATTTTATAAAGGTTACGTAACTAAAAACATAACATTTTAAATCAAATTCTCAATCCAAGATAGCATGAAAGCCATCATTCTTGCAGCCGGAATGGGAACACGATTAGGAAAGTATACCGAAAATCTTCCGAAATGCATGCTTAATTTTGCTGGAAAATCATTAATTGAACGGCAAGTTGATACATTACGCAGGGCAGGAATTACTGACATCTCTATTGTGCGAGGATATCAGCCGGAGAAGATAGCTCTTGAAGGAGTGAAGTATTATCGTAATCCAGATTTTGCCAACACTAATATGGTAGAGACATTATTCTGTGCTGAAAAAGAATTAGATGGAAAAGAAGATGTTCTCGTCTGCTATGCGGATGTTATCTATGAGCCAAAAGTTCTTCAGGTTATTATTGATGCGCCAGTAGAAGTAGGAGTTACTGTCGATCAAGATTACTGGGAATACTGGTGCGCGCGAACTGATAAGCCAGAAGAGGACATGGAAAGTTTGGTAGTCAAGGATGGGAAGATCGTGGAGTTAGGAGATACAAAATGCGCTCGGGATAAGGCTCAGCTTAGATATGTTGGCCTGATCAAATTTTCTAAAAAAGGAGTGCAAAAACTGAAGGAAGTCTATCACTATCATAAACAGCAATGCTTTGACAAAGATGAACCATGGTTGAGATCCAAATCGTTCAAGAAAGCATACATGACTTGCATGCTGCAGGCGCTGATCAATACTGGACAAGAAGTGAAGCCGATAGTCATTAATCGTGGCTGGTTAGAATTTGATACGGTTGAAGATTATGAGAAGTATACCCGATGGCTGGATGAAGGAACTTTACAACGCTTTATACATCTCTAGTTGCATGATTAGCTTTCATAAGACTTTTAAAGGAATTTTTCTTTGAATATTTTGTTAGAGGTGTCAAAGAAGTGGAAAAAAAAGTGAAAATAATCGTTACTATCGGTCCTTCTACCTGTGATGAAGAATCGCTGCGGAAGATTAAGGATAAAGGGGTGGATTTTGTTAGGGTAAATATGTCTCATTCTAGTTTGGATTATCTTAAGGATGTTATTCAGATGGCTAAAAAAGTAGGCATTCCTTTCATCATCGATACGGAAGGGTCTCAGATCAGAACTGGTGAGTTAGACAAAAACAGCATTGCTTTTGAGGAGAACCAAGAAATAAAAGTGTATGCTGATACTATTGTGGGCAGCCAGGATAAAATTTGTCTTAAGCCAGGACATATCGTGCAGCAGCTTGAACCGGGAGATCTAATCTATGTTGATTTTGATACGTTAACCTTACGCGTCTCAGATGTTTCCACTGCACAACAGGGTTATATCACTGCTCGCGCTATCACCTCTGGAGTTCTGGGCAGAAATAAAGCAGTATCGGTTGATTCTGCCAGTCAAAAGAAATTTATTCTTCCCACTTTATCAGAAAAGGATTATGAATGTATTCAAATAGGATTGCAAGAAGGAATAGGATTTATTGCTGCTTCATTTATGCGTTCCGGCGCAGCTGTTGATGAAGTGAGACGAGCAACTCAAAATACGATGCGGATCATTTCCAAGATAGAGTGTGTTGATGCCTTGGAGAATCTTGATCAGATCATCAAGAAATCAGACTTTTTACTTGTTGATCGCGGCGACCTAAGCAAAGAAATTCCGCTAGAAAAAATTCCTTTTACTCAAAAGATTATCATCAACAAAGCGAGAAAGAAAGGAAAAGGAGTTTTTGTAGCTACTAATCTGCTGGAAACCATGATTGAAAAGCGCAAGCCCACTCGTGCAGAAATCCATGATATTCTCAATACTATAGTGGATGGCGCTTGCGGCTTAACTCTTGCTGCAGAAACAGCGATTGGCAAATATCCCATGGAATGCATTAATATGCTCAACAAATTAATCCAACATTCACAGTTAGCAATAAATGTTGAAGATTTTAAGGACAAAGAAGACAAATTTGTGCAAAATCTAGAACAGGCAAATTATCTTCTTGATGCGGGTATTTCCTCTTCTTTAATCACCCCACATGGCGGGAAGCTGGTCAACAGAGTAGTTAGAACGCCTCTTCCGGCAGAGTATCTGCACAGCTTGCCGAAAATCAGGATTACAGAAACCCAAGAGATGGATGCCGAACAAATTGCTCTGGGGACATATAGTCCCATTGAAGGATTTATGACCAAAAATGATTTTGAAGGTGTTTTAGATAATATGTTGCTGAGCAATGGACTGATCTGGCCGATACCCATCATTCTAGATGTAGCACAGAACGAGGCAGATCGTCTTGCAATTGGTCAAGATGTAGCGCTGCTAAATCAACAAGGCGAGATAATGGCGATTCTTCATCTTGAAGAGAAATATACTTTTGATAAAACCGAGATGATGCAGAAAATGTATGGTGCGGAAGATGAAAAACATCCCGGGGTGAGAATGGTTAAAGCTATGCAACCAGTTTTACTGGCTGGAAAAGTAGATCTAATCAAAAGAAGAAACTCGGAACATAAGGAATATGAATTAACTCCGCAGCAAACCAGAAAATTATTCGAAGACCGCGGCTGGGCGAAGGTAGTTGGCTTTCATACCAGAAATGTTATTCACCGTAGCCATGAGTTTATACAGCTTAAAGCGATGGAATTAGAGAATTGTGATGGTCTTTTAGTACATCCTATTGTTGGTAAAAAAAAGCTTGGCGATTTTAAAGCATCATTGATCATTAAAGCGTATGATATCATGATTAGACAATTTTATCCTAAAAATAAAGTTATCTTTGGAACGTTCTGTACCTATTCTCGCTATGCTGGACCGAGAGAAGCGTTATTTACTGCTCTCTGCAGAAAGAATTTTGGCTGTAGCCATTTTATTGTAGGAAGAGACCATACTGGCGTAGGAAGTTTCTATCACCCCAAAGCATCACAGACTATATTCGATCGTTTTCCGGAAATAGGAATCAAAGCAGTCAGGTTCGAGAATGTCCTTTACTCACAGAAACAGCAGCGCCATCAGCAAGAAGATGCTTTTTTCGATCCTGCCGAACCAAGACTATCTATAAGCGGTACGGAAGCACGAAAACTATTTGAGGAGGGTAAGGCTCCTCCCGACTGGTTTATGCGTCCCGAGATCTCGCAACTTATTATTGATGCTCTTCAGAAAGGCGAGGAAGTGTTTGTAACCAAGGAATAATAGCACAGGATAACGTAGAATAAGAAATCATAATCTTTATAACCTCTTTAGGTGGAGTGAAAACCATGGTACAAAAAATAGGATTGAAAACACGTGACGATAAAACGCAATTAGTGTATGCTTTAGATCAGCCCTTGAGTGCTGACCAAGTACATCTACTCATTCCCAGTTCTGATGGAATGAAAGCTTTATGGGAAAGACACATAGAACTGTATGAATCTAAAGTTAAACTCAAACCGTGGAAAGAAGATATTCTTGCGGTTCCTTCAAATACCGCGGAAATTGATTTCTCAGATGCTCAATTATGTGTTACGACGAGTTATTATGCACAGATGGTTCGCGATCATGGTTTATCAGGATTAAAACCATTAACAGTACAAGGAATTGTGCGAACCTCTGATGAAAGAATATTAGTGGGTGTCCGTCAGGGCTTTGTACAAAATGAAAAAGTAAGCCTTATGCCTTTAGGTTATGCAGCTGCTCCGGCTGAAGGAGCAACCGGCAATCCTTTATTTCAACAATTGTACGCGGAAGCATCAGAAGAGATAGGTCTTACTGCTGATCATTTTGAAGATGTAAGACTATTAGGATATCAAACTGATCCAGAATTTACGCAGGGAATTAATTTAGTATTCTTAGCCCAAAGTAAGCTTGATGCTGCACAGGTGCAGGTAATTTATGATACTTCGTATGCAATCTATTCTCAAGCGCATGATCGCATCTTTGAAGAAACAAATGATAAAAGTCAAGCCCGAAGAGCAGCAAAAAAAGCAGTGACTACAGCAGGGTTTCCTAATCTTGATGTTGGAGATCATCATCCGATCGTCTTTCTTGAAGATAATTTTGCAGGTCTTGAGGAAACTGTGGGAGAAGCTGTTAGAGATGGAGGTATAACTCTTGATAGAGGTTTGGGTCCTGCTTACCCGTTGATGGCGATCTGCCGTGGTGGGCTAAGGATGTATCAAGAACAAAAACCTCGATTACATTTGTAGAAATAACCCAGCATGACTAAAGGCCTTCCTCTCATCATTGTGTGCGGTCTTTCCGGCTCTGGAAAGACCCATAGTTCTACATTATTGGAAAAAGGGCTGCAGAATTATGTGCGAATTGGTCCCGGCCTATTACGAGAAAAATTAAACATCTCCACCTATAGCCGAAAAGATACTCCTAAACTT
>DATDTA010000144.1:0-13253 GCA_035291085.1 Candidatus Nanoarchaeia archaeon | reverse complement strand
CCAAAAACCATTTAAACTCTAAACTCCTCCTTTACAGCATGGGCATCTTAAACAAATTATTATTCTGGCGAAGAGATGATGAGTTTGATTTCGATACATTAGCAGACCAACATGCCAAAACCGAATTGAAAGATGACCCATTTGGTTTAAATCAGCCGCCCGAACATGATCTAGAACCGCCAGCATTTACTCAACAATCTGCTACGAAAGCTCAAGGATCGCCATACAAGCAAACTAATTTCCAGCCAACTACCCTTTCTCCCCCTAATGAAAACGTAGAAAAAGATTTAGAGTTGATCAGCAGCAAGTTAGATACAATTAAAGCCATGCTTTCTTCGCTGGACCAAAGAACAGCAAATCTAGAACGGGCAGCCGGTGTGCAGCAACAACGGCGCGAACGATTATGGTAAAGGCTACAGAAAGGAAATATTTGATTCTGTTTGTTGCTGCGACTTTGGGTATCGTCCTAATTGATCAAGTCACTAAAATTCTAGTAGCGGTAAAACAACCTAGCTGGAGCCGGGGATTTTTA
Source organism: Candidatus Nanoarchaeia archaeon (assembly GCA_035291085.1). GTDB lineage: Archaea > Nanobdellota > Nanobdellia > Woesearchaeales > GW2011-AR9 > JACPIL01. The sequence continues at coordinate 12,721 of DATDTA010000144.1, read as the reverse complement.
TCAATCCATTTTGTACAAAATACTGGGGCAGGATTTGGAATTCTAAAAGGGCAGATGACTATTTTAGCCATAGTTTCCATCGTAGTAGTGATGGGAGTGATCTTTTTTTATAACAAGATTCCACAAAAGAAATGGGCGCAGCTGTTGTTCGGCTTATTCTTAGGAGGGGTTGCCGGGAATCTTATAGACAGAATTTTACGCCAATACGTAGTTGATTTTATCGATGTTGGATTCTGGCCGGTGTTTAATATTGCGGATGCAGCTATTTCTGTGTCAGTGATTGGATTGGTACTGTATTACTGGAAAAAGAAGTAATACGAGGATAGATTTTTATAAGAATAGTCTTCTCAACATAATCGTGAAAGAAAGAATAATCCTCGTTGATTTTGCTGGGACTTTAATTAAAGCTGAAATACTTGATGAAGCAAATGAAATCAGGGCAAAAGTTCTGCAAAAAGCATTACCGACCAAAGAGCAACATGCTAATCCGGAAGCCTTCTATAAAGTAAACAGAGAATTTGTTGAGAAACTGACCGGATTGAAAGGAAAGGCTAAAGTTAGATACAGAAAGAACGATTTAGGATTTATGACCCTAACGGGAGAGCAGGTTCAAAATCAGATTTCTACTAATTTATTTCAGATCGGAATGTACATAGCAGCTAAGAAGCACGGCAAGAAAATAATTCCAGAAGGCTTGGTTGCACAGCTGCAACGTATCCAAAAAATCGGATATAAATTAGCCATCGTTTCTGGTGTAAGAACAGACATTATTTCGGGAATGTTGCAAATTGCAGGAATCCCATTGAAGTTTGATTATATTTATGGACAACCCCCCATCCTAGGTATGGAAAATCAAGAAGCAGATATTAAAGAATTGGAAAAAAAAGGAGTTTTAGAATATGTTCTTGGAGATAAGATCAGTGATTTACAACGCGGAGCAAAGAAATCTATCTTCGTAAAATGGGGACATCCTGCCGGCGGGGAAGAAAAGTATGCTGATTATACTATCAATAAACCTGAGGAATTAGAGAAGATTTTCAAATGAAAGAAATCAACCAGCTACGAACGTTTTACAAGCTCAAGAAAATCTATCGAGCCAACACGGTAACCGGAAGAAAAGAAAGCTCAGCCGAGCACAGCTGGAGCTGCTTGATTTTAGCAGATTATTTCCTAAGCAAAATGAATAAATTAGATCGATTGAAGGTCTATGAGTTATTGATGTACCACGACGTGGTTGAAATTGAAGCCGGAGATGTCTGTATTAGCGATGAGAAAGGAAGGAAAGGCAAAGAAGAACGAGAATTACAAGCTATGCATATTCTTACAAAACAGATTCCAAAGGTACTCAAAGACAAGTTTGTGGCTCTATTTACAGAATTTGAAGCCGGGAAAACGCGAGAAGCAAAATTCGCTAAAGCTATTGATGCCTTAGATGCACAAATCCATGAGATGGATCACAAAGGAGATTGGAAAGGCTGGCCGGCCGATTTATTACAAAAGAAGAAAGGGCACTTGTTTGAGGAATTTCCGGAGATGAATAAATCTTTTCAAAAGCTGATGAAATATTTACAAAAAGAAGGTTATTTTGATCAATAAGAAAAATAATAATCCCTTAATCAATAATATAACGTTCCGCTTCATCACCAGTAACTCTGGAGATAGAAAATTTTCTCTGAACTGGTTTTTCTCGATGAAATTGGAACACAAATTGTTGTAAATATTCAAATGGGGTTACGGCATAATCCTTCCAGTCCTTAGCTAAACCCGGTTTTTCCCAAAGCGGAACTGCAGAAAAAACGAGCGAATGAAGAAAACTTCCAGGGACTAATAATTGGAGATTCTGCTGGAGATCCCAAGAGGTAAGCTTAAAATCCATATCTTTTTGATCTAAAGTAACCGTTTTTAACGGGCCATGGTGCCAATACGTTCCTCGAGAATCTCTAGCACGCTGATATCCTTCCTCAACTTCTCTTCTTGCGTCTGAAAAGATAAGATCATGAGTTTTTTCCATCGAAAGCTGGGGATTAATTCCTATTAACAAATGGTATTTCAAATTAACGCCCCGATCAAAAAGTTCCCAATCAAACATCTTACTTAGAGCATCTTCTGGCCCATCAAAACCGATAAGATAACCAGAAAGTGCGATATATTCTAACTGATCAGGCAAAGTTGCTACTACATTTCGTGCTGTTTCTAACGCTAACGTATTTGAAGAATGAACAGCATAGAAGCCTTGAGCATCAGGTATCCCAAATAGTTTTGGAATCTCTTCAGTCATTACTGCACGCAACTATGCTTCTTATATCCTTTATTCAAGGCTTCTTTTCGGTCAGTAAACCATAACTGCCTATCTTTCTGGATCTTCTTAGCCCAATCACATTTTGGTTCGTGATAGACATTGCTTCTTTTACTGGCAACATATTTACCAGGGGTGAATTTAGTTTCAGATTCTGCAGGTTTTACAACTACTTCTTTTGCTGGAGGAAGGGGTTCAAAGACTTGACTATGGGGTTCATTACCATAGGTAACGACCATGCTCTTGGGAGCTGACTTCTTCTTGGGAAGACTGATTAAAAATCCGAAAAGAGATGCTAAGAGCAATATTACGTATAATGATTGATAGAAATACCATATAGCTACTAGATTAAAGATATACAGTAGGAAGACCAGGCTAAGTAGACTTGCTTTTTTATAATGTAAGAATCCCGCTACTGAAAGGAGAAGCAAGAAAAGTAAACCAACTAATTCTAAGGCCATAAACAGACCCTGACTAGAAACAATAATTTGGATCATACCGAAAAAAAGTACTAGTAATACAAACCCCTGCAAAAATAAAGTGCTTAGTTTTTTAGATACCATAATTTTGATCAGAGAAAGACTTCTTTAAGTAATTTTCTATTTTCGAGTAGTTAAATTAATCAGAATTCTTCTTCTAAGTTTTTCAAATATCCTTTTCTCTTCAAGAAAGCCACTTCGGCTTTACCGTGATACTTATGAACAATGTCACCTTTTTCATTGCCGCCTAATTCCCAAGGCTCAACGATAACCACGTCCTTCTCTCTGACCCATAGGCTTCTTCGTAATCGGCCTGGAATTCTGCAGATGCGTTCTTTTCCGTCTAAACAGAGAACTCGCATTCTACTACCGCCCAATCTTTGTTGCACTATACCGAGCACTTCCTGCCTTTGCGGGAGCCTTACTCGGATTACCTGTATTTCTTGATCTTCTGGTTCAGACATGAAAAATATATTCGATAGTGTATTTATAAACCTTTGTTAGAAATAGGCGGATCAATCACGGAAAAACATTTAAACCCTCGACTGCCTGCTGTCAATAAAAGAGGAGGATAGGTCTATGGCTAAAAGAGTCGAATCTCCGTCATCTATCAATACATTTAAACAATGCGCGCGAAAGTATTATTATCAATATATCGAGAAACTACCCACATACCAGAGCGTGCATACGGTGCGAGGGAATATTGCTCACTCTTGTTTGGAAGATTTCTATGATATCGATGTCGGTTCCTTCGCTCCGGAAAATTACCGGCAAAAATCACGGGAAGCATTGCAGAAACTTCTTTTGCATCATTGGAGAGCAAAAGCAGAAGAGCTGGGAAAGCTAAATCTTACCCAAGACCAATTACGATTTTATTTTGAGGAGACCCTGCTTATGCTGATAAACTGGTCCAATCAATTCTTTGAAAAATTAGAAGAGAATATGCAGAAGAAAAAGATCTCTTTGCAAGAGGTGTTTACATACCTTACCCCCGTCCGAGAGATGGAATATGTTTCTGACAACTATTCTGTACGGGGCTTCATTGACGCGATACAGCATCTGGAAGACGAAGTGCATATCATCGACTACAAAACTAACTCTAATCTAGAAGTAAAAGATAGCATCAGATTGCAACTGGCTATCTACAGTTTGTTGTATTTTGAGAAGCATGGTAAAATGCCTTCGAAAGCAGGAATCTTTTTCTTGCGGCATAAATTGAAATTAGTTCCGGTTGACGAAGAATTACTGAAATTAGCCAAACGGGAAATCGAATTGATCCATGCCCATACTTCAACTACCGAGGCTAAGGAAGATTACCCAAAGACTATAACTTCGTTATGCAAATGGAATGGCGGCCAATGTGATTTTTATGCCGTGTGTAAGCCGCACGGGTAAAGCTCTAATTATTATTTAGCTTTTCTCAATTTTTTTGCTAACGACCTTATTTTTTGAGGGTCTGCCTTGGGCCCGTCACTTGATATGATAAACCCCTGGTATTTTTCGAAATAATCCGATCTTCCACTAAGGTATTGTTTCCAAATTCCTTTTTTCATGTGCCCAGTACCGTGCATTGGTATTAATTTAATATGTGCATGGTCAATACCTGTACCCTCCATGATTAAGCCGATCCTACCGACATTCTCAAAATGATTTAGTAAGATATTAGAAACTGTTTTTGCAAAAATGATGAATTTTTTTAAATCTTTATCTGGCATTGCCAAAACATCGCTCCCATAATGTTTCTTAGGAAGTATAACAGAGAATCCCTCCACGCTTGGCCAAGTTGATAAAAATGCCATAAACTGTTTATTTTCATAAAATATTCCTGGTGTTTCGATAGTCCCTTTTATTATTTCACAAAAAGTACACTTACCTTCAGCAGTGGAAGATTTGTAATTTGCCATAGAGGGATTCTACCCGCCCATAGCACTAAAACTCATTCTGATGATGTCCTGATAAATAGTAACATTTTCTAACACAAAAGCTTCTACTATTGCTCCTAGCAATAAAAAGAATAGAGCAAAGAGAAGCAAGTATAGATTAAACCCAAACACTTCAAAAAATCGTTCAGAGGCAAATTGTTCTAATAAAACGTCTTTGGAGATAACGCTCCCCGAGATTGCCGCTAGGAAATAAGAAAGGCCTTCAATAATCATATGTGGGAAGACGATCAGCATGATTAAAGCAAAAAAATAGATGGGATGTGTTCCGGCAAATGTGGCAGCACCTTTCGCAGTTAGACCAAATATTGTTCCCCATACTGAGGCATTCCAGGTAATAAGGAAAATTGCTCCGTCTCCTGTAAGCAGGGCCATGATGAAGCAGGCCATTAAGACTAAGAAATTGTTGCTTAACAAATCGTAGAAGAGCGCTCCTGAAAAAATTCCCCCCGTAGCTGAACCAGAAAATCCTTGCCCAAAACGAATCTCCAACTGTTCACGGAAGAGGTTGTTAGCTTGGAATTCGGGGAGGAGAATAGTTCCAACTGAATAAACAAGCAATATTCCCAGAAATAAGAAAACATAAATTCGCACCACTTCAATATCGTCCCGCCATAAAGCCCGCAAAGAAACTTTCTGTTCAATACTCTCCTGCCGTTCTTCTATGGAAAAAATTTTGTATAATTCTGGGAGAAGCAGCATAGAAGTTAAGGCTACTGCTACTAAAGCAGGATCACCAGGAAATAGTATAGAAGCTATAACAATGCCAACAATTGAATAACCTAAGCCTAAGAGAAAAGCATAAATTCCTTTTTGTTCCAACCAGTCTTCAGGAAAAATATGTTCTAATACCATGTTGCCTCTTTTATAGAACTAAAGTTTTTACGTTTATATAGTTTGCTGTATAAAAAATAGCAAAGCAACAAAATACGCAATTTTTTTAAAGACATAAAAGAAAAAGAGGTTATGAACATCAAAAATCAACTTAAAACTGTACTTCTCCTAGGTGGATTAACTGGCTTACTTCTTCTAATCGGCGGATTCGCGGGAGGGAGAACTGGATTGACTATTGCCATCGTTCTCGCGGGAGGAATGAATTTTGTCTCCTATTGGTGGTCAGACAAAATTGTGTTATGGATGTACAAAGCTAAGGAAGCGGATAAGAACAAATATGTTAAATTATATTCTATCGTGAAAGAGATAACCACGAAAGCACATCTGCCCATGCCAAAAGTGTATATCGTTGATACACCACAGAGCAATGCTTTTGCCACGGGAAGAAATCCTCAACATGCAGCAGTGGCGGTAACAACCGGAATTATGCAAATGCTGGAAGAAAAAGAGTTGCGAGGAGTATTAGCACACGAAATAGGCCATATAAAAAACAGGGATATCCTTATTTCTACGATCGCAGCGACTATCGCAGGCGTGATTTCATATATTGCCATGATGGCCCGTTGGGCAGCGATCTTCGGTGGCATGAATCGCGATAATGAAAACAATGGTGGCGGAAATATCCTTGAGCTATTACTGTTAGCGATTATCGCCCCCATCATGGCCATGATCATCCAATTAGCAATTACCCGATCAAGAGAATATTTGGCTGATGAAACCGGTGCAAAGTTGAGCGGCGACCCTACGAGCCTGGCTTCTGCTTTGCAGAAAATAGAAAAGAGCGTGCATAATCATCCTTTTGCCAGGATGGGAAAGACCGAAGCGACCGCACATCTGTTTATTGCTAATCCGTTGAAAGCAAGTTCGTTCTTAGAGCTGTTCTCTACTCACCCAAGTACTGAGAATAGGGTTAGAAAATTGAAAGAGATGAAGGTGTAAGAATTTATAGACATTGTAGTAGCCAAAATTTTTTAAAGCAGAAACAATCTCTTTAGTAAATGAAGAAATTCTTCTATGCAGCTCTCCTTTCAGCATCTCTAGGCTGTTCTAAACCACAAACCACTTTTCTTGATTATCCGGTTGCAGTTTGTGGGGTGAAATCAACCTACACAAAAGATAGCAATGGCGATTGTCATCTGAAGACACAACGGGATGAAAAGGAATGGCGTGTTTATGATCAAGGATGCGATAATCTTGCTGAAAGTGCTATGGTTGTCTCTGCTGATGGATACTTTTCTCTCCACGACTTGACTCCAGAAAATCAGCAAGGGTTGGACCTATTACTACAGGAGGCAGTAGTAAACCTCCATAACCAAGACAGAACTCGCAATTATGACCACCTCCAATTCTAGTCTCTATGCTGCTGTATTTTCTACCTTGCTAGGTAGTTGCATTCAACAGCAGACCACCTCTCCAGATTTTTTTAAGATTCAGGGTTATTCGATCTATAGTGATGATAAACCAGGTGAATATTATGTCATACACATTAATGACCGCACCCACTATTATTTTTTTAAAAAACTAAGAGATGGGAATGATTTAATCATTCATGATTGGGAAGGAGATTTAGTTAGTGATAGAGTCATCGTACTCTCTCGAGAGGTAATTATCACGGGTATTGACACCAAACACCTTGAATCAGAAGTAGTACTAAAATTAGACGAAATGCTATTGAAAGCAGAAAGGAAAGTTATAGGTAAAAAATTATAATTTCTTAAGTTCCTCTAAGCTTTTAGAAAAATATTCTTTTTTCTCCGAAAGAGCAATTGGGCTTCCCCCGCCATGCCAGGTAAAACGCGGCCTTAATTGTACTGGAAATATTCGTTCATTGGCATCGTCAAAGATAACTGCAGCGCCTTTTACTCGAGGCAGATGATCTATCTCCTGTTCCAATCCCTGGCGCATGTAACTCTGGGTCAACTGACTTAAGGCTTCGACATCTAATCGGGCAGTAAGCCGATGCGCGATGACGATATCAGCTTGAGTCATAACATCTGTGTGAATTTTTCCTGGCTGCTGTGAAGCTAAAATTAAAGAGATTCCAGGCTGGCGTCCTTCACGCAGGATAGTAATCAACGCGTCGGTAGCGGCAGTTTTTCCTTCTTTAGGAAGTAATTCATGGGCTTCATCCAGAGCAATCCACACTAAGGGCTCTTCCATTTTTGCTTCGGTTTGTTTGGTAAAATAGTGCATCGCAGCATCCACACTTTTGAACTCTTCCGTCTTTCGAGCCAACATTCTCTGGTTAAACAGGCTTCGACAAATTAAACCGACCACTAACGCTTTAATTTCCCAACCTGAAGCCATGGTTGCATAAGGACTTACATCTAAGACGGTAACTTGTCCGGGAGCAATAATATCTTTCAACGGCGTCCCTTCTTTAGAAAAGATTTCCCAGCCTTTGGCTTTTTCAAATTGATTAATGACTACACTTTTTACAACTTTATCACTTTCGGCGTCCTGCTGTATTAATTCTATCAAGGCATTAAGATCGTAGCTCTCTTCTTTTCTGACAAGTTCTTGGATGATTTTAGTAATGAGAACCCCTCCTGCAGAGTTAGGATCAATATTGAACGCCGTACACCAATCATGAGGGCCTACGTCTAATGGCCGGATTGAGAAAGGAAAATCAGTAGGAATTCCTTCGTTTTTGTATTCGTAATAAAATCCAGTGGGGGTGTAGATCTTAACATCTAATCCCCTTGATTCAATATTCCAGTCACGCAATAATTCAGCATCCTGATAATTTGGATATTTCATAGTCCAGTAGATGCCCATAGTATCAAGAAGAACAATGGAGAGGTTTTGTTTGATTTCTAATGGAAGATCGGCCATGCCTTCAGCGATAGAACCGACGGAATAAGATTTTCCCGAACCCCTTTTTCCCACCACAAACGCGACATGCGCTCCAGCAACATCCATGTATACTGGATTAGAAAGGGAAGTAGTTTGTCCCATCTGGACATATTGTTTTCCAAGAAAAACAGTTCCTCTTTTGCCGTATTTTTCCACATCTTTTTTAGAACGGCCTATAATGACATCAAACACCATTCTAGAATAAAAAGAAAAGAAAGATAAAAAGGTTGTGGTTGGATTTTTATATCCTTCCAGTTCAGTAATTATCTTTTTCCTCTATTGTAATTCTGGTAACAATTCCTAGGTATTACAAAGGAACTTGACTTCGGGTAATATCCTCTTTCGTAGAATGGCTTTGGGATCATTTCTCTGATTATATCTTCTTTCTCCCACTTACTCAAAGCAAAAGATTTTCTTATTTTATCTATAAATTCTTGATCATCACGAGATCTCATTTTTTCTCCCCTTACAATTCCGCCTCAACCAAGACACTTACTTTATGCGCTTCAGTCGCTTTGGAAGCAGTTCCTACTACGTGAGTTATGCCGTAGCGCTCAGCTAATCTAACTAACTCCATGTCAACTTCCCCGTCGAGAGCGATAGCGTAAATGCCGCCGTTGAGACTTTTAACAGTTGAGCTTAATTCACTTAAAGGAACTTTTCCTAGCACATTCAATTTCTGGTCAAAGATGCAAGCTCCTTTGGTGCCGAAAAGGTTTTCCAAGGTTTCTTTAAAGATTTTCTTTTCCGCAGGAGTTAAGCGTTTTTCTCTGGAAACTGGAGCGGATGGAAGTGGTGCTGCTGATCTTGAAGGGAATCTGCTGCGAGAATCATTTCGAGAGTCTCGAGAATCACTGCGAGGTTCGCTTCGTCTGTAACTGCTTTGCTCTCTGCCGTTGTCTGATCGATTAGCATTGAAGGATTTTCGTTCGACCATGCGATCAGAAGGTTCTTTCAAAGTACCATCGTTGTTAACGCCTAAGTCAAGCTTAGCTTGTTCTGCAGTAATTCTGCCCCTCAAGGCCTGGTGAATTTCCTTCTTAGCTAGTTCTTCTACTTCTTTTCCATCAGGCGCTTTGGTCACGAAATCAACATCAGCAACTCCTAAGAGTTCGCGGACAATCAAATCCCCGCCACGATCACCATCAACAAATACAGTAACTGATTTTACTTTACTGAGATCCTTGATAGTTTGAGGACAGGAAGTTCCGTTCATGGAAATAGTATTCTTGAAGCCATGCTTTAGCAAGGTCAAGACATCAGCTCGGCCTTCGACAACTATAAGCTCATCACTAGAATCCACATCTGGACCAGCAGGAAGCCGTTCTGTTCCATATTCTGCAACTTCCATCATGCGTACAGACTGAGCTACTTCGTCTGACAGTTCCTGTGAATCTGGCAAGGTTTCCTGAGTTAATTGTTTCAGCAAAACCTTTGCTCTTTCAATCACGAACTGTCGTTTGCTGATCCTGATGTCTTCAATCTTTTGAACTTCGATCTTAGCGTTACAAGGACCGATACGCTGAATGATTTCCATAGCTGCGGCAATGATTGCTGTCTCAGTCTTGTCCAAAGAACTAGGGATGATGATTTCTCCTTTGGTTTTACCAGCACTGATATTGACATTTACTTCAATTCGGCCTATTTTACCGCTGCGTTGAAGTTCCCGTAGTTCAAGATCATTACCTAGTAATCCTTCGGTTTGTCCGAAGATTGCTCCAATGACGTCTGGTTTGTCTACCACCCCGTCAATGAAAATTGTTGAATGTACGATGTATTTAGCCGCTACTGGGCTTATCTTTGCCATTTTTATTCCTCCAGTTGTATGTAGAAAGAGTCTGACTACGCTTTACGTAAAGTGCCTCTAAAGGTACTGTACATGTGAAATGTGATTGTGATAGTCAACTCCCCTATTGTTTATTGTTATTATATTGTATAGAAATAGAACACTATTAACTCATCCTAATTTACTCGTAATATGGTGATGGTTGATGATAGTGAATGCTATTTCTATAGTTGATAATGAAGCCCGCGTCACTAACGCCTGAGTTCACAGCTTGGCGTAAGCCGTGTGCTCCCACAGGTACTCTCTGTGGCGGGCTATGATTTTATTTATAGGGTAGAGTATATAAATTCTTTGGTGTAGAATTCTGGAATAGGGAGTTAAAGCCTAAGGAAGATATTTTAAGGTTGAGATAGGATCTTCAGAGCATTTCTTTTCTGCTTCTGCTCTTACCTTTCTTCCCTGATCAACAATGGGGAGAAGATATTCTCTTGAAGAAGGATAAGGATCTACTGAAACGTAACCACTTATAAAGGCGTTTCTGACGGAACCCCATAAGCTCATTTCTGGATCACTTGGATAGCACTCGGTTTGTACATCATAATCACGATTAGCCTTTCCACAGGCTTCATACCCTGGATATTTACTACGCAGAAAATGTGAGGCCTCATTTTCAACAACAGATTCAACACAACCCTTAACTACTTTAGAACGCCAAGTTTCTAATTTTTCAATGTGGTTGTTTGCTTTTCGAGAATTATAAGTACTCATAGCAAAATTAAGGGAAGCAAGAACTGCTAATCCACCCATTCCTAATGCCCATTTCGATTTTTTATCCATTTTTGGTAATTTTAATCTTTTACTTTTTAATTTTTCTTAAACCCAATTATAAAAAAACCCCAGCAAACCTAAAACCGAAGTCTTAAGTCTGCTGAGGAAAGAGGTGGTTTAGAGGTGTTAATGTAACTGTTTAGGGGTGCTCCTATATAAAGGTTTCGTGGTGAAACTACTTGTGAGTGATTACTTGGCAAGATTTATAACCTGCCCCAAAAGGAGAAAGGTATGTCAACAGATTTAGCTAAACAGGTAAGAGAATCATGTGTAGGTCTTTTTATACGTGATACTTCTAGAAGTAGAAGTCCTTGTTTTGGCGAAAATGAAGTGAATAAAGATTATAATTGGCTTTGTAATCCCACCGATAACTACTCAAGATGGAGCCCAAGTTATTGGTTTTTACCCAAACCATTTAGAGAGGTTATCGGAGCACCTAATAATCCGCATCCGCAAAAAATAGACCTTTTTCACTATCCCGTGAACAGGAGCAGATTAGAGCATAATACCTGGAAAAGAGCTGACACTCGAAAATTTTTAAATTGGCCGCATGTTGGACCTGCAGTCTTTTTAGAGTGGTTTGATGATCAATACCAAAAACCGAGTTGTCTTTATTCTCATACTGTTGGAGAATTCCTGGTTATTGGAGATAATGATGTCACTCAAGAGGTTATGGACGCCCTTAAAAGTAAACCACAGAGAGTTATCGAATTCATTAAAGGACTATCGGGTTGGTCGCCTTTGGGTAAAAAACCGAGCTCCATCTATCTCTGTGACGCAATAAACAAACCCCAAGAAATTTTTTACTTACTGTAAATTTCACAAACCCTTATAAAACAAAAATCCATTCTCACACCCATGACCCAATTCACCTACCAGGAACGCTTCAAGACTTTGCATGGAGTATTTGATGAGTTCACCAACCGGACTTTATTTGAGCTGCAAAGCAGGGATTACTTTGACGAATTAGTGAGCCCGCTGCTGATCGGCAAGGAAAGTAATGTTTTTCTAGCCAGTAAGGGTAAGGGAATTGTTATTGTGAAAATCTATCGCATCCAAAACTGCGACTTCAACCGCATGTTCGAGTACATCAAGAAAGATCCGCGTTATGAGTTTCTGCAGAAGCATCGCCGGCAGATCATCTTAGCCTGGACCCAGCGGGAGTACAAGAATTTAATACGCGCCCAGAAAGCTAAAATCCGGGTGCCAGAAGCGATCACTTTCATGAACCACATTTTGGTTGAAGAGATGATCGGTGATAAAGTACCGGCACCGATGCTGAAGGATACTAAACCAAAAGATCCAAGAAAGTTCTTTGATTTGATTATTGAAGATATGAAGAAACTGTATGATGAGGGATTTATCCATGGAGATCTGTCACCTTTCAATATCCTTAATTACAAAGAAAAACCATACTTCATTGATTTTTCTCAAGCTACCTTGGTGAAGACGCCTAACTCAGAAGAATTGCTGAAACGCGATGTGCACAATATTGTACAATTCTTTTCTAAATTAGGAATAAAAGAAAATGAAACAGACATTTTAAATAAAATCACCCAAAAAGAAAGCTCATGACTCCAAAAGACGAAGAAGAAATGGACTATGAAGGTGAAAGCAGTAGTGATCATGGGGACATTTCTTA
>DATDTA010000143.1:0-17403 GCA_035291085.1 Candidatus Nanoarchaeia archaeon | reverse complement strand
CCGTAGGTGACGTGCAGCTTTTCTTGAATCTGAATTATTTGCTTTAGAGTCTCTTCATCAAATTGCAATCCTTTCACAATAGCACAGGCTGTATAGGGGCGGATTCCTTTCACGGAAGGATCAATAATCACTTTCTGATTACTTTCTTTGATAGCATACTTGCGTAATCCGGTCTTGACACCAAGGAAAGAACTGAAGGCTCTGGCAAATCCTTGTTCTGATAACATGTCAGGGCGATTAGGGAATACTTCAACGTGAATTTCATTATCTTTGATATCTTCGAGATCAGTTCCTAACATGCTGATGCGGTCTTTGAGCTCTTCGAGAGGTAATTGCTTTCCTACCAATTGTTCAAATACAGTTTTGTTTAAGGTTATTGATGGCATTTACACACTCATCTCCTTAATAGCGTTTAGAGCTGAAGGTAATTCTTTTACGTTGTCAGATTCGCTTAGATGTCCTTTGTTATGTTCTAAAATAAACTTAGCTTTTAGTTGATCTTTAAATTCTATGGCTTTTTTCATAGGAACATCTTCGTCATTGTCTGAATGAATTATTACGAAATTGTTACAATGGTCTCTTGCTTTTTCTACATCAGCAGTCTGGCTGTAAAATTCAGAAATTTCTGGTATCCTTATATTACCACTAAATCCTGCTATCAACACACAACCGCCCACCACATTGTTTTTAGGAAGCGTGGTAAGATAGCGAACAATTGATATGCAGCCTAGACTATGGCCAATGAAATACGTATCTTTGTCTGGCACTCCTACAGTTTGAGAAATTGTTTTTATCCATTCGTTTAACTTTGGATGTAATCCTCCTGGCATTTGCGGTGCAAGAATTTGAAAACCACTTCTCTCTAGTTCTTTCTTTAACCAAGGTTTCCAAGAATCATTTGGAACTCCATCCCAGCCATGAACAATAATTGCTCGTTTCATTTGTTTGCCTCAGTAAACATTGAAAATCTTTTGATTTTCATTTCAACCACAATTTCATTTCTCTGATCTGTTTTAAATCATTTTTATTAAGATCTCTGATATCAGTAATGTTCCAATATTCGGAGATGATTCGTCCCATCCCTTGTCCCCAGGCCAGAATCGGGCAATCAAACCCAAGTAGTGCTTTGGAGACTTCTGGTCGAAAAATTCCTGCTCCCCCTAGCTCAACCCATTGTTTTTTTACCGGATGGAAAACGTCGACTTCAAGTGAAGGTTCACAGTAGGGAAAATAAGCGGGACGCATGCGTACTTTTGTGAATCCCATTTTTTTATAAAATTGGGTTAAGTACCCTTTCAAATGTTTGAGATTGGCATTAGGATCAATGACAGTTCCTTCGACTTGATAGAATTCAAATAAGTGTTTCCAGTCTAATGCTTCGTTCCGGAAGACTTTTCCTACTGCAAAGAATTTTGCGGGTAAATCTTCTTTCTTTAGTTTTGCCAGGGTCTGAGCAGATAATACAGTAGTGTGGGTTCGCAAGAGTAATTGTTCAGTTTCTTCTTTTGAGAAAGTATATCTCCAGCCTTTGCTTCCGCTGTCCGCGCCATTCTCATGCACTTCTTTGACTTTCTTCCAGAGTTCAGGAAGTTTCGCTTTTCCGGCTAAGTAAAAAGTATCCTGCATCTCTCTGGCCGGATGATCTTGTGGCACGAATAAGGCATCTAAGTCCCAGAAGGCAGACTGTACATAATTGCCAGTCATTTCGGTAAAGCCAAGCTCTAACCAAATGGATTTGATATACTCAAGAGCTTCGTTTTCAAAATGTTTCTTTCCTGCATACTTCTGCGGAACATTGATCTCAACGTCATAAGCGCGGAATTTGGTCTGCTTCCAGTCGCCTTTCTTGAGCATGCCGGAAGTGAGGCGGTTGGTGACTTCTTCAGTTAAATCCATGGCCGCAACTTTCTTTCCCAGCTCAGTTAAAGTGACCGTGGTTTCTTTGATTTCTTCTACTTTGAGAAATTCTTTTCTTTTTTTTAATTCTTCAAATAAGACTTTGTCTGTTCCTGCTAAGGCAGTAACTTCTAGAGGAAAATCTTTTTGCAGGAATAATTCTTCTGGCGATTTTTCTTTCTGTAATTTTTTTCCTTGCTCGGTAAGCTTGAGTTGTAGACGTTCTCCTTTAGCTACTTCTATGGCATTCTTCTTTCGTAACAATCCGATACAGGCGTTGACTTCTTCTCTACTAAGCTTGGATTTTTTAGTGATGACATTCAGTCCTTTAAATTCATCAGAGAGCGCATTAAGAAAAGATTTTTCCGGCAAACCCTCTTTGAGGTATAAGAGGCCATTTTTATCAAGTGAGATTACTTTTTTCGTGGTTGAAGAAATGGTTAGCAGTGCTTTGTTTTCCAGCCACTGCAGAGCGCGCATGGCTTCAATCTCCTGCAACTTGCTCTTTTTAACGATCTTATGGAAATCTTTTTCCTCATGCAATACTGGTAAAACTGCTCGTTCAAATGGGTGCAGTTTGAGGATGAGTTTTTCTATGTCCATTGGAGAATTAGAAAGGGGGATTATTTATAAAATCTGCTTTCATTTAAGAACAAATTGTAACGTTTTCTAGAGATTAACAAAATGAAAGGTAAGTACCCCATTCTATAGCTTGAGTATCATCTAAGCCTGCAACGTACCTAAGCTGTTCCTCAGTTAAATCATGTTCTGTAGCGACGACACTAATTTCATGGAACACCCTATATTTCACACTTTGTGAGTCCAGATAGTCAGTTATGGCCTCTACTGATTTAGGATCTTCCTTTAGCGAAATCATCATGCCTAATTGTTCTGTTCTGGTTTTGTAACCTTGCAATAATTTTTCCAGATTTTCTTGTTTTATCATTTTTCTTATGAAAGATAGATTATTTATAAAAGTAATGAAGAGAATAGAAAGAATAATAAAATTTACTTCGCATTCCAGACATGGTCAAACATGTTGTCCATGGCTGACGCAAAGTACGGAGTTTTGACCCAGATCCCTATGTCATATGAAGGATGGACTTCTTTATCGTCCAACATCATGAAGACTAAATCTTTTCCATCGACAGTCATGAACCGTGAATTGACTTTGCTGCTGTGTTTCAATTCGGCTAATCCTTTGAGACTGTCAGCAGTAGCTTTGTTTTCTTTGGTCATTGGAGCAGCAATCCTGATCTTGACGCCTTTCTTCTTGGCTTTTTCCAAGCTGGCCCGCAGCCCTTCTACTTTGCGCAGAAATCCTTTTTCTGTAGTCATGATATTGATACTTTTTGTAGCGTCTTTAATTAACAGGTCTAAATGGTTGTAGAGATTGTTTCTTCCACGCAGGCAGCTGCTGATATCTGCTGGATCAACCAAGCTGATACCATTATTGTGTAACGTTTCCAGTTCTTGTAGCAAATCTGATCCCTTTACTGTTTCCAGGCGCTTTACTTTTTCCTGAGCCTCAGTCTGCATGTTTTTTCTAACTCTATCGACAACTTCAGTCGGCGGAATAGCAATGTATTTGATGGGTTTTCCCAATTTCATCACTACAAATCCTTTTTTCTCAAGGGATTCAAGAACGTCATAACTTCTGGAACGGGGAACGTCAGCAATATCAGATAATTCTCCAGCAGTAGAAACTCCTCTGCTTAGTAATGCGGCCCAAAGTTTGACTTCGTATAAGTTTAAATCAAAGTACCGCCGCAATTGGCTCAACAATTCCTCTTTTACAATCATTTTTAATCCGCCCCTCCTCTTTTTCTCAATTCTGAGTGATAATGATTTGTTACTAAGTCATCAGTAAAATAAACTACTATTAAAAGGTTGTGGTTGTACAAGATATAGGCTCGGTATTTTTGATGTTTTTTCCGACGGGAAAGAAGTTATAAGGTGCTTAAATGCTCATGTGATATATACCATCGTCCTTTCTTTTTTACTAAAATATTAGTGCCTCTTCCTCTCCCTTCTTTGAGATTTCCATCAGAGAAAAAATAGACTGCTTCTTTAAGTAAAAATTTGCGCACATTATCAAAATTATGGGAGTTGGTTGCTTTCTCATATTCTTGAAGAAAGTTTTCGACTTCTGCTTGAATTTTCTTCATGTTTCTCAATATTTCTTATACCTTAAAATCCCAGCAATCCCGCCCAAACCATTCAATTTCTTGCCAGCATCACTTTCTGCAGATATAATATGTATCTCGCCTTGCAGTGAATCAACTGTTTTCATACATTGGTCGACTTCTGCAAATTCATTGGAAAGTCGCTTCTTTTGAATGAAATCATCGGTTAATAATAGTTTCAATATTGAACCACTATTCGCTGCTTCTTGTACTTCTTTCAGGCCATAGACTGCTTTATCACTTTTGTTGATCTCTTTCAGCAATTCTTCTACCAATATTTGTTCCTGCCTGGCGCGGCTGTGTTTGAGAGTTTCTGCCAATTCCGGGCGGCGCATCACTTCATCTAAAGATCGTTCGCTGATGTCTGAGCAAGTAGCTAACACTATTTTCTTTTTGAGATCTGATGAGGGGATTTTTTTGTACAGATCTTCTTTGTAGAAGGCCGGGGAAGCCAGAATAATGGCGCTGGGCTTGTAACGGTCATTGTAGGTTTCAAGAGTCTTGATAATTTCTTCCTGGAAATCTTTTTTTATCTCTACTGCTTTGGCTTTCTTCTGCACTTCTCCTTTCAAGGTAGTTAAGATTTCGTAACCAAATTTTTTAGTTAAGGCAAATAGAACTTCTTCGCGGTCAAACAGACAGAGCAGATAATCATATTTCTTTTCGCAGGCCTCTTGGAGTTTTTGCTTTTGGTACGATAGCCATTGCGGTTTTTCAATGCTGAATTCAGAAGCTTCTTCTAAAGTGGTGGATTGATAGCTGCCCTTTGGGACATCTTCGGTTTCTTCAGTTACTTTTCCGTTTATTCTGAGCGAATTTTCGGTAAGTTCAATTGTTTCTGCCTGGATGGAGATGGTGAGTGTTTTCTTGACTGATTTGGCATTTTCTCCCTCACCAATTTTGATTTTCCGAGTGGTTTTGCCTCTAACTAAGTCTCCCTGGTCTATTAAATGGCTAAGATACCAGAGGTCATCTTTGTCGGTTACTTTTAGCTTAACTAGTCCTTTCTTGAAATCTGAGGTTATGAGTTGCATGAGGGATTAAAATGCACAAATTTTATATGTTTATCTCGTTTTAGGGATAATTATGGTTGCTTCTCATATTGGGTTGGAGGGTCAAATTATATTAAATCTTCGTGGCGTTCAGGTACTCATAAAACCAGAGGCAGTAGTGTCGAGAGATCATCATAGCTTACAAATAGCTGTTCCAGTGATTGTGTATAAGGATGAACAGCAAAAAGAAGGTCAGTTGATTTATGCTACCGATAAGCAAATTTTTCTTTCTTCCTTAACTGATTTCTTTCCAGAAGCCGAAGCTGACTCAGAGTTAACTCATAGCGTTATGATGCATGCAGCTGGAAAGTATTCGGCAATGTTACATCTAGGTCATGTAAAAGTAAGAGAAGTTAGTTATGATACTCAGGGCAATTTGCTAGAAGAAAAAGTATATGATAATTATAATGATTACCGTGAACTGGTACAAGAACGCCAGTTAGACGAACTTAGAAAACAGAATCCCAAAAATAAACCTTCTCCTTAATTGCTCTACTAACCCCATAATCCAACGGAAATCTGAGATTTCTGAGGTTTCCGAAAATAGCACTGCATTTTCAGAAACTTTAAATATACCAGAATTTTCTATGCTTCAGATGTTCAGAACAAAAAGAGGTCAATCATCTGCAGCAGGTGCAGCAGTTCTTATAGCTATCATTGCAGCCTTAATTGTAGGTTTTGTTATTTTAATCCCGCCCCAAGAGAGAGCTAAGCTTCTGGATGAACCTTCCACTACCACGCCTACCTCTCCTGGGGCTGCCCAGAATTTGTTGATGGAATCGCCTGGAAGAATAGATTATTTGGCGCAGAAAGAGATAGAACATCCGTTACCAGTAATTAATATTTATACTAAAACTGAAGCTAAAGTGTTAGGAGAGAAGAATGTTGCCTATGCTAAGAAAGGGGTCTTCTCTGAGAAAACGGATGCACTTACCTTTATGATCCCCGACTTAAAGAATACAGAAGATTTGCTTTTAGCTCTGGAAGTAGTAGAAGCGGAAGGAAGATTAATTGTTTCTTTTAACGGCGATGAAGTGTTTAATGGCGAGGTTAAGGCCGGAAGTTTACCTAAACCTATAACGATTCCTTCCAATCTTTTGCAAGAGCAGAATGAAGTGGTTTTCACAGTTTCCTCTCCAGGATTAGCCTTCTGGAGAACGAATGAACTTTCTTTGCAAAATGTTAAGATTGTTGCTGATGTTACTAGTGTAGAAGCACAAGCATCAAAAAATATCTTTTTACTCTCTGAAGTGGAAAAAAAGAACCTAGAGAAAGTAACTTTAAAATTCCAGCCTGGCTGCGATTTAGATGAAGTTGGCAGGCTTACGGTTCTGGTCAATGGCAAGGTAGTTTATGCTGCAGTGCCTGATTGCGATGTAGCGCTCATTCCAATTGAAATCTCTCCCGGAGCTTTAAATCAGGGTGAAAATGAAATTATCTTTAAAACAGAACAAGGAACTTATCTTTTAACCCACATTGTTATTGAATCTGAATTAAAAGAAGTGGATTTTCCTACTTATTATTTTGATTTAACTTATGAAGAATATAGCGATGTGGTTGATGAAGATAAACGAGTGAGGATAACCTTAGAGTTTGTTGATGTAGTAGCTAGAAAGTTCGGTGACCTTGAATTTAATGGGCATACTAAATACTTTGACACCAAAGAAGTTTCTTATATTCTCGATGTTAGCGATGATGTGGTACAGGGCGCTAATGCTTTGAAGATTAAGCCTCGCAAAACCTTAGAAGTGCGGCAATTAAAGATTGATTTGGTTAAAGCCTAATTCTTAGTAACATTTTTATATGCTAGGGGATTAGTATTATCTTAAAAAGAGGAGATTATGGCAGAGCGCGTAGATGATAAATCTGAAGTTAAAGAAAAGAAAGATCACGACAGAATTTTAGGAAAACTTTTTGCGAGCACCGGTTTGAGAAGAGAAAGGCAACCGGAAAGAGCTACGCCAAACCCTGCACCTGCCTTTAACCCTTACCGAGCCCCTATTGAACCACGTTCTTCTTCTTCTTCAAGGATTCCTGCAGGAATAGGAGCGTACATCCTTTTGATGGTAGCTAGTGTTTTGGGTTTAGTTGTGAAAAATGCTTGGGGATATAGCCCGATAGGATCGCTTTTCATCACTGCTTTGCTGGCAATCTTTTTCTTTGTAGCCGTCCACTTCACGCCCGAACCTCAGCTTAAAACAGCGTTGGTGCTTCTCACTACCGCATTTGAAATTTTTGCACAGTATACGCTAAGATTTTATCCCGATTCAATACGGGAATGGGTGATCACTTTTCATGTCTTTGCCTGGGTTGCTCTGGCGATAATCTTATTTTTGATGGGAGTTTTTGATTCTCTCGGTGCAGGACAGGAATTGCCCTGGTGGGCCTGGCTGCTGACGGCAGCTATACTTGGCTTTTTTATCCTTTACATTGTCTTTCCCTTGGTCCTTCAGGGACCGTTGGCAAATCAAGATAAAAGTCATGCCGAGTATTTCGGCATTGCGAAAGATAAACTCTTTAGTGTAGCAAAAAGTTTCCAAGAGACAACAAATAGCGGGACTGACTTTCTGGTTTGTTCGTTTAGTGCTACTAGTGCAACCATGCAGTATGATACCTGTCTTGAAGAGAAAAAGATTACCCGCTATTGCCGTTACCAACTTGAAAAAAAATCAGAAGCAGAGGAAAACAAAGAGCAAAAGGAATGCGAAGACGAGCAAAGAAGACTGATCGAACAAGGACAACGCCCCGGCGTAGCCGGAAGCGTGAGCGAGGCGATCAAAGAAGTTACTAAAGTAGAAATAAAAGTTGATGATTATTTTCCTAAGAAAACCACTGATGTAAGAAAGGTTTATCCAGTAACCTTAAAGATAGAAAATCCGCGTAAGCAAGTATTTACGGCCCAGGTAAATTGTGTATTTAAGAAAGGCAAGGAAGAATTTCTTGGAGAAATCTTCATCGCGGGGGAAAAGAAGAGTGAAGTTCAGGTAAACGGGGAGTACACGACCATGTTGACCTCAGTAGGATGCCAACCCACTATAGACTTGAACGGCAAGTATACCCTAGAGTATTCTGCGGTTTTATCGGGAATGCAAACTTTTTCTTTCTTAAGACGAGGGTTTGTTAGAAAAGAGATTGCTGCAACTATTCGTGAGCAAATAGAAACCGACGATTTTAAGGCTAAAGAACGAGCTTCACAGGGACCTGCAGAATTTGCTCTACTGAATTTTAAGTTTGGCACCGGCGAAGGAACTGAACCGCTTGTTTTGATCGATGAACCAGTTACTTTTTCATTTTCGGTTGCTGATGTTGGTGGCGGTGACGGTGAAGTGCTGAAAGTAAATAGTTACGATTTCGAAGGATTGATCTATGGTGGCTTTGGTATTGATGAAACTAAAATAGGTGATACCGATTGCTTGCAGGGCGGAGAGATCATGCTTTCTTCTGCTCTTACCAAGAAACGCGAACCTAGCGAACTAAAGCGGTGCTTCTTACTTCTGCCGCCGGATCTGAAGGGTTTGACTGGTAATGATTTTGAAGTTGAAACGTTTGTGGCAAACATGAATTATGATTATAAGCTGACTAAATCGATTCCGAATATAGAAGTGACTCCTTTGGAAAGTCCGGAGTTGGTATCATGAAAACTGGTTACATAATTTTAGTACTGGTGTTATCGTTCCTCCTTGTTTCTTGCGGGGAAGCAGCACAGCGAGGGAAGGATATTAATTACAAGCAGGGGATTTTAGATATTGAAGTAAGCTCTCTCGGACAAAAGGAAGAGTATCAGGGACAGCAACTGGAGTTGCCAGTTTCAGTACATAATGCACTTGCGTATGGTATTGAAAATGTGCTGGTTTATGTAACTGGATTTGATAATTATTATGTTGAACTGTATTCTGATGAAGAGCAACTAGCTTCTTTAGAAGGAAAGAGCATCTTTAACTCGGATGGGGGAAAGGAGCGAATACAGTTCAGCGGCTTATTGAACCAATTACTTCCTGGAGCAGAAAAAGAGGAACAAAATTATCGAATTCAGGTAAAGTATGATTCTAAAGTCGAATTTACACCGACTATCTGCGTAACTTCTGATTTAGGCTTAGGAGAATATGGTATGTATCAAGGTGCATGTACGGTGGAAAGAGAACTGTCTTATCCTGGGCAAGGAGCTCCTTTAGCGGTAACTAAACTAGAAGTTATACCTCGTGGCGGTTCGGGAATAGAATTACGGATGGATATTGAAAATAAGGGTAAAGGAATGGTAGATACGGTTGCGTTAGTAACTGCTTCATTGGGAGGAAAGCCCCTTAATTGCATTTTTAAGGGTGGAGAAGCACAGACCGGTAGTTTGTTTTCCCTCGATGCTCAACAAAAATCAGCACGCCTGATTTGTACAGGATCATTAGCCAGCGAAAGCCCGTATACCACGAACCTGCAAGTAGAATTGTGGTATGATTATGAAATTACCCAGAAAGAAACCTTGACAATTTTGGGAGATACTTTAGTTTCGTGAGAATAATTTGATTTTACTTGTTTTTTACTAGATAACTTATTTAAACTTCTTCTGGCGTATTTTGCAGATGAAGTTTGCAATTCTTGGAGGAGGAAGCTGGGGAAGCGCGTTAGCGATTACTTTAGCAAAAAATAATAACTCCGTTAAGGTATGGGAATTCTTTCCAGAGCAAGCGCAGGAGATGCAGGAAAAACGAGTATGTAAATTATTGCCGGATGCTACGCTGCCAGATAATATTTTTATCTCTCACAAGATTGAAGAAGTTCTTTTTGATACTGAAGCAGTTTTATTAGTGGTTCCATCCGATAAAGTTGAAGCAACTATAGGAAATGCTAAGCATCTATTCTCGGATCAGCCCGTTATTATCTGTTCCAAAGGTTTTGGTGAAGGGTTGCAGTTATTGAGCGAGTCAGTCCAGAAGCAAGTCGGAGGAAATGCGTATTGTTTATATGGGCCGACGCATGCTGAGGAAGTCTGTCATGGAATGTTCAGCGGTATTGTCTTAGCTGGAAAAGAAGGTAAGGAACGGCAGCTACTTCAGGAAGCATTTCATTCTCCCGTTTTTAACGTTGAAGTAAGCGATGATATTATTGGAGTACAGTTGTGTGCAGCATTAAAAAATATTCTCGCGGTCTTTGTCGGTGTTTTAGATGGAAAGAGATTAGGCGACAATGCTAAGGCGTATGTTATAACGAAGGGTTTGGATGAGATCAAGATGATTGGTTTGAAGATGGGAGCAAAGCCAGAAACATTTTACGGTTTAGCAGGCATAGGCGATGTTATTGTTACTGCCACTAGTAAACATTCTCGCAATCGGCACGTAGGTGAGCAAGTTGGTAAGGGTAAGAAGTTAGAAGAGGTACTGGCAGAAATGAATATGGTTGCCGAGGGAGTTACCGCATTGAAAAGAGCAATTGGATTTAAAGAAAAATTAGGGTTGCATTTGCCGCTAATAGAAGGATTATATCAAATTCTGTTTGAAGGAAAGGACGTGGAAGAAGTGTTAGCTCATTTGTCTATGCGGTCGGGCAAAGCTCAACTCCCGGCTTTAAGAACGTAACCTTATTTCTTAGCTTTTTCTAAAGCTTCTTCTAATTTTTTTTCATTAAAGCCTATTACTAGAATGCCGTTAAAATCGGTAACTGGAACTCCTAATTGGCCAGTTTTCTCGAGAAGTTCGTCTCGGTATTGGCTGTTCTGGCTTTCAGAAACATCGCAGTCTTGAAAAGAAACTTTTCTTTTCTTGAGCCATTCTTTAGCCTTGGTACACCAAGGGCAAGTAGGTATGGTATATATTTTAATTTCCATATTTTAGTTTCGGATCATGGCCACAATTTTTTGTAAAAGCGGTATTCCTTCCTCGCGTACGAAAAATTGCTTGGTCCCATTATTAACAATCACAACTTCTCCAGGAAGGACTGATCTCCAAGAAATGTCGGGGAAGGTTTTAAGCTTTTCTGAACTGATGATCATAAAATCAGAACCTTCTCCGATAGACATACCGTAATATTTTGGCACTTGATTTTTTCTCACTGCGACAAAGGTTTTATCTGCGGTGGTTAAAACAATGTTGCTTCCTTTAGTTTGAGCGTATCTTTGCAAATTACCTTGGATGGCAGCGGCGATCTTTTCATCTTTGTTTTCAGTAATATCGCTGAGTATGGAATAAAATAATCGTTCTGAGTCAGTTTCTCCTTTCAAGGCGTAATCGGGACTGAAGGCGATGTTATCTTTGATACAGCCGTTGTGGCAGAAAATGCACTTTCCAAGAGAAGCGTGATTTGCTTGGAAAGGATGAGTATTCTCCTGGGCAACTTCACTGCCTGCTTTTCTTCTTACGTGGGCAAGGAGAAGACGGGTTTTAATTTTGTGTAATTTATTGACTTCTGGATCTGCAAATATGGCCTGAGCAGATTTTTTGATTTTAAATGTTCCTTTTTCAGTTAGGTACGCTACACCCCAGCCGTCAGCATGCTGCCATTTTCCGGGAATGCCCTTATTCATTTCATGCAGAGAATTTTCATCTTTGGCCATATGGATGATACTATTCATGATTTTGGAGACATCAACATTTCCGGAAGCAAAGATTATTCGACACATGTTCTCACTTTTGATAAGGTGAAATGACGTTGTGGAATTTCACATAAAATGATTCAACTCCCACATGATAATATAGGAAGAGGGTGAATTCGGCTAAGGTTTTTCCAAAATTGCGGTGTCCCCCTATGGGCCGTACTGGAAGCCTGCTATCAAGGTATCCTTTTATCATTTCCTGATCTTGCAGGCCTTGCACGTCAATAGAAAGATCGTAGTAAGGTTTATCATGTTTTCTGCTCCAGGCATTTTCTGAAATGGTGACTTTTTCAAATTTTTTCCTGAGGGTGTCTTCTAGGACCATAATAAATGGCAATGATTCTAGCAAAGGTGGTGAAAGCTCTTCGCTTAGTGGTAGTTCCATAACTACGGGGAGGGATGCTTGTTCCGCGGGGTAATGAATTGCTGTGCTCATGAGGTTATATTATGGGGAAGCCGTTTCCCGAGCTATAGCTATATAAATCTAACGCTAGAAAATGCAAGACCTAATTTGTCCTTTAGAATCCAAAGCTTTTTAAATCGGTCGCGGTTTTAGCTCTAAACTAGGGTATCTAAACTAACAATCCGGGCTTAAAGGAAAGAACTATGTCAAAAGACACATCTAAGAAAGGACTAGGGCGGGTTAATACCGCAAGAAAGATTTGGTACAAGATTGTAGCTCCCAAGCTCTTTGGGCAAATGGAATTAGGTGAGACCTATCTAGCATCTCCTGATCAAGCAGTAGGCAGAAAAGTGAAGATCAACCTGAAAGATCTTACTGGAAATGTCAAAGATCAAAATGCTTATGTTAATTTTCTAGTAGATGGTATCGAGGGAACTACTTTGAAAGCTTCCGCAGTAGGATATGAATTAACTGCAACTCATGTCAAGAAGCTTGTACGAAAAAATACTAATCGCCTGGATGATTATTTTGTGCTTAGAAGTAAGGACGGAAAAGTATTAATAGCAAAAACACTTATGATTACACAAAGCAAAGCTCAGCGTTCAGTTCAGAAACAATTAAGGCAAACCCTAAAAGCATTGTTGGCTGAGGAATTAAAAAATACTTCTTTCGAAATGTTTATCGGAAATCTAGTCAGCCGGAAAGTGCAGATTACTGCCAAAAAGACATTGCATAAGATCTTCCCCCTCAATGAAGTAGCGATTCGAGTTTTATCATTAAAGAAAAATCCCGCCGCTCACGAAGGAGAAGTGCCGGAAACAGCGGCTACTGAAGAACCAACTCTAGAAGTAGCTGAAGAAATTGCTGATGCTGAAGAGTCTCCCCAAGCAGCGTAAAACGTGTTGGTTTTGAGGATGAAATTTCTTACCTTTACAGACTTACATGAAGATAAAGAAGTTCTGAACGAATTAGTGCAACGTGCTTCTAAATCTGATATTGATTTTGTAGTTTGCTGCGGCGATATTTCGACTTTTGGAAATGGTTTGAGGTTCAATTTAAAGAAATTCAATTCTCTAGGCAAGAAAGTGTATGTCATTCCCGGTAATCATGAAGAAGGTCCTGAATTCGATGCAGTGGTGGCGGAATTTTCTAATGTAGTTAATCTGGATAGAAAAGCTAGGATTGTAGGAGATTATATTTTTCTTGGATACGGCGGGGGCGGTTTTGTTTTGCAGGATGCCGAATTCAGAAAGATTGCTAGGGAATGGTACGGGAAATATAACGGCAAGAAGATAGTTTTGGTTACTCATCAACCGCCCTATGGTACAAAATTGGATTGGTTAGGAAATAGGTATGTAGGCAATAAAGATTTTACTGCTTTCACTTTACGGATAAAGCCTAAATTAGCCCTGAGTGGGCATCTGCATGAAACGGTAGGAGAGATAGATGTTATTGGAGAAACCAAGATAGCCAATCCCGGGTGGGAAGGGATGGTTATTGAATTGAATTAAAGCTGATGGGAGAATAATTATGTTTTTTGAAACTGGCGGGTTTGGAAGTGTAGTTGAGGGTAGGGAGCCTTTTTCTCAAGAACTTGAGAGTAAAGATGCTAATTACGAATTGGAGAGACTCATCGCTAGATTAGAAAAAGCTTCGTTTTATCTGAGAAGTCTTGAAGGTGAAGAGGAAGAGATTTTACAATCAGAGCAAGCTTCTTTTACGATTAAACGCATTACTGATCCAGAAGATCCAGCGCTTTTGCAGATGCACGAACTTTTTTTCAGAGAATTCGCTGATGAAATGGATTATTTTCCGTATGTTAAGGGATGGGTTAAGGAAGAAGATATTTCTTATCATGCCGTTCTAGACCGGGAACAAAGAGTTATTGCTGCAGCAAACAGCAGTTATTTAATTTTAGATCCTGCCAATGCTGAAAGCATCCTGGCAATTTGGTTTATGGCTGTTGATAAATTGTATAGGAGTAAGCGTCTAGCAAATGAACTCTACCAAGATATTTATAGGTTCGCTTTGAACCGATCTTTAGAAGGAAAAACAAAATTAAAAGCCATTGTAGGTGAAGCATCCCATAAAGAGCTTGCGACAATTGAACAAGTTTTAAATCGTGAAGAAATTGGAAGAAAACGGGTATTCTACGAAAATAAAGATAGGAAATTCTGTGAAGTGCCATATGTTTCGCTTCCTTTGAAATATAATCTTATAACTGGATTGCCTGAGGAAGAAGTACAGCCAAATCATCTGATGATACGCTTATTAGATGGGCGACAAAGCATGCAAGTTTCAGAAGTGGTTGAGATGATGCGAATAATTTATGCTCATTCCTATGCTCCGATGGAGGGCGATTTCTTGCGTTTGGAAGGATTTGAGCAGGCTAAAAGTATTTTTGATAGTTACTTGAAAACTATTGAAGCAAGGTTAGCCGAGGCGAAAGATGGAGAAGTATTTTTGTTAAGTGCGGAAGAACGGAAGCAAAGATTAGGAAAAGTTGATTTGAGATGAGATACTTGCCTTTTGCAGCGGCAATGAGCGTTATTAGCTGTGGAAGCCAGCAAGCGCAGGAAGAGTTTAGAACGCCGGTTATTGTTTTAGAAAATCAACTGGAGTTGGCAGAACAAGATTTGGTGATGTGCGAAAAATACAAGCAATATTCTATAGGAGAGCAACTACTGAGCGACCTTATTAAAGAATTATATTTTAGGATGGAAAAAAAGAGAATAGCTTTTATTGATGTTGAGGGAGTGGGAGATAATGAGGGTTTTATCTTGCAGCGTTGGGCAAAAGAATATGGATATGATAAAGATGGTTTATATTTTAGCCTTTACTGTGTTCCAGAAAAACTGTTTGTATCCGTATATGACGAAGAACCATTAGGATCTCCGGATAGGGCCGGTTATATTGCACACCTTGGGAATGAAAATGAAAAAGATGTCTACGCTGATCTTCCACTTCAAGGACCAGTTTTAGGGTTGCTGAAAGTGATGGTTGTTGCCAGTTGGTGTCATTTTAATGAGATGTCGTATGCTACTCGTGAAGAAAATGGTGTTCAAGTAGAAGTAAAGCATGCTCTTCGTCTTGAAAATCTGCCTGCAATCCCAGAATATTCAGCGGCAGGTGAACAAATAGAAAATGATGTTTTGGTTGATATCTTAAAGCAATAACTTTCAAATAGGTTCCATAAACACTTTCTTGACTTTTACAGCGATGCCTTTTTGTTTAGTATTAATTTCGACTGCTGACATGGTTGCTTCGCCAATGGCGACTAATTCTTCTTTCAAGGTCATCACCGCAACAATTTCACCTTTGCGAAAGTTTTCTAATTTGCTGATACCGGGAATAGCAATGTCTCGTCCATGTGAGACGCTTTGCAAGGTTGTATCAAGGAGCCAGCATTTGGAAAGGTGTTTAAGTGCGTTTTCTATTGGTTGGATACAATGAAGAAGTAGTTTAGAATTATTTTCCTCTTTGTGAAAATGGTAGGCATCCTGCAAATCGTTTAATGTAACGAGGTGGTCTTGTTCTGTAAACGGTCCGGCTTTGGTTCTACGCAGTTCAGCCATGTGCGCGCCAATGCCTAACTCTTCTCCGATTTTATGGCATAATACTCGGATATAGGTCCCTGCCTGACATTTTACTCGGAAGAGAACATCTTTCCCTTTGATTTCGATGATTTCAAATTCGTAAATTTCCCGTGTACGTTCTACTCGCTTGACCGCGCTTTTTACTGGCGGTCGTTGCCGTATCTTACCAATGAATTTCTGGATGGCTTCGCGGATAGTCTCTTCAGCCACTTCCTGATGGAGATGCATTAAACAGACATATTCTTTTGCTGCGGTGAGGAGGAATTGGGTAATTCTGGTAGCTTTGCCTAGCGCGATTGGTTGAACTCCGGTTACTCCAGGATATCTCTGGCTCTATGCCTCTAGAGTGCCCGAGTGACCAGCTTTGTCGATATGGAGTATTTTCTTAACGTAGTCAGAGCATTGATGGCTCGTCGGACCTTTCGGTTTATCTACGTTAACTATCCCATACTGTATCAATTCTTCTGCGGTTCTTTCCGATGGAGCCTTTCCAAACTCCCCTTCAGCTGCTTTCTTGATAAATACTAATCTCTTCATGTTTAACCTCTTGCTTTAGTCTTAAAATTAGACTATGCAAGTCTTTACCTTCCTTTGACATTGATATTTTAAAAGGATTTCCATTAATTCCTTTTCCTTCGATAGTGATAAATTTTGAATATTGTGATTTTCTTATAGTTGTTAAGCAGGAATCATCCCTTATTTTTAGGCCTCTTGAGAGCTCTTTTACAGTAAGTGTTTCTTCCCCTATGGCTGTCAAATATTTATTGATTGTTTTAGTAAAAGAATGGTTAAGCATTCCATTCAAAGCGCGTGCTTTTCTTAAGTTATGGCGTTGGAAAGGTAGAGTTTGGTGAGACAGAAACTTTTTGAAGAAAGGATAAAA
Source organism: Candidatus Nanoarchaeia archaeon (assembly GCA_035291085.1). Classification (GTDB taxonomy): domain Archaea; phylum Nanobdellota; class Nanobdellia; order Woesearchaeales; family GW2011-AR9; genus JACPIL01. The sequence continues at coordinate 807 of DATDTA010000143.1, read as the reverse complement.
TTTTTCCCATTTCTCTAGCACAAAGGTCCCTTTAACACCTTCGTCTCTTTCTTTGAATAAATGAAGCAACCCAACATTTGCTAGAACCTTTTTGAACAGTTCTTTTTCTTTTTGATTGTAACTCAGTGTAATTTTATGAAGACCAATCTTATCAATTTGAGCTCCTCCTTCAGCAGCTAATAGTCCATTGAGAGCATGTAGGCTTTGTTCTTCATCTAAGTTAGAAATGATATGTTTAAAGAGTTCCCTAAAAATCTCAGCCACAATGAGAGAATCAATACAGATTCTTAAATTTCCTTTTGAAGAAGTGTTAAATTTTGTTCTCGAAACGGCTGGATAAAATTGTTCTTTATTCTTTATAACTGTCTTTAACCAATAGTTTACAGCAAAATCTTCATCAAATGATCCCTTCAGATTGATTCTTCCTCTCCAAATTGATTTTGGTAAAGAGAGGGATGTGTTGAACGTTTCTATTACAAGATTATGCAAATCTGGGTTGTTATTAGCAAAGTATAGCTTATCGCTATAATGCCCATCGCCATGAATCAAGAAGAAAGATTCTATTAAACATGGAGTGATCCCTATATTGTTGCGAAGAGTTATCGGTCGTTGTTGATTTACAAAAAGCGTAACAAAATTATTAGTTCTTCCAATGACCCGTACTTTTTTATTCCCGTCTGGGTTAATACCCCGCAGCTCTGCTGCGACAGGTTAATAACCCAAACTTTCTTTTAATCAGTAATGGAAGTTCGTCATGCTAGTCACTGCACATACCGAATTCGCTATCACATGGTTTTTGTACTTAAA
>DATDTA010000142.1:0-2233 GCA_035291085.1 Candidatus Nanoarchaeia archaeon | reverse complement strand
TATACCTAAGGACGTAAGTATTTCCTCATATCCTGCCTAAATTCTTTATATCTCAAAAAGTGCATTAACTCTTTCTTCATTACCTCAAAGCTTTTATGCACTCTTCCTCCGTTAACTTCAATCTTTGTCTGCCTCCAGCATTCCTCGACAGGATTCATTTCAGGGCATCCTTTCGGAAACCAAATTATCTTTATTTCTCGTCGATATTTATCCAGATATTTCTTTATCCTCTTAGCTCTATGCCAAGGAGCTCGGTCAATAATTAAGATTATATTCGTAAATCTTTTCCTAAATTTGTAAAGTGCGTTAAGAAAAGATTTTGCATTCATCTTATCACTTGACATAAACATCTTCTTTTTATCTTCGGATAAAAAGCCGAAGATATGAGTTCTTTTGTGCAAACCTGTTACTATCCGTCGTGGTTTGCTTCCTTTCTGCACCCAGATTTTCCTCGATATTGAGTCGTACAAGAAGGTTGATTCATCTTCGCAAAACAGAGTATGGCTTGAATATTTCCTCTTGAGGCATAGGATTTTTTTTCCAAAATCTTCGTATCTCATCTCCAGAAGCCCTCTGCCAGAATGTTGGTCTAGGCACCAGCAAAGCAAATCTCCATTTGTGCAACATTCTTCTCACATTTCTTGGCGAATATTTTATTCCAGATTCTTTTTTTATCAACTCACAAACTCTCTTTGTCGTCCATGGGTTTGCAGGATCGTTTTCTGAAATCTTTTCTTTGATTCTGGCTTCTTGCCGTCGGGAAAGAAGCATTGGCTTTCCGCTTTTCTGCCTTGTTTTCAAGCCTGCCAATCCTTCTTTTTCATACCTGTTTTTCCAATACAAAACAAGCTTTTGATCGCATTGGAGCATTTCCCCAACTTCTCTTGAAGTTTTTCCTTCATAAGAATAACGCATCATCAGAATTCTCTCTTTTATTTTTCCATCATCCTCTTTTTTGTAAGCCTTCTTCAGAATATTTGTCTCTTTTTTATTCATGGTTCACCTCCATGAATATGTAAACATTTTACTATTTAAATCTTGAGGAAATATTAATGTCCCTTACTATAGATAATTTTGTTTTTCGATTCGAGCCAGGTTCAGAATTTTGGAATTTGCGCAGCGTTCCACTTGGTGATTTATTTTATAGCGTATCATGGGAAGACGCAGGACGAAGTAGGAAAGAAGTTTCAGTTATTAATAAAATAAATGCGTGCGTGGCAGCGAGGCAAAGAGCGCAGGAAAAACATCAAATAGAAGAAGAGCGCGCAATGGCAAATCTTGAGAGAAGACTGCGAACTGGTCGCGCAATGTGATGAATAACCTTGTGTTTTTAGGTTTTTCAAATTCCTGACTGTGCTCCCCAGAGACATATGTCGGGGTGCCCTTCAGCCACAGACTCTGAAGTAAAAAGATGCTGGCGTTTTAGTAACATTGCTTTTTGGTGCTAAGCGCGGTATTTATGCTTTGTCGTGCCATAGGCTCTTAACTCACTTCCTTCCAGAAACCTTTGCGCTCATTGAAATATTTGAGCACGTCAAACACGACCAGAATAGATATCGCAGGTATAAGCGCGAGCAACCAGTTATTTAGACCGAGAAACGTTGTTTCAAAGAACCTGTTAAGTGGCGTTTGAACGATAAGCCAGGTAGCAATCAGTGAGATTACTGAAGCTACAACCAAATAACGGTTGACCAGAGGAGAGCGTGTGAGCGTGCCTTTTCTGAAAGACCTGAAGTTAAACGCATTTACTATCTCAAAAAAGATAAGCGTTACCAGTGCGCTTGTGCGGGCCATCTCAATTGATTGATTAAGCACATTTAGTGAAAAGATAAACACACCAAGAGTGCCTGCAGCCATAATAAATGCCGCGATAACCAGTATTTTTACATGGTCTTTATGCAGAATTTTCGACGTTCTGCGCGGAGGATGTTCCATGCTATCTCTCGAACCAGGGTTCAGCCCGAGCGCAATAGCCGGCAAGTCAGACGTGACTAAATTCATGAATAATATCTGAATAGCCACAAGCGGCAGGGGCAGGCCGAGCGCAATAGCAAGCAAGATAATGATAATCTCTGCAGTAGTGCAGGATAATTCGTAACTAACGAACTTCCGCATATTATTAAATATTGTACGCCCTTCTTCAACAGCTTTTACAATCGTGGAAAAATTATCATCTCGCAATGTTAAATCCGCAACCGCGCGCGACACGTCAGTGCCATTTCTGCCCATTGCG
>DATDTA010000141.1:0-10056 GCA_035291085.1 Candidatus Nanoarchaeia archaeon | reverse complement strand
TTAAAAGAAATTTTTATTTCCAATCCAGATGTTCTCGAAAAATGGAACAGTCTTACACCTCTCGCACGTAACGAGTGGATATGTTGGATTACTATTTTCAGGAAACAAGAAACAAGAAAAGATCATATAAATCGCTTACGTGTAGATCTTCTTAACGGTAAGCGCAGACCTTGTTGTTGGCCAGGCTGTCCTCATCGTTGAGATCGAGGTGCGGAAAAAATAAACGCCTCTAACCCAACAAAATCTCAAAAATAGTCAGCCCGCCAATAAGTATAGAGAACTTTGAAAAAAGGAATTTTCGACAATATTAAATTTTATTTAAAGCGAAAATTCCGCCATTTCACAGTCTCTTAGAGAAGTTTTATGAATCATTCAAACTTCTCTATAATAAAAAGAAAAAGTAAAAATTGCCACAACTTCATTACGGCAATGAACACCCAGTTTTCTCTGCCAGTTGCCGAATACTCATTACTGCAGTCATTCTGCTGCCATCAGCAAATTCCCAAGTAGGATAGCTTTCAATATTCTTGCTGATACAGATGGCAGTTTGTCCTTTACCATCAGAAGTGGAACATTCTACATAGGGCAATAACTTGGCAGATTTGCCGAACAATTGCTTCTGTTCACCACAATGCGGGCACCAAAAGGCACCATAAAACGTTGCTCCTTTCTCTCCTAGACAACGAGCGAAATCGTCATATTTCCCGGGAGTATTTGAAGTATAATATAATAGTAAACCCAACATTAAAACGACGGTTAAACCTCCCGCGTACCAATAATAATTTTTTTTAATGACGAATTTCTTCTTAGCTGCACCATGTTTAGACTCGCGATGATGCTGCAAACCTTCAGTCGAATTAAATTCTTTCCCACAATCAGCGCATTGTGCCATGTTATCCCTCCACCGCACAGGTTTCTCCAATACAAGTAGCTTCTTCCGGTGGTGCACCTCTCTCCGGACAAGTTAATGAATAAATACAAGCATCTTCTGTAACTGAATCAACTTGCTCCTCAATCTCCTGCTCAGACTCGTCACCGTAACTTAACAGGATTTGATCTTCATCTTGAATATCATATTGGGCAAACTTATCATTATACTTTCCATTAACATACAGTTTTAATACTTTGTTTCTTTCATTACAATAAGAAGTTCCATCATCCAATACTAAACAAGTATCATCCAGCTTTATTCCCAGCGTTTCCAAGAAAAAACCAAGCGTAATTCCTGAAGCGTGCTTATGGATTATATTTCCATCCACATCATGAAAATGTGCGAAGTTGCTTAAAGATCTATTTTCCGTAGACATATATTTTTCCTGGGTGAAATTATAACGTTCCCCATCAAGATAGAGCGCAAAATCTGCATGGTAGTGAAGATCGCCGACTACACCTATTTCAGGGTTACTCTTCTCTAACTGCCAATTTCCGATAATGACTGCTGCCGCGATGATTAAACCTAGGATTAGCAGTTTCTTGGTTATCTTGAATAATACATAAACCAGCAAGACTAAACCTGCCCCGATAATATACCAATCATAGTTCTGCCAAAAAGTCTGTTCATTTTGAGCCAAAACAACTGGAATCAACAACAAAAACAATATAACTCCTACCCCTCTTTTCTTCATAAGATCCATAAATAATAATTCTTTATAAGCATTACGAATAAAGCTGACCACAAACTATTTTAACAGTAAAAATCTCCTACTCTATAATGAAATTGATCGTTCTGGGCCCCCCAGGTAGCGGTAAAGGCACTATCTCAGAAAGATTAGCCAAAGATTTCCATCTGTTTCATATCTCTGTAGGGGATTTTTTGCGCAAGGAAGCAAAACAGAAAACTGCTTTGGGTAAAAAAATCAGTAACTATATCAATAAGGGAGACTTAGTCCCAGCGAAACTTGCTGTTGATCTGGCAAAAAGAACAGTTGGAAAGAGAAAAAACTTTATTTTTGACGGCTTTCCTCGATCCATAGACCAGACCAAACTTATTGAAGATCTTAGTATTGATCTAGTCATTTACTTAGATGTTCCAGAAAAAGAAGTCATCAAAAGATTGTCAGGAAGAAGAATTGATCCAGTTACCGGAAAAACCTATCACTTACAATATTTACCCCCGCCTAAAAATATCATGAAAAGATTAGTACCGCGGAAAGATGACACACCTAAAGTGATTAAGGAGCGATTTAAAGTATACCATCAAGAGACTGAGCCAGTAATCAAATATTACCAGAAGAAAGGAATTCTGTCTAAGATAGATGGGATGGGAAGTCCTGAAGAAGTGTATGGGGGGGTGAAGAAAATAGTTAAACAATCATGCTTCTAACAACAAAACTCTAGGACAACGAAGCGGCTCCTAAAACCACAATATTTTTAGTATTTGAAAATTTTATTTTTAACCCCGCATAGCTCCGAGCGTAGACTAATTTTTTCAAAGATTCCTTCATCGACCTTTCAAAATAAGGAAAAGACTTAGAGACAGACCCCCCTAAAATTATCAACTCTGGATCATAAGTATGTACTACTAAGGCTAGCATCTTACCGACGTGCTCTCCAAACGCAGAGAAGATAGTTAATGCCTTTTTGTCGCCTTGTTTTGCTCGCTTCAATAATTCTTCCCCATTAAGCTTATACTCTTGCTGGAAGAATTTACCTGAGCAATAATATTCAAAATTATGATCTTTGAAAACAACTTCACCAAATTCTCCTGCACCACAATTATGTCCGACATACAACTTATCATTGATGATTATTCCAGCCCCAAGGCCCGTGCCAATGGTGATCACAACCATATTCTTAAAATTACGACCTGCTCCGAAATGCTTTTCTCCCAAAGCAAAACAATTGGCATCGTTATTGATAAAAACGGGAATCTTATACTTCTTTTCTAATATTTTTTTGAGAGGAACTTTTTTCCAAGAAGGGATATTGACGGTTTCCAATACTATGCCTTGTTCTAAATCAACAATTGCGGGAACAGCAACGCCAATGCTCTTTGTATTTTTATCAACCACTTGATCAATTAATTTGGTAACTTGAGAAACAACTTCACTTTCAGAACCAGCTGAATTAGTCTTAACCGACAACAATTGTAGTATTTTATGGTTTGAGATTTGAGCAGCTTCTATCTTAGTACCGCCGATATCTACCCCAATAAAATTCATGCTACAAAGCATGTCAAAGAACTATTTAAAATCTTCGAACTCTAAATAACCCTATTCCAACAACAAAATTCCCCACATCAGCGCAATTCCAACAATAAAGGCTAATACATGATAAATTGATTCTTTCCAGCCACACTCTTTATGTAATTCTGGAATAAGGATTGAGCCTGCAATGTACACAAAGCCGCCGGCAGCGAAAGGAAGAATGAATAAGACAAACATCTCACTCCGCGCTCCTAAAACCAAACCGATCACTGCGCCGAGGATAGCAGTCGCTGCGGACAGAAAATTATAGAACAGCGCTTTCCATTTGGAAAATCCTGCATATAACAACACCCCGAAATCTGCTATCTCCTGCGGAACTTCATGTAACACCACTGCGAGAGTGGTAGCAATTCCAGCAGGAACACTTACTAAATATGCTCCCGCGATGACTAAACCATCTAATAGATTATGTAATCCGTCACCAAATAGAGTCAAGATCCCAATGTGCTGTTGGTGGATATGCAGATGTGGTTCATGATGAAGATGAGAATGCTGCTCATGCGGCATTGGTTCACAATGATGAGCATGTATCCATTTTTCTATCAGAAAGAATACTAATACTCCTCCTAAAGCAGAAAAAGAAACGGCTAAAGTAAAGCCTCTCTCTTCTACAACTTCCGGAAGCAAGTGTAAAAATGCCCCACCCATCAGGGTACCAGCAGAGAGACTTACTAGGATTAAGAGGATTTTGTGCAGTTTCTTTTCTCCAAAAGCAAGAGCAAGAACTCCCACTACGGAAACCAAGGAAACAATGATGACGCTGATGATTGCATAGATTGAAGTTATCATGGGTTAAAATAAAAACATCATCTTTATAAACGTTATTGATTCTCATTATCAATTATGCCCAAGAAAAGAATATTTGATTGGCATTTACGAACGTAGTGAGTTAAAGATGAAACGTGCAACCCAACAAAAACAATTGATCATGACCGAGATAATTACATTTAGCTCTTTCTTCAATGCTGAAGAATTATACCATAAAGTCTCAAAAAAGAATCCAAAGATAGGGATTGCTACCATCTACCGCTTCCTCAATGATCTAACTAAAAATGGAGAGATCCACTCCTTCCAATGCAATCGAAAAACCCTCTACTCCAACAGCAAAAAGAATCACTGCCATTTTACCTGTGAGAAATGCGGAGAACTGAAACACATTGATATTAAGAGGCTGGATTTTCTTAATGAGCAGGTAGACGGAGAAGTCTGCCATTTCCAGATCGATGTGACTGGAGTTTGCAAGAAATGTTTATGATTATCTCAATCTCTCCGCTAATTCACGAATTTTATTATAACGACCCTCAAAGTTATCATGGCCGGATTTAACCATTTCACAAAATTTCTGGACACTACGAGCTGAAGTAATAGGTATTTTACCGACTCCTTGATTATACATAGGATTATTATTGGGATCGAAATCTGAAGAAATCCATCTTCCTGTTTCTGGGGTGCCCCTCACAATATAAACGAGAGCAAATCCACAATCCCACGCATGCTGTTCTGCTTCATCAACATAATCATTACGAGAATCAAGAAACATACGTATTAAGTTCGATTTCTTCCTAATATCATCAACAACTAACGGCAAACCATCTGAAAAATAAGAACCGAAGAGAGGATAGGCTAATCCACCCTTTTCATCAATGACAATTCTGTCTTTTGCCCCTTCTGGTAAAGTGGAAGAATATTGAGATAATAGTTTTAATATTTCTTGTAATTGTAAAGGTGTAGACTTCATATAGATATAGCCAAGCAATTTCCTTTTAAACCTTCTGAAACTAAAGCCTAAGAAACAATCTTCTTTATAACCATGGTGGCATAACTTCCCTTAGGCAAGGTAAAACTCACCTTCACCTTACTTTTGCCAGCATTCAGTTCATCTTCTTGTTTTCTTCCGATCTTCAAATCCTTTACGTCCACAAAAACATTCCGCAATTCACCTTCTAAAGTTAATTCTGGGATCTGTTTGATAATAAAATCAGTAGATGAGAGATTTTCTTCTTTCATTATTTCATCAATAATCTCTTGGACCTCTTCAGTTTCTGCTTCCTCATGCCCGAAACCTACCAATGGTATTCTCATTTCCTTAAACTTTTCTGGATTGGAAACAAAAAATAGCTCACCTTCTGAATAGGAAACCTTCTTCAAGACTTTACCGACTTTCTCTAAATACGTAGCTACAGTCTTATTCCAGATATAACTCTGATAGGCATTCACATACATGCGCAACAGCCGTATAGGCACATTTTTCAATGCGCCAACAAAGTCAGTCGGTTTTTGTTCAAGATATTTTGCAACTTTCACTTCATCAGCCAAAGCGGCCGCTTTTCCAAATTCCTTCTTCAGGAGATGCCTTCCTATTTTCACATTATTCTCTGAAAATCTCTGTTCATCAAAATAATTCTCGATATAATCTGCCCTTTCAACTTTCTCAGTTTCTAAATTGCGAACAACAATTTCAAATCTATTTCCTTGCAGATCGCCAAGAGAGATAGGTGTTTTACCATATCCATAAAATTCTAAAGAGGCGCCTTCAATTTTTACTTTTTCAACTGCCTCCTTCTTCATCCCAGCGATAGAAATCATCTGCTCAGTAACCGCATGCTTATCCTTGCTGCCGGCAAAACCGATATCTTTTTCTCTTATTCTGAATTTATTTGCTAATTCTTGGACTACATCGAGAGTATTTCTTCCCTTCTTTTTCATCCAGAGATAGAGATACTTTCCCTGGGGCTCCGTCTTTACCGCGTGAATTTCTATAACTACAAAATCTTCTGGGAGTTGTTTGAGTTTGTACATAGTAAGTAAAATATACCATCTATTTTAAAATTTCACTTCAAAATAAACTACTTTTGCATCTTCTGCATTATCGAAGAACACCGTATTCTTACATTCTCTAAAAAAACTAAATGCTCCACCCTGGTTTTCTCTTTTTCTTTCTGCTTCAATCTTGGCTGCATTAAAGCCATGGCCTTTCTGCTCAATACCGATCACAAATCCTTTCTTTCCCAGCCACAGATGAAAACGAGAGGGCGCTAAGTATTGAGAGTAATTCAAGCTGTTTGATCCAGCTTCATTGAGGAAATAGGCCACCTCATCATCTTGATTCTTTTCCAGCCAGTTATGGAGGTCAAATCTGTTAAATAGAATAGCGCTGTATTTTTCATTTAAAATATCGACAACGGTCCATTTGGCATTGCCGTATTGTTCTATCACAGAATCAGAAATGAGGTGCGTTCGAATCACTTCCGCATCGTAAACTGGAAATTCATGGCAATAGGAAAATCCAATATCCTCTAATGCCTCTTGAAGATGTTTAGTGAGATGTATAACCATAATCCACTCAAAATATTCTCCTTTAATAAATATTACAAACATTTTTAAAAAAATAGAGAATTAACTTCATATGCAATACCAAGTCATTTCCTTTTACAAATACGCGGCCTTAGCAAACCCTGAACAACTGCGCGATCAGCTTAGAGAATATTGCCAAAAGAATCAGATATTAGGAAGAATTCTGCTTGGAAAAGAAGGCTTAAATGGAGCAGTCTGTGGAAAAAAAGAACTGATAGAAAACTTTAAACAACTCCTGAAACAGAATAAATTTTTTTCCAATCTAACTTTCCGAGAACAAGACTATAAAGAGAACGCCTATCATAAACTAGTAGTTAAAGTACGAAAGGAGATCTGCGCTTTTGGAGCAGCAGTAGATGTGGTGAAAAATAAAGGAAAACATCTTCCGCCTCAGCAACTCAAGGGATGGTACGAAAGAAAAGAAGATTTTGTGATTGTCGATGCCCGGAATGATTACGAATTTGATGTCGGAAGATTCAAGAATGCAGTAAAATTGCCGATCAATAATTTCAGAGAATTTCCTGAGACCGCACTAAAACAACTTGAACCTCTCAAAGACAAAAAGATTGTTCTTTACTGCACCGGAGGCATCCGCTGTGAAAAAGCTTCTGCGTATCTGAAAGAGCAAGGGTTTCTCCAGGTATATCAGATAGAAGGCGGCATTATCAATTACGTCAATCAATTTCCCGAGACCTTTTGGGAAGGCGGCTTGTTTGTCTTTGATGACCGCTTAGTTTCCGACATCGGACAAGCTATCACTTCCTGTACTTTCTGCGAGAAAGACTGTGAACAATACGTCAACTGTCATAATTTAGATTGCGACAAATTGTTCATCATCTGCCCAGGATGCCAGAAATCGATGAACAAGAATTGTTCGGAAGAATGTAAAAATGCGCCAAGACAAAGAAAAATAAGAAAGAGTAATGGAAACAAAAAAGTAATCGGAATTGTCGAGAATTATTATCCAAAATCAAAAGTTGCCTTGATTAAAACTACCGATTCAGTTAATATCTACACTAAGGTCTTATTCCACGGAAAAACCACAGAAAATATTGTAGCAGAGATTACTGAGATGCGTGATAATGATGGCCAAGAAATTCCTTTCGCTCCTGCTGACCAATATGTTACAATTCCAGTAGAAGAAAAAGTTAGAAAAAATGATAAAGTGATGCTGGCGTGAAACGACAAATGATTGGATTGACTTCTTTGCTTGCGGTTGCTTGTTCTCCACAGAGAGTTCAAAAGCCAGAAGTGCTGGAAATAAAAGTTGCTGGGCCCAGAACAGAGATAGAAGAAATTGTGCAAGAGCAGAATCTTTTTATGGAAACAGAATATAGAGCAAAATATTGCGAGAAAATTGATTTACAAAATGGAATTTATGTTATAGAATTTAATAAGGAGGGAAGAAAATATTACCACATCTCAACATCTACAGACTTCACCGGAAGAGAAGAAAAGCGTTGCACATTATATTTTGTAAAGACAATGCTTTCCTACCTTTCAGATATTAATTGTGATGGTTCTGTCGACGAGTGGGTCATTTTTCCATCTTCAGATACGCCCCTTACTATTGAACGTTCTAAGATAGAGAAAATTTTTGCAAAAGATTTAGATCCAGTCTTTCAAGAGGGGCTACACTTTATTTGTTCTGAAAACAGGAAGGAATCCACAAATCTGTTATTAAATGAAGTCTTTAAAACATATCTATAAAAAAATAAAAAATAACTCTCCTAACGCCACGCTCCCAAGATTGCCCCCATCACCACTAAGGTAACTAAGTAATGTCCAGCATCGAGAACGTAGAGTGTCCAGGATTTACCTTCCCAAAATACTTTTCCCAGTTGAGTAGTTGCTATAAATCCCAGCCAAACAAAAGCGCCACCAACTGCGCCGGTTAGAGCACCAAGTCCAGTATATGCCGCAAAAAGCGTCAAAACTGGCCCCATTAAACTCCCAAGAACATAGGCCATAACTAACATACTAACAAAAGTAGCAACATAAGCTTTAGCCATCCCTTTCTGCTTGGCTTTTTCCTTATCCTTCTCTGAAAGACCCATCAAAGCCATCCATTTTTTGCCAAACACTGGGCCGTACCATAAGAATCCAACCACATACGCAGCAATTGCTGCAACCAATACTGCCAAATAATTTACCATTTTAGATCACGCTCCTTTAGTTTTAGTAAATATGATGTTTTCCTTTCTTAAAAGTCTTTGCTTTTGCATAACAACCATAACACAGATCTTTTAGGAAAAGCTTTTTAATAAAACTTTATTTTAAAAAGATATGACTTTGGAATTAGATAACAATTTACCCCAAATTGATTTTACTAAATATTATGCTCAAATCAAGGGATATCTCACCAGAATTATTGGAGATAGCAATGCTGCAGAAGATGTAGCACAGGATGCGTTTGAAAAGATAGTCCGCAAAAATCAAAATTATGATAGGAATTCTAATCTAAGAGGCTGGATTTTTGCCATAGCTAAGAATGCTTCTATCGATTACATACGCAGAAGGAGTATAAGAAAAACAGATTCTTTAGATTCTGAACTGACCATATCAATAACAGATCCTACTCCTGAAGAAGAAACTATTGGCAGAGAAGCAGAGACACAGTTTCGATATTTTTGTGAGAATCATTCTAATCAAGACGCTGTAGAGGTGTTGCAATTGAGTATGCAGGGCTACTCTAACAAAGAGATTAGTGAAACCTTATCCATTCCAATAGGAACAGTTGGCATAAGGCTATTTAGAATGCGAAAAGAACTTGCCGATTATCTTCTAGAAGAATGAATTTAACAATTGATCGACTCCAACCACTTGAACAAGAGAGCATCGCCAGAGGCATTCCTATTTTAGGCAGTAAGAAAGGAGCATGGCTTCTAGAAAAAATAAAAGAAACTCAACCAAAACAAATTCTGGAATTAGGAACCGCCAATGGTTACAGCGGCTGCATCCTGGGAAGTGAAGGTGCAGAATTAACAACGATAGATGTAAACGCCATCATCGCTGAAGAAGCCAGAGAGAATTTCAAACAGTATGGAATTAAAGCCCAAGTTTTCGTTGGCGATGGTGTAGAGGTTGTCAAGCGCTTAGTCAAAGAGAAACAGGATTATTATGATCTTATTTTCATTGACTTTGCAAAAAATAAGTATATTGCTGTTTTAGAAAATTGCCTTACTTTAGTCAAAAAAGGCGGTTTCATTATCGCTGACAACATCACCATGGACGGCTGCCAAGATTATCAGGAAGCAGTATTGAAGCATCCACAATTGAAGACAGAATTGATTCCGATTAGGGATGGGTTGAGTTGCAGCCGAAAGATATAAATATGTGTACACATACACAGACGATATGGCGACTAAAACAATCTCTATAATGGATGATGTCTATGGGACCTTGAAGGCGCTGAAAGCTCCAGGGGAAAGTTTCTCTGACGAAATTAGAAGATTGACTCTAACAAAAGGCAGCATTATGGAATTTGCCGGTGTTT
>DATDTA010000140.1:0-12513 GCA_035291085.1 Candidatus Nanoarchaeia archaeon | reverse complement strand
GCTTACTTACTGCTGGCTGACTGACGTTCCAGATCCCGCTTCTTAGCGATGGCGTTGCTTCTTCCGCTGGATTGCGCCGCGCTGATGATTTCATCAGCAAGAGCATCTTCAATTTTAGTTTTCTTGTTGAAGGTCTTTACGTATGCTCCCTGGGTCATGTTTCTCAAAGCGAGATCAACTCTGCGTTGTGGAGCGACATCTACTGCTTTGGGATATCTTGCACCGCCGTATTCAATCGCAATGACTTCTTCGCGAGGAGCAGCATTTTCAACTGCGCGTACAAGAATAGCAAGAGGATTCTGTTTTAATTTTGCTTCTGCTTTTACCAGAGCCTTTTTTACCGCATTTAAAGCTTTGATTTTCTTTCCGGTGTTATGTCCTGAGCTCATGAAATGCTTTTTACCTTTGTGGCCAGACTGCATTAATTTTGCTGCTAACCGTTCGACAATGAAAGTATTTGATTTATGGAATCTGTTACCTGCATAGCGAGCACCGGTCTTAGGAGCCATCTTGGGGTCAAGAGTCAAATAAGGAACAAGTCCTTTATCTGCTACAGTGACGCCTTCCGTGGTCCATTTATTGAAAAATTTGATAGTTGACATTTTCAGTTTTACCTTCTTGCTTTCTCTAATTTACCCTTTAATAATGCATCTAAGCTTTGATCGTTAACTTTGATGACCTGCCATCTAATACAAGGCAAGTCTCCTTTGGAGCGGCCCATTTTTCCGCCGATACATTCGATAACAACTTCGTCGTGTTCGTTGATGAGTTTTTGTGCTCCATCACCGGGCATAAAAGCAGTAATCTGTTTTCCATTTTTTACTAACTGAACTCTGGCGCATTTTCTCATGGCTGAGTTAGGCTGTTTTGCTTCTACCTGGATCTTTTCCAGAACGATAGCTCGGGCTTGGGATGAGCCTTTTAATGGATCAAATTTTTTCTTACGCTTGGTTCTGCTGATTAGCTTAAACTGTCTCCTTCTTTTCTGCAGTTTCTTGGCAGAAGCCAATCCGTTTGATTTTTTCCCCATTTTATGAAATTCTTGATTTTGATCAGATGACCTTGACTTCAAGGTTAAAAAAGCGTTTTACGGCCCTATTGATCAACTTTAGGTTCCTCCCCTGCCTACCAATTAATAAACTTTTTGCTTTTTTGTTAGTTTCGTTGATTATGACAGCTTCTGATTCCTCTTTTATAGACTGCACTCGATGAGGATAGATGATGTTTTTGACAAATCCTACTACGTCATCAGAGTATTCAATAACTCTTATTTTTCGCTGTAATTCTTGCTGTAAACGCTTAATATTGCTGGCTCCCTTTCCAATAGCTTTTCCTGCTTCTCCGCTAGCTACCACGAAAAAAATAGTTCCTTCTTCGTCAGTAAAACAGTCTTTAACTTTGGCTCTGGTTACTCTTTCCATCAGGAGAGATAATCCCATGCTTTCTTGATCAAGAATTAGTCGTGTCAATTTTTAGATAGTTCCTAGAACTGTGATAAAGAAGTTTTTCTTACAGAATAAGCTTAATTCTTCGTTGTCAAGATCCAGTTCTATCACTGGCACTTTTGCTAAGGCAGCATAATGTACAAGGTCAGATTTTAGGTTCGCAGGACAATTGCTAGCTAAGTATAGTTTGCTTATAGTTTTTGCCCGTAACTGTTTTAAGACCATTTCTTTTCCTATAACTGCTTTCCCGTCCTGAAGCTTAGCTTTCAGGTCTTTCATCTCATTCTGAAGTTTTTCAGATGTCCCGGAGCTTTTGCTTCCGCGGGCCTTTTCAAGGTTTTCTGCCATTTTTATGTTGATTCTGGTTTGTTTTTTAAATGTTTATCTTTTACTTTATCTTGGTCACTAAGCCAGGTAATCCAGTCCCTAAAGGTACTGGCTGGTTAACCATCACGTTTTCTACCACGGAAGTAAGATGATCTACTTCTCCTTCCAGGGCAGCGTTGATAAGATGTTTGATGGGGGTTTCGAAAGATGCTCTGGCCAAAACACTGGCTTTTTCTTTGACTACACCGTATCGAGTGACTCCTTTTACTTCTCCGTTGGCGCACATGATATCTGCAACCAGCATAATGTGACGGATATCAATATTTAAGCCCTGCGCGTCGATAACCTTGTATACTTCATTAATGATTGCTTGTCTTCCTGCTTCTATACCCAAAACTTCGTATACTTCAACGATATCGTTGCTGCTGGTCCTGACAGCATCTACTTCCGGCTGGCTCAAAATGTCTTTCAAGTTAGTTCCTGAGGTAAGGATGATATATTCCTCTCCTCTCTTGACTGGCAATACTTGCTTAATTCCTTTTGTGCCGGCAATTTTGAAGTCTTTTATTTTTTCTTTAATATTGTAAAGATCTTTCAATTCTTCCGCTTTGGTACTTTTGACCAAGGTAATTTCTTCACCGCTGCTTTCGACGCCGAATCCTTTTACTTTTGCTTTAATGATTTTGGCTAACTCTTTTGCAGAAAGGCCGTAATCATCAAGCAACATTTTGTTTAATTTGATGGTAAGAACTTGATCAAAGATGTTTAAAGAGTATTCAGATGCTAATTCTCCGAAAGTTGTTTCTTTGATTTTAGCAGCAAACTTTTTGAGCTGTTCAATGTTAGTATTATGAGGTGCTTTTAAGAAGATTTCCATCATGGGGGTTTTGATCTCTTTTCGTGCATCAAAGATTTCAATAATTCTAGGAAGTCCAGTAGTAACGTTCATCTCTGAAACCCCAGCAAAGTGGAAGGTGTTAAGAGTCATCTGAGTACCTGGTTCGCCAATGCTTTGTGCACCTACTAAACCAACACATTCTCCCGGATTTACTCTGGCAGCAGTATAAGAAGCAACAATTACTTCCATAACTTTGCTAAGGTCACTCTTAGAGATAGTAGCGGGAATGCTTTCTTTAACTTCTCTGAGCATAAATTCAGGAAGTTTTTCAGCATATTCATCAATTACCTTTTCATGTTCGCTTTTCATTTTACTTCTCTCCTAACACTTGCTGGGTTATTTCTTTTACGTCCACAACCCCATTTTTGGTTTTGGAAACGTCCAAGCCGTCTTCTCCGTAGGCAAACTGTACAATTCTTCCACTAGCGTCACGAACTGAACCATCATACACTACTTTCAGATCCTGCATGGCGTTTGATAATCTTCTATAGAGGTATCCTGATTTAGGAGTACGTAAAGCAGTATCCATGAGTGCGTCTCTTCCGGTCATTGCTCCAAAGAAAAATTCGCTGGGAGTTAATCCGGTCTTGAAGTTATTTCTAATAAATCCTCGTGCTTTAGGACTTAGATCATTTCGCTTAAAGTAGGAAAGAGTTCTTCCTTTGAAACCAGTCTCAATACGCTTGCCTCGCAATGCTTGCTGTCCTACAATAGCAGTCATCTGAGCTATGTTGAGCGGGTTTCCTCTGGATCCGCATTTTGCCATGGTGAGAGCAGAACTTTCACGTACTTGGCGTACAGCGATGTCCCCGCTCTTGTTTCTAGCACGGTTAAGTACTTCCAAAATGCGTAATTCTAAGGTTTCAGCAACCGTTCTTCCTGGCAGAGCTTGTAATTTTCCAGCATAAAACTCGTCAATCAATCTCAAAGCTTCATCTTCTGCTTTTTTGATTGCATTGTTAATCTCTTCTTTTGTTTCTTCAAGTAGATCCAAATCTCCTGCGCCAATGGTAAATCCTCGGCGAGTTAACACGGCAATCCCTAACTTGGAAATTTTTCCTAAAAGATCAGCAGTAAATGAAGATCCATACTTTTCATAAATATTTCGAAGCATCAATCCGCTCTCCTGACCGAGATTGGATTTATCCATTACTCCAGTTTTTAACATTCCATTGACTATTTTAACTTGGTTTCCGCTCTTGTCTTCACCTAAGAAGTTGAAATCTTTTGGTAATAAAATCGAAAAGACTTCTTTACCGTCTATTTTTTCTTTATGAGGTAAGGAGGAAAGGTCTTCCACGCCGCAACTATAGAGCAGATCGCAAGCCTCATTTCTACTAAAAACTAATTCTTTGGTCAAAAGATAGTTCCCAGTGATAGCGTCGTGGATACAGCCTACCACGCTTAATCCGTATCTTGGGCTGATGATCTGGGTTTCTACTAACATTAAGATGCGAGCTTCAGCGCGAGCTTCTTCATTTTGAGGGATATGCAGGTTCATCTCGTCTCCGTCGAAGTCAGCGTTGTAGGGGTTACATACTGCTGGATTTAAACGGAAGGTATTTCCGGGCAGAACTTTTACTTGGTGGCACATCATACTCATTCTGTGCAAGGAAGGCTGCCGGTTGAAGAGGGCGACATCGCCATCGATTAAATGTCGTTCTACAATATATTCTTCACTTAGTTCTTCAAGGATTTCATCTTTAGTTTCATCAGTGATTGTTTTTCTTCGCCCATTAGGCTTGATGATATAATTTGCACCTGGATATTTTTTTGGTCCGTTCTCGACCAGCTTGCGTAGATATTCTTTATTCCATTCTGTTACTTTTTCTGGAATCGTAAGCTGCATGGCAATGCTAAGCGGAACTCCTACTTCGTTTAATCCAATCATGGGGTCGGGGCTAATAACTGTCCTAGCTGAGAAATCAGTTCTTTTACCAGCTAAGTTATGCCTGATACGGCCTTCTTTGCTCTTGATTCTTTCAGTTAATGTTTTGAGCGGTTGTCCTCCTCTATGACGAGCTGGCGGTAATTGCGCAACTTCATTATCAAAGAAGGTAGTAACGTGATATTGCAACAAATCCCAAAGGTCTTCGATAATTACTTCTGGAGCTCCAGCGTTGATGTTTTCGAAAAGGCGCTGATTAATTCTGACAATGTCTCCTAATTTGTGAGTCAAATCATCTTCACTTCGCTCGCCCGATTCTAGGGTGATACTTGGCCGCATAGTTACGGGTGGAATTTGAAGAACAGTAAGTATCATCCATTCTGGCCGGAAATGTTCGGGACTAAAGCCGAATAGCAACACTTCTTCTTCAGAGATTTTTTCTAATCTAGCTCGCACTTCGATGGGGCTTAAACGTACTTCTCCTTCGTAGAAGTTGTATGGTTTTTCAATCTTAATCTTATCTTGCTTAGCATTACAGTGTGGGCATTTATCTTTAACTTTATATTTAGCCACGATCTCTTTTACTTTTCTTCTTCTTGCCTCTAATCCTTCGTCCTCGCTGCTTTTGTTGAGCATAGCAGCATAGCGCTTAACTTTTTCTTCGGGAATAAGGATTCGGCCGCAAGCTTTACAAGTTGATCGAAGTAAATCCAGAATTTGACGTACAAACTTAATATGAATGACCGGCCTTGCTAATTCAATGTAACCAAAGTGTCCCAAACTTTCTTTGAGTTTTAATCCATCTGTTTTACACACTAGTCCTGGATCGATAACTCCCAAGCGTAAATCCATTAAACCGCCATCTACGGGGTATCCTTCACGGTCGTACAGTTCCGGCGTTACGATCTTAGCTGAAGCAGCCTCGATCATCATCTTTGGGGAAATAATTCCAAAGGAAATGCTGTCAATTTTTTTGTGGACTTCGTGGTTCATTTTGCCTCATCAATATTTGCTTTTTAAGTGTAATTTAGGGTAAATGCCTAAAGTTTTGATTTCGTCTAACAAGAGTTTGAAAGCATAGCTGACTTCAATGTTAGACATTTCTGCGTTTTCTCCGTAGATGGGGGAAATAGCTCTTCCGCCTTTTCTGGCATCGTAATAACCCATCAATCCAGATTTTTCACAAACGGGAATAACTATTTTATCAGAGTCGAAGCGTTCTTTCAAGAGCAAACTTGCTCCATGAGCGATGAAGGTATCTTTCTCCATCTCTCCCAGACGTAGGCCCCCCTCTTTTGCTTTACCTTCAGTTGGCTGTCTGGTTAACAATTGGATCGGTCCGCGAGCACGTGCTTGCATTTTATTAGCAACCATGTGACGAAGTCTCAAGTAATACATATTTCCGACAAAAATTCTCGCTAACATCTGTTTTCCGGTTCTTCCGTCATAAAATACTTCTGTGCCATCTTCCTTAAATCCTAAACTGAGTAGTTCTCGGCGGAGATCTTCTTCTTTTTCGGCTTCGAATAAAGTTCCTTCAACATATCTTCCTGCTAAGGCTCCAACTTTTCCACCAATTAATTCAATTAAATGGGAAACAGTCATCCTTGAGGAAACCCCGTGGGGAGTGAAAATAAGGTCGGGAGTTATTCCGCTTTCTGAAAAAGGTAAGTCTTCTGGAGGAACTAAAATACCGGTAACTCCTTTTTGACCATGGCGGCTGGTAAATTTATCTCCTATTTCTGGGATACGTTGATCGCGTAAGCGTACTTGAACTAATTTATTTCCTTCTTCGTTTTCGGTAACCACTACAAAATCTGCAACTCCTTCATCGCCATGCTTCAGGCTTACTGAACTTTCTCGTCGGGTAGCAGCGGCTAAGTTATACTCATCCATACTGCTGAGGAAACGCGGAGGGCTGGTTCTTCCAATTACGACATCTCCTTCTGTTACTTTTGCTTCTGGATACACAATACCGTCGCCTTCTAAGAAGCGGTAATCGTGTTCGCTCCTGTATCCTTTTACATCTTTGTCGGGAGTGGAAATTTCGTCGATTAAACCACCGGAGTAGCGCAGCTCCTGTGCTTCTACTGGTCGGAAATAGGTGCTTCGGGCTAAACCTCGCTCTACAGATGCTTTTCCGAGAATAACGCCGTCTTCCATATTGTAACCATCGTAACTCATCACGGCTACAATCATATTCTGTCCTGATGGATGCTGATCATACTCAGTAATGTCGTGGATTTTTGTTTTTACAATAGGGTATTGAGGATAATGTAGAAGATTGGAATCCATGTCCATGCGTAAATGGTAATTTGCAGCGTAAAAACCAAGAGCTTGTTTTTGGTTCTTACTTCCAATAATCAAACGAGAAGATTGATTGTAATTTCCGAAAGGAACCAGAGAAGCGGTAATCCCGCTGATAGATCCAGGAGTAATTTCAAGATGGGTATGTTCTGTAGTAAGTTCTTCTTCAGCATAAGCAACGAGGGCATTTTCTTCCTCTGCTGCATCAAGGTATTCAATTACTCCTTGTCTGATAAGATCATGCCAAGTTATTTCGCTTTCTTCGAGCTGCTTGAGATGTTTTTCAGTAAGTAATGGTTTACCCTCTTTGACAATGATTAATGGGCGCTGGGCTCTTCCTTCGTCGCTAGAAAGATGAACTTCTTGTGCTTCATGATCGTAATATACACTTACTTCCTCAGAGATTGCTCCTTTTCGCCTCAAATCCTTTACTTCAGTGATGAAACTTAACGGATTCTCCACAGTTCCTGCCAGTTTTGAATTAACATACACTTCTGCCATTTTAGTGGACCTCTTGAAGCCCGAGCGTTTTTATTTTTTTGATGATTTCATTTTCATCGCTGTTTTGTGAGATAGAACACAACATTGCTAAGTTTTTTCTCAATCCGATGTTCGTTCCCTCGGGAGTTTCAATCGGGCATAATCTTCCTACGTGAGTACAATGCAAGGCTCGTGCATCGAAGTTTTCCTGCGAAGTTGATAACGGGCTGGCAACTCTTTGCAAGTGCGAGATCATATCAAGATAATTAGTTCTGCTCATTCTTTGAGAAATACCTTGTCGGCCTCCAACCCATTCTCCTGTAGCCATAGCAGAATATAATCTGGAAGTCAGTAATTTTCCCCTGATGATTACTCTAATCGAAGGTAATTTCCCTCTCTTGATGATTCTCTGGAAGTTGTAGAGGATATCTCCTACTAAAATTTTGAAATTCACTCGGAATAAATCAATTAATAAGTCCCCGCTCATGCGCAGTCGCTTATTCATGTAATGGTCTTTGTCATCAGTTGACCTAAGGCCATTGCTAACATCAATGAATTTTTTGAGCATCTTAGATAGATTCAATGCTTTTGCGCGCATCGCTGAAGGTTCCACGCCCACATTGGGCAATAAATACTTGTTGAGTATTTCTTTAGTACGTTCAATACGAATTTCTTTTGGCTGTGCAACTCCCACTCTTTTAGCAATGTAATCAATGGCGTCTTCTTGGCTTTTGATTTCCACGAATTCAAACAGATTAAGTATTACTTCTTCGTAATTTTTTTCGGTAGAAATTGCTTTCATGATCTCTTCATCTTTTACTAAACCCAGGGCTTTCAGAACAACCACCATGGGCATGTTTTTAACCCGGGTAAAGGTCATGTAGTAGATTCCATCTTTCTTTCGTTCGAAAGTGTGGGGTATCTTGTAAGATCCTCTGCTAGCGAAGTAACGTCCAGTCGGACCGGAAGGGTTATCTTCGACCATAAAATTGTTTCCAGCTAAATCTTCTACAGTAACAATTAATTTTTCTGTACCATTAACAATAAAGTAACCGCCGGGATCAGTAGGATCTTCACCGTGTTTTATCTGGTCTTCCTTGCTTAAGCCGTGCAAATGACAGAATTTACTTCTGAGCATGATGGGCATTTTTCCAATTTCAGCTACAAAATTTTCACGTTGCACATCGTTCACATAGGTGCTTATTTCTAAGAATATTGGAGCAGAGTAAGAGATTTTTCGCAGGCGAGCTTCCATTGGATAGATGTTGCGCTTGCTTCCGTCTGCTTCGGTTATCTCTGGCTTTCCGACAGTGATTCTTCCGAAACGAATCTTGAATTTTTCAATATTATGTGGGATAATGGTCGGTTCAGCTTCTTTGTTTTCTTCTATAACTTCCTGTAAGCCTTTTTCGATGAGGTTGTTGAAGGATTGAATATTACTCTCTACAAACTTCTTTTCTTCAAAGTATTTTTTGATTAAGACTGCTTTATGCATCTTTAAAGTCACCATCCATTACCGCACGATAATAATTGGTTTTGCCGGCAGTCTTACTGTCTCGTTCAATTTTAACCACATCTCCCCCTTTAAGGTTAAGATGAGCTATGGCGGGATCTAATTTTAGAATCTTTGGTAAATCCTGGACTTTAATTTCGTACTGTTTTAACAGCGCTTCTTTATCGGCATCGCTAAGCTTGGAATGCTTACACACTAATTGATGTTTATGGACGTCAAAGCTCATTTTTGTATGTATTTGCCCCCGCGATTTTTGACTGTTGATAATAAGCGGGCCGGAGGGGATTTGGACCCCCGACCTCCTGATCTCCTCACTTTTACGTGCACAAAAGCATCGCTTTTGGCATCCATAAAGGATGTAAAAGTCAGGCGCTCCACCAAGCTAAGCTACCGGCCCATACGCCCTGGCCGGGATTTTCTTGTTGATTGTGATTCCTCTCAACCACACTTTGAACCCGGGTCGAAGCCTTGCTGTAAACTCCCTGAAGGTTTCTTTTGATGAAACTTCTCGTAAAAGTTTCCGACAGGGCTTCATGCTAGGCCGAACTACACCACCAGGGCAGCAGCAACACAAGAAAATCAACAGCGATTGATTTTCTGTGCTGAAACGTGGTAGTTTCCACATTTCATGCAGCATTACCTCTACAAGTCATTCGTTTTAGAGAGTGAGGTGTAGAGAAACTGCTGCCATTTTCAGCTAAAAACAGGGGGTTGTTTATAAAGCTTTCTAAAATCTGGATTATTTTAGAAAGTTCTTGCAATGCCAAAACTATAAAAGAGTAAAGTCCCCCCTCCCGGACTTTCACGCCGTTACACTGTAAGGCTGCTCGTGGGATCGAAAATCCCACTTGACACCTGAAAACAAACAACGATTTGTTTTCAGTGTAGAAATGAGGGATTTAACCTCATTTCTTGCAACGTTCGCCTAGTGTAGCAGGCATTTGAACCGGGGATCCCTCGGTGACTACTGGCTGACTCTTTTTCATCTCAGTCTTGACGACAATTCTAAAGAGTTTCTACAGCCGAGTGTTCTAGCCGTTGTTCCCCATTTATTAGATGAGTCTAAACTAAGGGGGGAGGACAATGTAAGATTAAGCAAGTCCTATTTAAATTTTATTGAAGCTTTCTTTTTTCCTTGCATTATTTTCTTTGCAACGGAATTTTTCGTTTTTCGTAAGGCTTATAAATGAAAAAGTTTTACTAGAACATTAATACGGGAACATACAGTTCCCAGTATAAAATGAGGTGATAGTTAGATGGCAAAAAAAATGGGAGCCGGTAATATGTTAGGCGGCTGGTCTTTTTTAGTGGGACTAGTACTAGCAGTACTTCTGGGCTTAGGATTTACTGGTGCATATGCATCACAAATGTTGTGGGCTGTATTCTTACTTGGTTTGGTAGTAGGATTATTGAATATTACCGCAGGAGAAACTTCAGCATTTTTGACTAGTGGTACAGTATTAGTCTTAGTATCCTACCTTGGTGCAAGTGTGCTAAGTACTGCTGCTGGAGCAGGATTGGGCGTTGATATCTTAGTAAATGTCTTGAACTCAATCTTGACACTTTTCGTCCCTGCAACTATAATCGTAGCGCTTCGAGCTGTGTTTACATTAGCAAGAAACTAAGATCGTTGTTTTCTTTTTTCTTTTTTTCTTTTAAACTTCTAGAACGATAAACTTTATTAATAGTTTACAATTTGCAGTTTTATAATGCGGTAGTAGTATAGTGGTTAGAAATCTTCCAAGATTGACTAATATACGGCCTTGCCAAGCATTTTTTCGCGAAGAGGCTGTGACCGGGGTTCGACTCCCCGCTACCGCACATTTTCTTTTATTTTTGAAGATTATATTTTTAGGGACAGATAATAATTTAAACAAAAGATTAATTCTCTTTTTGCAGCCAGATGCGAAAGAAGAGGTTGAGCTTGTAAAATCCAGCTGGTTAATCGAACGATAGTAAAACCTGTCTCGCAAGGTCTGAGCTGCACCAATAGTTATTTATAGGATTACTTTTTACTGCATTACGAGGTACAAATGAAAAATAGAGTTTTGGTTTTACTTTCCCTTTTCTTAGTCTTGTTTCTAACCAGTTGCGAGTCAGCCCAAGTACAGAAAACCGAAACGGCTCCATTAACTGAAACTCTTCCTGAACCAGAAACAGAAGTAGTGCCAGAGCCATTGCTAGAAAAATTTGGCTGTGAATATAATAGTGACTGTGCAGAAGGTTTATTGTGCATAAATAAAGAGTGTAAAACATTAGCTAGTCTGTTTAAAACCGATTGTGAGAACAAATGTACGATTACCGGGGTGAAAGTGGAGACCAGCGACGGAGAAAGTTATGATCTTACTTTAGGGCAGGGAAGCTATACTGCTGCTGGCGCATTGGAATGGAAATTGATGAAGACCCCTGATTATTGTCAAGGAGAAGATCCATTGGTAGCAGTGAATGTGATTAAGAAAACTACTGGTAAGGTGGTCGGGGAGCAAGTCCTTACTTTACATAAAGGAGAGACCAGCGAAGTAGTTACTCATCCAACAGTTAAGAGTGTGAAATTTACGGCGACGTTAGCTGATGTTACGGAGAAATGTTCTTAAATTAAAAAATAAAAGTGGCCCTGCCGGGAATTTCAGCAATTGTCACGATTAGCTTCTAAGTGACTAAGCGAATGCAATGCAAGAAATGTGAAAACTATCACATTTCTGCACAGAAAACTGATCGTTGTCAGTTTTCTTGTGAGCGCAGTCGCTCCGCCTCTCAAGTGGCGTGACACTTGATTTGAACCCAGGACCTCTGGCTGTCTAAGCAGATTAATGGTTTTTATTTTTGATCCATTAACGGTCATATAAGACCAGCGCTCTAAACCAGGCTGAGCTACAGGGCCAGCCTGAGAAGAATTACTTTTCTTTAAAAGGTTTGTTGTGATAAGCTTAATTTTAGAATTAATTATTCGTTTTCTTTTTAAATTATTTTTAAATAAATGGGTTGGGCTATTTTCTCTACCCCATAATTACTACAAACTTATATAAAGCAAAAAATAAGTATTTTGAAAGCATTGTCTCACGATGAACCTAAATCAAATTAAGAAATTAATGGACCGTAAGAAGACTTCTCAGAAAGGAGAGAATGGCCATACCTTGGTAATAGGGGGTTCTGAAGAGTATGTAGGAGCAGTGGTTCTGGCTGGTTTATCAGCATTAAGAGCAGGATGCGATATGGTCACCGTGGCCTCACCAGAAAAGGTTGCCTGGGGAGTTCATCAATATACTCCTGATTTGATGACCTACAAAGTGAAGGGAACTACATTTACCATCAAGAATGCGAAAGAAATGGTGAAGTATGCGGATAAGTTCGATGCAGTTTTAATTGGCAATGGAGCAACCAGAAAAGCAGAGAAGTTCTGTCAATATTTTGTGCATAAATCGCAGAAATTGAAAGTTATCGATGCTGATGCGCTTAAGTCACTTTCATTTAAAGATTTCAATAATAGTATCGTGACGCCACATGAAACAGAACTGGAAATGATGTTAGTGCATAGCAATAAGGAATTTTTGTTGCCGAAATTGCGGGAAGCAAACGCGAAAGAGAAAGCAGAGATATTACAGGGAAACTTACGTTATTTTTTACAGAACAATAATGTCCTGCTGGTAAAAGGACC
>DATDTA010000139.1:0-1936 GCA_035291085.1 Candidatus Nanoarchaeia archaeon | reverse complement strand
AGGTCTATGCCAAATCAATGGTCTTAAACAAAATGACAGGGTTGGGAATGCCCAAAAGAAAGAGAGTTCTTTGGTAAATTGAAACAAAATTTCCTCAGTTCGGTTACTCACAACATATTCGACGATTTACGCAACAATGCCTGTCTTGTTTATTATCGGAAGCATAAAATTCGCCTATTGCCTTCGATAACTTTAATGTTGCTTCTATTGCAGAGAATGCGAAGCCGCGCTCTTTCTCTGTATTCTCTTTTCTGAACCCTACAGACGAGATGGCTGCTGCCATAAGTATTGCCACCCCAACAATAGGCGCAACAACCGCCCGTGGCTTTTTCCTAACTTTCTGAATGGTTCTAGCGATGCTCGCTGTAATGAGCTTTAACATTAAAAATTCTCCTTGAAAAATCTTGGATAAGTATACACTTTAAACATCAAGACGTCAAACCATTAAGTCGCGGTAATAGTTTGACTTTTTTGAATTGGAATGGCATGCTAACAAGTTAACCAGAATTTAGGACCACCCATGCCCACAAAAGACATCGAAACGCCAAAGAAAGCTAAAACCACAGTTTACATGACGGAAGAAGAAGAAACCCTTCTAAATGAACTCTTTATTAAACGACTTAGAGAGCGAAGAAAGACGGACAAATCAGCTCTCTTATGCGAAGGTATAAAGCTTCTTTTTGAAAAAGAGATTGGGCAAAAGCAGGACCACAAAGATGGATAGTAAAAAATATTTCTAAGAAAAAACCTAAGACAATCAGGTAGAGAGCTATGAACCAATCGGCAAGAGAAAAAATATCCAAAGTCGAAATAGAGCCATTACTGTCTTATATGAAAAACATAGAGATCAAACGGCGTTGTTGCGTAAATAGTCACGGATAACGGAATTCTTTGCGCTTAAATTCTTGATTCTATAAATTTTTTGTTAGTAAATAAAACTTTAGGATCAAGATGGCTCAAACATCAAAAAAACTCCGTATCCGCAACTGGTCAGAATATAACAAAGCATTGATAAAAAGAGGAAGCATTACTTTATGGCTAAGCGAAGAATCAATTTCGATGTGGTGTGCCCGGAAATCAGGAAAACGTGGAAGGCCATTGAAATATTCCGATCAAGCTATTCTTTGCTTTCTAATGTTGAAAGCGGTATACCATCTACCATTTCGAGCACTGCAAGGATTGCTTCTGTCGATCATCAGCCTATTGCAACTTGATTTACCTGTGCCGTGCTACACCAGAATCTGTAGAAGAGCGGCTCATTTGGGACAAGAAATTCAGAAGCTAAGCAAAAAACGTCCAACAGATATTGTCATCGACTCATCCGGCTTAAAAGTATACGGAGAGGGAGAATGGAAGATCAAGAAACATGGGAAAAGCAAAAATAGAACATGGAGAAAAATTCATCTTGCTGTGGATCCCAAGGGACAAGAAATCATTTTGAGTTATCTTGGGACAAATAGTGAAGCAGATTGTGCAGTAATGCCAAAAATGAGTACCTTCTTGCCGAAGTCAGTCCAGAACGCGTTTGTCGACGGAGCATATGATACTGATGCGTTGTATCAAGCGTCATATAAACAAGGGATTCGTCTTATTGCTCCACCAAGACGTGGATCGATTGTACATGACGTTCTCAAGAAACCATGGATGAAAAATCGAAATCTAGCGCTATGCGTAATAGAGGCCTTTGGAAATGATGATAAGGCTAGAAAAACGTGGAAAGAGAGCAGTGGTTATCACAAACGTTCTCTGGCGGAAACAGCGTTCTATCGCTGGAAAAGCATATTTGGAGAACGACTTATGACAAGAAATCTAAAGAACCAACGAGGAGAGATATACGCCAAATCAATAGCCTTAAACAAAATGACAAGATTGGGAATGCCAAGACGAAAACGAGCTTTTTGGTAAACTGAAGAAAAACTTTCTCAGATCGATTACC
>DATDTA010000138.1:0-20964 GCA_035291085.1 Candidatus Nanoarchaeia archaeon | reverse complement strand
GTTGGAAAAAAGAGTGATCCTGAACCGCACTTTATTTTCTATTATGGAAGCGAGATTGTGATCAGCAGGCATGGCAATCCACGAAGAACCAGAATCAGTTGAATATTCGTAATGAACTTGCTGTTGATTGAGCTGCTCTACTTTTGAAAAAGTTTCCCAGCTTTCCCAATCTGCCGGCTGTAGATCAACAGTCTGAAGAGAAGCGGAGGAAGGATAGGAAAGAGAAGCAGTAGTCTCGTTTCTGGCACTCTTTTTGTATCCTTTTACCATATCAACTTTTATTTTATCTGGAGAAGTAATGAAAAAAGTATCAGTTGGCTCAGCCATTCCAGAAATGGTGAGATTATACCAAGCAGCAGAAACATCGTTTGAGAGAGCAAGACTTCCATAGACGGGAAGGCTGCATCCATCTTTATTTTCGCAGAGATAAAGGTTTCCATTGGCAGTGCCGCTTAAAATATAGAGAGAAAGCTGATCATTGCTCTGCAGTTGATGGCCCAGTTTTATTTCAATTACTGACTTATCTTTTAGCTCCACTGATCCTTGTTCCAAGCTTTGCAATTTCAGGGTAACATTTTTACTTTTATCATCATTTCCCTTAGCTTTTTTATCATCTTCTTCATCTTCGTCATTATCTTCTTGATCGCCACCATCATTTTCTTCGTCTTCTTTATTATCCGCATCGTATTCTGTTGCAAAAAGTAACTCAGATTCATTGATCTCTTGAATAGTAGTTGTGTTAGTGTTAGTAATTGGATTTAATTGGACCGTTGAGTTGAGTAGAATAGAAGAATTAAAATCATATTCTGAAATATTGGTAAAATCCCATATTTTTTCTGAATTAGTCTCAGTGTAGATTACCTTCCCAGTTGGAGAAGATAATGGGTTGATCAGCATTAATCCTGCTACCAGGATAACCAAGATATACCAGCCATATAACACCTCTTTATGAAACACCAGAGAGGGTTTATTTTGACGTTTTTAAACGTTACCACGAGTAAATCAAAATCATTGTATTTGAACTTCAAAAACTTGGCTAGCGTAAGATTCACAGTTTGGTGTTGGACTCAATTCTGAACATGCAACAACATTAACTATGTACCAATAATTCCCTGCAGTATAATCTTTGGTGGATATCACAACTGGAATAACATCGCCTGCTGTCGGAGATAACCTCTTACCTACTTCATCACTGTAAAAAAAAGAGACCTCATCTTTTCTAATAACTTTAGGTCCCGTTCCATCAAGATTCTGTTTATTGATGAACCCGATCTTAACCCCAAAGATTTTCTCAGTTAAACCTGTATTTATAATTCCTACATATTCGACTATCTCGGTATCTTTTTCTAATATAATTTTTGGATTAATGTATATGCTTCTTCCAGAAAGACGCATATCTTCTAAAAGCTTGACCTTGGTTATAGCTGGTACGGAATTCACTTTGCTTGTTTCTTTACTTTGGTCAGTAAATGCTAGGAAAAGCAACCAGCCGATAAAAAACAAAAGAACCAAAGCAAGAACAATTATTATTATTTTTCTATCAAAGATACTTCCTGTTTTCTT
Source organism: Candidatus Nanoarchaeia archaeon (assembly GCA_035291085.1). GTDB lineage: Archaea > Nanobdellota > Nanobdellia > Woesearchaeales > GW2011-AR9 > JACPIL01. The sequence continues at coordinate 19,401 of DATDTA010000138.1, read as the reverse complement.
CATTATTATATGAACGTAAATTATTAAGATATAAAAATTTACCCAAATATCCTTCCAACAACTGATGGAACCAAATCCTTTCCAAACAATAAAATCAAGTAAGCGATCAGAAAGCTAGGCACAAAAGGAATACCCTCTTTAATTAGAACAGAACTGATGTTGTGCTTATGCAGCTTGCTAATGTCTTCTTGGGCCAATGTTTTCTTTTTGATAATTTTCTTTCCGTGCACAACAATATCTTCTGCTAACCAGTCTCCTTCTGTCAAATGCTTAGTCTCTTTTTCTTCAATAAAACAGCAGTTCTGAGCAGCAATCAAAAACATCAGTAAGTAATAAAGAGCAATAATAAAGACCAATATAAGCAACAAAGAGTTGATGAAAACACCTGTTCCTAGCAAAAAAAAGGAGGCAAAACCTACTCCTAGATGGATTTTCTTATATTTGCCTAGCATAACGCGCATTTCAGGAAGAAGGCAGTAACGGCGTTGGAAAGCTACTACCGTAAGCCAAAGTAAGCCGTACGCTCCGCCGGCAAGCAGTAAGGCCAATAAAAACCATAGTAAAGTAAAACTTGATTCAGCAAAGGGGTAGGTAATTCCTAAGGCTGCGCCCATGCCCATCAAGAGTTTACTGTCACCACCACCCCATTGATTAGTATAATAAAAAAATAGGGCAAGAAGATAAAAAACAGCTAATCCTAATAAGCCGCTTAGCAGAATAGACCATCCTTCTTGGAAAGAGTAAATTGCTCTTACGCCAATCGCAGCAAAGACAAAACCATAGCTGAGCCAGTCGGGAACTTCTTTAGTGCGCAGATCAGTGTATGAAGCTATACCTAAAACAATAAGAGTAACTGCAGCAAGTACCAATTCCACCAGCATAAATTCAGGAAAAGCAGAAATACTATATTAACGTATCTTAGGGTATATTTATTGTTATAGAAAAGAAAGATATAAAAATAGCATCTTATTTTTAAGTTAATCTAATATCTACGAGGAGGTTTTAACTATGAGGAAAATAAGTAGTGTAATAATTACGGTGATGATGTTACTTTCTACATTTGTGTTAGCACAAACGGAAGGATTAGCTGATCCAGGGATGACCCCGGACAATCCATTATATTTTTTAGATGAAGTATCCGATCTATTTCAGGCTGAAGAAACTGTGACTGATGAAAAGGCAGCCGAAATAGTAGCGATGGCTGAAAAAGGAAATGAAAAAGCATTAGCGAAAGCAATTCAAAAATACGATAAAGCTCTTCTTAAGCAAAAAAAGAAAGCCTATCTCGATGAAGAAAAAACTGCTAAAGTAGCTCAGCAGGTCAGTAAGCACTTAGCAGCTTTAGCAAAAGTATTAGAACAGGTTCCCGAAGCTGCCAAGCCTTCTGTCGAAGAAGCAATGAAAAAAAGCGCTAAGGGCATGACTGAATCATTCAAGGAATTAAAAGCATTGAATGAAGAAAAAGGAAAACAAGTAGCTGCTGAAACCTTACAAAAAGTTCTTGCAGAAGCTCCTGAAGCTGCGCAAAAAGGATTACAGAATGCTCTTGACAATGTCATGAAGAATGATGCAGAAGAATCCAAAAAAGAATCTGACGAAGCACAAGATAAAGCAGATGAATTGCAGAAAGCGCTTGATGAATTAAAAAAGCAGCTAGAAGAAGCTGAACAGCAGCAAGCTGAAGAACTGGAAGAATTACAAAAGCAAGTAGAAGAAGCGCAAAAGCAAGCTGAAGAAGCTCAACAGAAAGCAGAAGAACTGCAGGAAGTAGCTGATGAAGCTCAAGAACTCCTGGATGCTTTTGAACAAGCAAAAGAAGATTTTGAAAATCAGGAACCGGGAAAATTAGAGACAGACATTGTGCCAGTCCAACCATTAAAGAAGGATCTAATCGAGAAATTAGTTACTGAAGCCCAGCAAATGCCTTCTGGCAAGGATAAAGCAGACTTCCTAAAAGACGTAATTGAAGAAATCCAAAAATTGCCCGAAGGAGATAGCAAGGATAATTATTTGAAAGATGTCTTTACTGAAGTTCAGAAATTACCTGCAACTCCCGATAAGACTGGTGTGGTAAAAGATGTGCTTATGATTGTAGAAACAAAACCAAAACCTAAAGATAAGGCTGATTTCTTAAAGGAAATAGTAAACCAAGTGGTGGAATTACCAGCCGACGATGATAAGGCAGAAGTAGTCAAAGATTTAGTGAACCAAATACAGATGGTACAAGTCGATCCATCAGGTGAAATAGAAACAGAAATGTTCCAGCTAGGTTTAGATGACGACCAGTCAGAAGTACTAGATGATTTCATCGGTGAAATCCAGATTTTGCCTCAAAGTAAGAAAAAGCTTAATCTGACTCTTGATCTGGTAGAAATAGCTGTACTTTTGAAAGAAGAAGAGAAGCCAAATTTCTTGCAGGATGTGGTTAAAGTAGTACAAAAACTAGCTGACAACAAAGACAAAACTGTGGTTGTGGATAAGCTGGTGCTGGAAGTAGCAAAATTACCAGAAAGTGAGAAAAAAACTCAAACCGTAGAAGATTTAGTTGGAGAAGCACAGAAATTGCCTGCTGATAAAGGAAAAACTGACGTGCTGCAAAAACTGGTAGTGGTAGTACAAACTATGCCTGAGGATGAAAAGAAAACAGGCATTGTGGCAGAGCTGGTCTTAGAAGTGCAAAAGCTACCTGCTGATTCCAGCAAAACCGCTATTGTGACCGATTTAACCAAAATTGTGCAAGTCTTGCCTGAAAGCGAGCAGAAAACTGACGTGGCGGATAGTCTAGTAGTAGAAATTGGTAAGTTGCCGGTAACCGAAACGGAGAAGAGCAGTTTAGTAAACACGGTTACCACCAAAGTAATAGTTCCAATCACAACGACGCCAATTCAGCAAGTGGTTACGCCAATAAAAACAAATACTACCGTGGTTAAGCTGCCGGTAAAACAAGTGATCATACCTAAGTATTAGGTATTCTCTTTTTTAATTTATTTTTTTATTGAGAACTTTGAAAAATAGAGATTTTGCTAATTTTTTACTTGTTAACAGGCAAAATCTCGACCATTTCAAAGTCTCTAAGATAATTTTGAATAGTTTTTCAAAATTCTCTATTATTTATTTTGAGATAAAGAATGCCCTAGTTTTTCTTGTTTAGTCTTGAGATAGCCAGAATTATTATCATTGGGGGTAATATGCAAAGGCACCTGCTTGGCCACTATAATGCCTGCTTTCTGCACACCAGCAACTTTTCGTGGATTATTAGTCAGCAAGCAAATAGAAGTAACACCTAGATCGGTAAGTATTTCTGCGGCAATGCAGTAATCACGAAGATCATCTTTAAATCCCAACTTAGTATTAGCTTCAACGGTGTCCAAGCCTTGATCTTGATAATGATAAGCACGTATTTTATTAAATAAGCCTATGCCTCTTCCTTCCTGTTGCAGATAGATAAGAATACCGCCTTCTTTGGATATAATCCTAAGACTTTTATCTAGCTGTTCGCCGCAATCGCAGCGTAAAGAAGCAAAGGCATCACCAGTAACGCATTGGGAGTGGATTCGAACAAGTGAATCATTTTTTATTTTTCCTTTTAGTAGAGCAAGATGATCTCCGGTAGCGTCTTGATACGCTATGATCTGGAAATGCCCGTAGGAAGTAGGGAGTTCTGAAAGTGGCGTTTTTTTAAGAGCCATTTTTATTGTTCTAGATCCAATACTATTAAAATTTTATGAACTTGTCAAAATAGGGCTGGGCGGATCACCGGTCTGTGACCGGTGGAATACTCCGCGTTTCAAAAACATAACGAAAATGATGATTTTTAGGGAAAAGTCAACAAAATATTTTTGGAAACATTTATATACAAAATTACTTTATCAAAACCTAGAAAATAGGTGATTAGCTATGACTCAGGATGATTATGAACTTCTACCCCAGCAAGTAATTGCTGATCTTAAATACGAAGTGGAAGCGCTTAAAAAGAAACTTACCCAACCTGATACTAAGGCCAATGAGCTGATTTTAGAGATTGAGAGTATGAAAGATGCGGTTCATGAGCTGAATCTGGTTTTTGAAAAAGCATTACAACAGATGAAGGATGAAGATGTCACTAAAACCTTCCAATCTCTTCTGGAAAAGCTGGATACAGTGGTTAGCCAGAATGAAACTATTGCCAAAGGGATGATTGCTATTTCAGATAGGCTAGATGATTTCATGAATAAACAATCCGGACGAAGTGCTCCTAACATGCCAGTTCAGCATACTATGGGTCCGCCATCTATGCCGGGAAGAGTAGCTCCAAGGCCGGAAGCTGCGCAGATGTCGATGCCAGCAGATTTTCCACCACCGCCTGGGCCAAATGGAAGAAAACCACGGGTGGGATTATTTAGTTAATCAACGATGGCCTCTCTTCAAGCTCTGCAGTTGTTGAATAAAGCAGCGCAAATCTCACGCCAGCAGAAAGAAAGTTTCTCAAAACCAGAAATCTTGAAAAAAGTAAATGAGATCAAATATCTTTCCGGACAAAGGAAGGTGCCTCGCTTGACTCTACGAAAAGAAATAATCCATCTTGAAAATCAGTTGCAAGGAATTATGGAGTTAGAGAAAAAACTGCTCCGTGAAAAAAATAAAGAGTCACTAAAAGTAACTTCTTTAAAACAGCAGATCGAATCCCTTAAACAAAAGTTGCGGACTGGGGAAGGAGAGTTCGATAAAAAAGTGGAGAAGTTAACTCATCTATTGGGAGAACATTTAGCGAAAAAGGAAATTTCTCAGCAAGTAGCTGCAACCAGCTTGCGCATGGCTCCATCTGAAGAAGTGAAAAAGGAAAAAGGAGCAGATGCAGGGAAAGTAATGATGCTGGAAAAAAGATTAGAAGCATTGAAGCAAGAATTGCAGATCCATAAAGAGCTGGAGAGTAAAAATCCACACGAGATAGAAGAGATGGAAGAAAGAATAGCGCTGATTGAAGAAAAATTACGGCAGTACAAAAAACAACCAGAATCAATGGAAGTTCAGCATCGCATGATGTTTGAGCCAAAAATAGTTAAGGATGTAGAAGTTGAGAAAGAATTACCATTGCCGCCGCCGCCAAGGATGGGAAGATAGAGAGTAGGTTAAGATATTAATTGAATCCTTATTCCATCTGGTCCATCAACCATATCTTTCTTATAAATCTTATAACCCAATCTTTCAAGTCTTTTTTTAATTTCTGGAAAATTGTCAACTTTTAAGGCGAGATGATTGATAGTTTGAGTTTTATTATCTCCTTGAAAGAGTGCTAGAATCTGATCACCTACCCTCATAAAAAATTCATCATCATAATCACCGTGGGGAGTCAAACCCAAGCCTTCCAAGAAGAATTTCTTTGCTTTTTCCAAATCAGAAAAATAAATTGCAAGGTGATCTATCCCAATAGCTTTTGCCATGTTTTACCCTCCATCCCTATTCACAAAGTGTCACTTTTGATGAACCTTTTTGTAAAAGGTTCTTACAGATCTTTACCCATAACCGTTCTTCTGCTGTTTTCTTTAGCACGTTTACCTGCATCGAGAATGAGCTGCTTGGTATTCTCATCTAATTTGTCCATAAAGTCAGCAGACATATTTTCTAGGCCCAGCTCTTTGAGAATTTCTTTGACTTGAGTTCGTACTACTAAGTTGGTCATAACTGTAAAAGAGTATTTTTTTATATAAAGATTGTGTTCTATTTTAGCTTGTATTCGCCGATTTTGGTCATTTTTGGTTTTAAATTGCCTGCACCTGCAGCAATATCGACCGTTGAGTAATCGTAAATAAAATAACGAGGATATTGCTCTTCAGGCTCGCGGGCATTATTTAATTCTACAATGGCTTGATGAATAGAGGTGTATTTTGGCTTGCTAAATTCTAAGGTGTTGTTACTGATTATTCCCCAGTACTGGCCTATACGATAGACTAATACTGCGTGTCCTTTTTTTTTACTTGGCTGAGGATAATTTAAAGAGATAATATTTCCTTCTTCTACATCCCCAGCTAATAATGTTGCCGCACAAATAGCATGGTCATCACAGTCTCCTGCACCATTTTGATAGGTTACAGCACAGGAAGCCCAAAATTCTTCTACCTTATAGAGTTCTTGGTCATGTTTGTAATCCAGATTTTTATCTAACCACATTCGAGCCTCTAAGGGAGTTTTTACTTCGGGAAAAAAGGTAAGTGGTAATACTGGTTGAACTGGGGGGGAGTTACAGGTGAGCAAACCTGAGAAAAGTACTGCATATAATCCTCTTTTCATAGATTAAAAGCAAAGTGTTGAAGATATATAATCTAGTGATATATTGTCTATACAACAAAAGATAAATAAATAAGCTCTTTATTGAAATTGTCATGAAAAGCTGTATCTTCTGTAAGATTGGAAAAGGAGAGATTCCTTCACATAAAGTGTATGAAGATAAGAACGTATTTGCTTTTTTAGATGTCAAACCGCATGCAAAAGGGCATACTGTAGTAATTCTGAAAGAACATGGAGTAACGGTGTTTGACTTTTCTGATAAACAACTTCAGGAGTTAATGGTAGCAGTACGCAAGACTATGAGCAGATTGCAAGAAGTCTTATCTCCCGACGGATTTAATGTAGGCTGGAATCATAATTCTGCTGCTGGACAGGTAGTGCCACATTTACATATCCATGTCATACCTAGATATCTTGATGATGGGGGTGGCAGTATGCATTCTATTATTAAAAATCCAGGAAGCATGAGTGTCGAAGAAGTGGGGAAGCTGTTTACAAAATGAAACACACCATTGTAGCTTTACTCGACCGACCATCGACGGATAGTTTTGCTATGAATGCTCTTGTTGTGCAGAACGATCAAACTGATTTATACAAGACGACCGGCTTAGTTAGAAATAGGACACTAACTCCTAAAGAAGTAGAGGACCTCTATGGTCATATTTTAAGAGTTTCTTTACCCTTGCCTGAGAATCTTGTCAATCCTGCTGCAGTTTGGATAGGAGATAAATTTTATGCTAAAGCTCAAGAATTAGATGCTCCGGCACTACCAGATACTACAACGTGGTCTCGACCACTTGAACCGTATATGCATGAGGGTAAGTACAGTATTAAGAGTGCTGCAGATACGTATAAAACTCTAGAGCAGTGGACTATCGCGGCGGCAAGAGAAGCTTTGGTAAGAAATAGTCATGATCTGGCGGTCTTAGCCGGATGGACTTTGACTATGCATCCAGCTACCAAAGCAGCATTATATTTTACTACAACAGATAGGCGTTCAGAATTGGAGCTGCAATTACGAATTGAATGGGATAAAAAGAAGACGCGAGATGATTTAATTAGAGAACATGAAGCCGTAAGAAGCGCACTTCTACAAAGATGAATGTTTAAGGTAATAATAATGCTCTTGCTGAATACAAGAAACCCCTTCCTGTTTTTGTATCTAACATTTTTACCATAATGACATCAACAGAATTAGCACCATATAATGCTCTTTGTCCAAGAGGAGTGTATCCATTTCTTAAAAGTAGGGTGATGACATCATTCTGGTCGGCACGGGCATCAACAATCAAAGCATCAAATTGATCACTGTTCTCCGCTTCTGCCTGCCTAAGCATAAAGTGAGCAAATGCTCTTCCCCGAACTTCGGGATGCACGCGAATATTTTTTATTTCTCTAATTCTGGGAAGCTGCTTGTGCGGCTGGTAGATCACATCTCCGACCAAGGTTCCCTCACTGAAAGCTAAGACGGGAATCTTATATCCTTTGTCTATCTCATACTCTGCTCTCTGCACCCAATCCTCATATCCTGGATAGCCTAAATCTTGTTTCATTAAGAAATCTACCAATTGCTTCAAATCCTGAGTTGAACCAGGGGTTCTAAAGGCGAAATTGAAGGACATAGTATTTAGTAAGAAGAAGTTTTTATAAAGATTGTTGCTACTATTTACAAGATGGAGCATCTGGCGATACTTTCTAAAGAAGGAAAATTGTTGGATAAAATCCTAGCCGGCCAGAAAACTATTGAATCGAGGTGGTATAAGTTCAAAAAAACTCCTTATGAAAACATTGCAATTGGAGATATAGTTTATTTTAAGGAGTCCGGAGAGCCGGTTAGAGTTAGAGCAAAGGTTTCTAAAGCATTATTTTTTGATAATTTAAATGAAGAAAAAATTAATGGGTTATTACAACAATATGGAAGAGAGCTTGGTGTTTCTATAACCTATGCAGAAAAAGTGAAAGACAAGAGATTATGTACTTTGATTTTTTTAGAGAAAGTGCAAAAGATTGAGCCATTTGAAATCAATAAGAAAGGTTTCGGGCTGATGGCGGCTTGGATTACGGTAGATAAGATCGAGAAGATTAAAGTTTCCCGAAAGTAATTTAAATTACTACTGATTTTAGTGTTGTATGATAGCAGAAACAAAACAAATCATGGGACAATTGAAATCCATACAACTGGAATTGGACTACATTAAGGAACACATGGTAGATAAAGATATGTTTTTAGATCAGGAAGAGTTAAATCTTCTTCAACAAAGTTTCAAAAATGAAAAGGAAGGAAAGCTTATTTCCCAAGAAGAATTAGAAAAAGAGCTAGGATTATGAGTTTTTTACTTCAGTACGATAAGCAGCCAAGAAAATTTCTCAAAAAATATGACAAACATATAGTTAAAAGGCTTCTTACAAAAATAAGAGAAACCCTTTTGAATAATCCTGTGCCCCATGATGCTAAAACTATAGTAAATGCACATGGCTCATTTAGAATTAGGATTGGGGATTTTAGAATTCTATACAGAGTTAATCATCAGGAGAATAAAATTGTTGTGTTTAAGATTGAGAAAAGAGAAAGGGCTTACGATTAGAAACCTTTTTATAACAACTCTCTTATTTCTGCTTATCGGCGGTGTAACTTAGCCTGGCTATAGTGCTAGACTCATAATCTAGATGTCGGGAGTTCAAATGCCTGCTACACTAGGCGAACGTACTCAAGTGGGGTACTCTTTCAGAAACCCCGCGACATACGCTTTATGGTGTAATGGCTTGAAAGTCTCCCCACCGCCATTTTTACTACATGGTCCACACCGCTACCTCGGAAGACAAGTACTGCTGTCCTAAATGCAAGTCCTGCCATGTTGATTTTTATGATTACAAAGGTAAGAAATACCAATCTTGTTTAGATTGTGGACATGAAGAATATAGAAATGCTCTTTACACATTAGCATTTGATGAAGTGATGATTAAACAGCTTCAAAAAGCAGCAAAACAACAGCAAGTAAAAAATATTCTTCAGAGTATGCTTGATGAATTAGAAATAAAAGGGCCAAATGCCGGAAAGTTGCGTGATTCTCACCTATTCATTTATGAAATCAAAAATAAACATCCGCCAATTAGGCTATATTTTAGACACAATCTGCAAACAAATGAAATTTATGTTTTTGAATTTGAAATGAAGACCAGTGAAGAAAAACAACAACGTACAATTGCAAAAATTAAACTAAAAGTTAAAAACTTCTAAAAACCCAAATCCTTTCTGGTAAACTTCTTTCCTTTAGCAATATTATGTTCAAATTCTAACAATCTTTTATAGAGAGAACTATGTCTAAATGTTTCAAGTTCAGTTTGCATTTGTTCAAAATCTGCTTTCGGGATGGTTATTGTTTCCATACTCTTATAAAAGAGCATCTACTTTAAATAATTTACCCCTAATTTGAATTAAGGATTTTTAACCCTAAAGATACCGTTGAATAGTAAGAGCACCGCTTCCTTCTAATGCTTTAACTAACGCTGGAAGGTAACCTGGTTCCCTAATTCCGTAGGTAACAGAAACATTATCCATTGTTATTACTACACTACTTGAAGGTAAAAATTCTTTTTTAATTATTTTATCTGCCTCTATCAATGACCTATCAGAATAGTCTCTTAGAAGTTCCTTGTAGGGTTTCTCTGCATTCTCTATTGCTTCTTCTAACTTTATTTCTGAAGGATATTCAGGAAATCTATTACCCTCTTGCAATCCGAAAGCATTTTTATTTGGATTCCAGTGATACAATGGATTACTAAAATTCCATTCGGCAGACCAAAATTCAACTCCTAGCACGTTGGGTTTCCTCCACTTATGCCCATAAAGATCTATAACCTTTTGCTTAGTTGGATTTTTAATAACTGCTAAATTAAGTGGATGCTCGGAACAAACTTCATGATCAAAACCAAAGGCTGCATCCTTCAAATAAGGAATTGTCCGTAGCTGATCAGCAAGAGGGGAATAATCAACATCAAAAAAACGAATGGTCAATCTGTGTGGATCAGCAGGCAAGGTATTTAATGCTGCCTCAAATTCTTTCTGACTAAGCAAATAGCAACTTGGTACAATCATTTTTTCTAACCGCCCAAATATCCTTTATAGAAAACATCCCGGACCTCGACTTTCAAATCGCGCACCATCTTCTCAAAGGAAGCTTGATCAAAACCCTTGCTAGCCAGAGACGATCTAGTCATGGTAGCACGAACTTTGTTTTCTACCATAGCAGATACTTTGCTGAACATTTCAGCAGTATTCTGATGCCCGCCTTTGAAGATTTCACTTTCCAATACTGGTCTTCTTTCTTGCAAGACAGTAGTAAAGACTTTTACCACTTCTTCTTTGTAGGTAGTATCACCAACAAAATTAGGGTGATGCTCGCTGCGCGATTTTATTTTGGTATTAGTCCGGCCAAAAGAACGGTATAAAGCCATCTCCAGCTCTTTGACAAAGGTTTGAGTAATCATAGGGATACGCAAGAGTAAGAAGTATTTAAGTTTTGTGAGAATAGAGTAGAGAACTATTTTTAGACGAAATATTTAAATAACATGCTCAGGGTAAACTGCGTATGCCAGCGTGGCACAACCCGGTACTGCGCAAATTTCTGTAAGGAAAGCGTAAGCCTGGAACTACTTCCAAGGAAAGTACCATTGAGCTTGTTTCCGCAAGGATATCCCGGTTCAAATCAAGTGTCACGCCACTTGAGAGGCGGGGCGACTGCGCTCATTGCATTCGCTTAGTCACCTCAAAATAATCGTGACAACTGGTGAAAGTCCGGGCGCTGGCGCTTTTTAATCATGACACGAAAAATATTAATAACGGCCCCAGCATATTTTGATGACAGTGCGATGGCAGTATTTCAGCAGCTGGGAGAAGTTACCGCCCAGGAGTTGACTAGAGAGGAACTTCTCCAACGTATAGCAGAATATGATGTGTTGGCAATTCGGGTAGATACGGTTATTGATCAAAAGATTCTTGATGCAGCAGTGCGCTTGAAGGTGATTGCGACTGGCACGACCGGCATTAATCATATTGATCTTGACTATGCTAAGAAAAAAGGCGTTGAAGTTATCTCCTTGCAAGGAGCAAACACGGTTGCGACCGCTGAACATTCCTTAGCTTTGCTCTTAAGTTTAGCAAGAAGAATTCCCGCAGCACAGGCTTCACTTCTTTCAGGGAAATGGCAGCGAGCAGCGTTTATCGGCACAGAATTGTACGGCAAAACTTTGGGTATTGTCGGCTTTGGAAGAATTGGCAGGGATATTGCTGAATTAGCACAGCATTTCGGCTTGCGTATTTTTGCATACGATCCTTACCTGCCAGAAAAAGTTTTTGCCGATAGTAAAGTAACCAGAATTACGTCTATGGAGCAAATTTTTGCAGAAGCAGATATCATCACCTTACATGTTTTACTCACTGAAGAAACAAAAGGCTTAATCAATAAAAAATTATTTTCGTTGATGAAGCCAACTGCACTTCTTATCAATTGCTCCCGGGGGGAAATAATTTCAGAACCGGATCTATTGCGGGCTTTGGAACAAAAGCAAATAGCTGGCGCAGCGTTAGATGTTTTTGTAACCGAACCTTTACCATCAACAGACCCATTAATACAGTATGCACAACAGAATCATAATCTGGTTTTAACTCCACATATAGCGGGCTCAACCAAGGAAGCAGTTCATCAAGCTGGACTTTTTGTCGCGACTAAAACACAGGAATTTTTTGCGGGAAAAAAGGTATAGTTGGATAACATATTTAAAGTTCTTGTTCTCAATTTATCACATGAATATAGGTATCGATGTGGATGAGGTATTAGTAGAACACTTAGACGCATTTTTGGATTACCATAATTACACCTACGGCACAAAAATACAGAAAAAGGATATGTTTAGCTATTCCTTCGGGAAAGTAATCGGAGAGACTGAACAAGATACCAGGAAAAAACTTCTTCATTTTTTTAAAACTGATTTCTTTCACAATATGAAACCTATTGCTGGCGCACGAGAAGCGATTGCACTGTTGGCAAGAGAACACCAGCTTTCGGCCATTACCGCCAGACCGAGCGTACTGTTAGAGCAAACAGAACAATTGATTGCAACTCAATTTCCTTATTTTTCTAGCGTTACCCTAACTAACCAGTGGCATGGCCTGGGTAAAAAAATAAACAAGTCGGAAGTGTGTATCGAAAAAAAGATCACGATAATGGTGGATGATAGTTTAACCCACGCTCTGGATTGTGCTTCTCGAGGGATTTATGTTTTGCTGGCAGATTTTGATTATCCCTGGAATCAGGCTACAGACCTTCCAGAAAATATTAAAAGGGTGCATTCTTGGAAGCAAATAGTGGATGAAATTGATAGATATGGAAGAAATAAAGGAAGAACAAGAAGAGCAAAAAAAATTTAATATTTCTTGCTGCCGGTCTTATTTGACTCCTAAGGGGCGATGTTATACTTGTCCTGAAATGGACGAGTTTGAACAAAAAGATCCCGATGAGGAAGAATATTGAGGATAATTTTAAATAGTATATTTCCTTTATTGATGTTATGAAAATAAAAGATAAAGAAGTACAGAGGATTGCCAAAATCGTAGTGCCTATTCTTAAGAAAAATGATGTAGTAAAGGCCGGCATCTTTGGCAGTTACGCTCGAGGAGAGGCAAAGAAGAGAAGTGATGTGGATATGCTGATTCAGTTTAAAGGAAGAAAGAGTTATTTTGACTTAGTAGGATTAGAACAAGATCTCAAGGATCATTTGGGAAAAAAAGTGGACCTATTAACTTATAAATCCGTTAATCCCCTGCTTAAAAAATATATTTTTAAGGATGAAGTGAGAATATTATGAAAAAAGAGCCCCTCTTTTTTGTAAAGCATATCAAATTATTCATAGAAAATATTGAAGTCTTTTCTGAAAGCCTTAAAAAAGAAGAATTCAAAAAAGACGACCTAAGACAAAGTGCCATTATTAGAAAAATAGAAATTATCGGAGAAGCTGTAAAAAATCTTCCAGCTTCATTTCTACATAAATATCCCTCTGTAGAATGGAAAAAGATTACCGGAACCAGAGACAAATTAATCCACCAATATTTTGGCATTGATTTAGATTTGATGTGGGATGTTCTGAAAACTGAATTGCCAAAACTAAAGAAACAGATTAAAGAAATTCTCCGACAGGAAGAGAAATGACTTTGAAAATTCTTTCCTGGAATGTGAATGGAATCCGCGCGGTTTTAAAGAAAGAATTCTTGAATTTTGTGCAGAGTGAGAAACCAGAGATTTTATGCATTCAAGAGACGAAAGCTCACCCTAGCCAAGTTGATGAAAAGTTTGCTGACTACGAACATCATTTTTGGAACTCGGCAGAAAAGAAGGGATATGCCGGCACGGCTATCTTTAGTAAAATAAAACCTATCTCTGTCAGGTACAACTTAGGGGCTAAAGAAAACCATAAAGAAGAAGGCAGAATCATCACCGTTGAGTTTAAAGATTTTTATTTGGTGAATGTCTATACACCTAACTCTGGACGAGGGTTAGATCGATTGAGATATCGAGCAGAATGGGATCAATTATTTTTGAATTACGTACTAAAGCTGGAAAAGAAAAAGCCAGTTGTTATTTGTGGTGATCTGAATGTTGCGCATACGGATATTGATTTAGCCAATCCAAAATCAAATTATAATAAAACGGCAGGATATACTCAGGTAGAGATTGATGGGATTCAGCGATTATTAGATGCCGGATATATTGATTCTTTCCGGGCCTTTGTGAAAGAGAAAGGCCATTACACTTTCTGGAGCCCGATGTTTAACGCTCGTGCGCGCAATGTTGGCTGGAGAATTGATTATTTTTTAGTTTCAAAGAAATTACAGGGGAAATTAAAGAATTCTTTTATTCTCCCTACCGTAATGGGATCCGATCATTGTCCGGTGGGGTTGGAGTTGGAAGATAAAAATCTTTAAATACCCTTTCTTTCATACAGTAATTTGATTTTTATTTCATAACCTTTATTAAAAAGAAACCAAAAATAAGAAAGATGATAGAATACGTTTTATTTGCTAATTCTCGGTCAGGAAACTATTCTCCAGAAAAAATTGAGGAGATTGAGAGACCGCTTATCTTGGCAGATGGTCAACTGCAGGGAAGAATAATTACTACTAACAGCCTCCCAGATTTAGAAGATGAAGTACGAAAAATTCATGAAAGAAAGATACATGAACAGAAAAAATATCCCGGTATCGCTGGGTTTTTTGGTGGTGATGCTTCGGTTATGGAAGGAATGACTGCAGTGGAAAATATTTGGGAAAATGCACCAGATTGTTATATTGCCTTCCCCGAAGCTGGCGGCACTATGATGAATGTCCACGAGGAACTGGGAGTAAAAGGTGGTATCACTGACTATCTTAAAAAAGTAAGCGGTTTTGGAGACACCACTTCAGTTCAATTAGCAAAATATCTAGCTCAAGCAACGGCTTTAGGTGAGCCATTAAAATACAAAACCATCCCCGCGGTAGAAGTTATAGTCGACGACATCAAAAACAAGAAATGCCAAACCATTGGCTTTGGAATTGTGCCCAACTTATTGTCTTTATATGAAGGAATGACTATTGAGCAATGCCTCCACTTAGAGAGAGAACTGCAACAAGGTCGACCAGAAGAATATCATCAAATTGCCGAAAGATATACCGAAGGCCTACAAAAACCTAGCAAACTATCGGCGCTACGAACGGGGATAAGCACCTTCGGGAAGATATTTGTGGGATCTTCTAGATGGGAAGAGTATTTCTTTTCCAGAGCTCTTGAGGTAGAAATAACCCTTGATGGCGAAAAATTAGAAAATGTTTTACCGAAGGAGTATAGAAAACATCCACCAACTGGCGTGTACGCTGCTTCATTTGGAAAAGCAAATATTGGCTTGCCTCTAAAGTCAACTCTTCTACCTCAAGCAAATAAGGATTCTGACAGAATACCAGTAGTATTTACGTTTGGAACAGCGCAACAGACTGCGCTAAGTGCTGTTAAGACTTTTGTAGGAATGAAAATGGATCATACTTCATATCTAGACTTCACAGAAATGGTAATAGAATCAAAGAAAGTAATTGCCTGCAACCTAAATGGCGATTCTTTTTATGGAAGACATTTCAAGATTAGAGCTGATGGAAAACGCCACTTTATCGTAGGGAAGTAAGCAGTTCCCGAGCCCTTTCTTTATCAACGAAATAAATTGCCTGCAAATACTTTTCTCCCAGTCTGATACTTTCCTTACATTCAGCATGGCAAGGAAAATGAGAAAGAATTACTAAATCCTGTTCACGTTTAGAAAGGTTAGTGTGCGGGTTTTGTGATGGCTGTTCTAAATTAGTGTTGTGAGCATTAAATTGTTTACAGAAAAAATCGACACAGCATGGAGGATAATCAAGCACTAAGCCAAGATCTTTGTGATTTTGCATCATTTCATAATAACTTGTCAGCCAGGCTTTCTGCTCATATTTAGAGATATAGACAAAATACATCCCTGGACGAGGATCTGTTTCAGATATTCTGAGACCTTTGTTAGAGTAAACTCCTTCATCAGCAAAGAGAACTTTAAAATTTGATTTGACTAAATGTAAATCTTGTTCTTTGCAAAATTGTTCTACTTTGAATAACTCTTCTTCGGTAAAACCCTGTCGTACAACTTCTTTAGCATCTTGAAGGAGCAGTACTATTTCTTGGGCCTTCGTTTTAGAACCAAAAATAAGAGAGAGTTTTTTAATCATAAATACATAAAGAAGATGAAAGATTTAAAGATTTTGTAAATGGGGAACAGAAATAAAACCGTTAATCAATTCTGTATACGTCTCCCATTCTTCTTTTCCTGCTGCCAAGAGTTTAGAAACAAATCTAAAAGCAATATTATGCAATCCATTTTCAGCTGGATGTTCAGTGATAATTGCATCGCCTAAATTAGCAATATTGTGCTCTTTGATTATCTTCATCCACACTAATGAAAAAGCATAAGCCTTGGCTTCCTCGTCATGCGCATTCTGCAAGGCAGGAGTTAAAACATGTCCCAATTCATGCCCAATTGTGAGCATGACTCTTCCTAAAGAATCATTAAGAATAAATATCTCAGAGAGTAAACCTTCTTTACTACGGTTAAGAGAAAGTCCAATGGTATTGGAAGAGGGGGCAATCTTTTGGAATTTTTCTCTATCCAAAATACTCATTTTAATGTGGTTAGGGAAGGGTTGAGCAAAAATTGTTTCAAACGCTTCTTCTACAAATTCTTTTACTTCTTCCGCTTTACCTACAAAGATTCCTTCCTTTCCCGGTTTTAGAAAATTATCAGGAACAAAATGATATTCCGGAGTAGGTACAGTAAAATGATATCCTGCCCGAGTATGCGAATAGGGGTGCAAAGCTGGTGAATGGATAAGTGTACTAGAACTGTAGGAAATCCTTTCTTGAGCGGGAATAAACATTCTATCGCTATAAGTCGGGATGGCAACAATAGAGTAAAAAGGTTGGGTGGAAGAGGTATAACTGGGAGTGTGGCTAGTAAGATACTCTAATCTATTCTGGGACGAATGATACATATTTTTGCCTTAAGGCTTTTAGAAGATTTAAAACTTTAGATAAAAGTGAGACAATTTAGTCATTCAAGACCCCATATAAGGGGTGGGCGCTTTCTTTAAGGAAAGTTCGTAGAACCGGTAGATGATCGAGATAACTCTTTATTCTAGCCAGGCGTAACCGAGGATTAACTAACACTCCTTCCCGCAACCCAAAACTGTCTACGATTTCATCTATGAATGATACATCAGTATTCACGCTGGTCGGACATTGGCCATAACAAAACATAGTAGAATTAGGTAAGATTTCTTTGCGAAGCAAGCTGAGAGCATAATCGTTATCATCTTTCCAATTATCCCCATCTGAAAAATGGAAAGGATAGACATCCCATTCACGGAGAGGATAATCTTCTTTGATTATTTCCCAGCATTTTTCATAAGCAGCAGAGAAAAGTGTAGCACCAGCATCGTAGGTGCGATAAAAGGTCAGTTCATCTGTCTCCTGTGCAGTGTAGGAATGCATGATGTAACGAACTTCCACTGCTTTAGCGGGATACTGACCTTTGACCAGCAGCTCAATCCACTTATTTTGGGTTCGGCATAACTCGCGCTGCCTCATACCCATGGAACCAGAAACATCCATCATGAAGAGCAATACCGCCTTATTAGTCCGATCTTTTATAGCTTGAGGATGACGGTAGCGCCAATCATCTCCTTCAGGGACAACCACAGGATTATCAGGGTTATAGCTCCCAGACATTATTGCTCTGGCCAAGGCTGGCAGATAGGACCGACGGGTAATTTTGATTTGTCCTTTTTTGGCTACTCCCCTATAGGTATATTTTTTCGAATCCAAAGCTTCACCTTCTTTGGGGGTTTGATAGGGCAAGCCCAATTCTTCAGCAAGAAGGGCAGCAACCTCATCAATAGTCACTCCTGTATCAATCTTTCCTAGAGAGTCCATATTTCGAGAACCCATTTTCTTGCCAATGTCCCCCTCTCCTTGCGCTACACCACCAGGAGATTTGTGCTTGAAATGGGGAATATCGATCCAGGGAATGCTTACTCTGCCATTATCAAGAAGATCTTTATGAGAAATAAAACGTCGTAGATGATTTTTAACTTCCTGCCTAACTTTGTCTTCAAAGCGACGGCGGTTGCTGATCATACTAGAATCAGAAGCCTGAATTATTTAAACGTATAGAATAAACTGAATATAGAGAACTTTGAAATGGCCGAGATTTTGTCCATAAAAACATAAAAAATTAGCAAAATCTCTATTTTTCAAAGTTCTCTATACAAAAGATCCTTACTCTACCTCTATTTTGCTTTCAACAGTAGTCATAATACCATCAACGATAGTACACTTAATCGGTTCTTCAAAAGTCCAGGAAAAGCTTTCTCCCGGGGTGAGGATTTTGCTTCTAATCTTAGCACATTCGCGAACACCAATAACAAAGGCCTTACTTATTTGTCCTGAACGGACGTTCTGCCATACTACTGTGTCGCCAGCTTGAATGGTTAATTCATTAGGCTCAAATCCTTCTGAAGTTAAGTCTACAAAATGAGTTTCACCTTGCTCAGTAACTGCACCGCCGGTAAGAGGATTGTCAATTGCAACTGGTTCTTCTAAGGGGAGTGATTCAGGAATGGTTTCATTTTTTTGCTGTGCTTCAAGATCCTCCGCAACTAATGGTTCTGTTACCGGATTTTCTTCTGAATCAGAAGAACAGCCCAAACTAAAAAGAAAGGTGATTAATACAAACCCCACCATTATTAGCTTAAACATTTTCATAAAGTAAGAAAAACAGTTTTCCTATAAAAATATATCGAAGGCTACATTTTGGTCACTACTTTTGAATACTAAAGACCATAAACTTTATATAGGGGTGCCTATTTTAGAGTAGTAAACATCTATCACCTCTTTTTCCCCAGCCAGCCTTTCGGGGCTGGCCAGGGGTTTATTTTTATTTTTCTCGATTTTGATAGTTTATTAATATAAACATTAAAAAAATTAGAAGTAACATATAAAAATTCTGCTCTCAAAATAAAGATTACTTACAATTCTCATCTAACCAACGACGCATGAGACCATTTACTTTAGTGGAAATCTTAGTGTCATTGCTTTCACACCAGCGCCTAAATTTATGAAGAATTTCTTTATCCACGGTAATGTTTAAAGTCGCTTTTGCCATAAGTGTTCCTATCTTCTTTCATTTAATGTTGATTACTATAGATAACTACGCATAACCCTAATAAGCATTTCCTTAGTTTAAACTATATTATCCAGTAACTAGTCAGGTTTCAACGATGAAAAAAAAATTGATGTATTCGCTTCCCATAGTATTAGCAACCGCATGCGGTGATAATGCTGAGACACAAAGTGACCAATTCCAGTGCGTCTATCCTGGAGAGGATTTACATTCTTATTATGACTTACTAGCCCAAAATCCACAAGTTGTGGCAGCAATGGAGCTTTGTGAACGTCCAGTATCTTTTCAAAACCAATTATGGGATAAAGTGCGAGAAGCGGAGAAAACCGGATTACCACCAGACGCGCCAAAACC
>DATDTA010000137.1:0-1054 GCA_035291085.1 Candidatus Nanoarchaeia archaeon | reverse complement strand
ACTGCTCGTTAAAGAGTTCGAAGAGATATTTTCTGATATTTTTTCTCGCAGTGTTGCTACCCATCGTGAAATCATCGATTGTCTGGCTAATGGTCCTAAAGAGCTGATGCAAATTTGTAAGGATTTAGGAAAAAATCAAGGAGGTAGATACAGCAAACATTTAGATGAGTTAGTTAAAGCGGGATTTGTGCAGAGAGATTTTGCTTGGCATTTGAAGAATGGAAAACAAAGTAAACTGAGTAGATATCGGCTTAGTGATAACTACCTCCGATTTTACTTAAAATACATCGCTCCAAATCACGCGAAAATTGATAGGGAAGGGTTTTCGAACTTAATGTTAGCTAACTTACCAGGATGGGATGGTGTCATGGGGTTGCAATTTGTGAATTTAGTGACCCACAACCGTAAAATTCTTTGGGAAATGATGGGATTACCTCCTGAAGAGATCGTGATGGATGGACCTTTTTTTCAGAATGCATCTGCAAGGCAAGCTGGATGTCAAATCGACTACATGGTTCAGACACGCTTCAATACTCTTTATATTTGCGAGGTAAAGTTTGCTAAAAATCCTGTGGGTCATCGGATCATTGACGAGATGGAAGAGAAAATTCAACGACTAGCAGTTCCGAAAAGGTTTTCAATCAGACCCGTTCTTATTCATGTAAATGGTGTAGATGAAAGTGTTTTAGATACAGGTTATTTTGATAAGATAATCGATTTTGGTAAATTATTGGAATAAATTAGGATGAATTTAATAAACCATAAAGTCAATTTTTATTTGTTTTTACTATTATCAGTGTTGTTTGCATTGTTGGAACAACTTCAATGCAGGCGGCCTCTCATGCACAAGAAAAGGGGAGTAAAGTGGACTACGAACTTTCTCTCATTCGGAAAGATTGACTCCCGCCGGATGTCTTTTGCTGAATTGAAACATAAAGAACGCGGAGAAGAGACAGCAGGTTCCGCCGAGCAGCACTACCCATGAAGCATGTCCTGTGACCTCTAAGAGAAAAGCCCCGAGAGCGGGGAAGAGCAATCCTCTTAATCCTACGGC
>DATDTA010000136.1:0-5240 GCA_035291085.1 Candidatus Nanoarchaeia archaeon | reverse complement strand
GAACATTCACAAAATCAATGACACCCATCAACACATCTCCTTTGTTTTCTTCGGCATCTCAGTTACAGACCAACTCATTCTCTCAGAAACAGAAAAGAGCGACGGCTGCAAATGGTTTTTAGAAGAAGAACTTGATGATCCACAGTATCAACTCAGTGAAGTCATCAAAAAGTATGCGAGAACGGCATTAGAGAAACTAGCAAGGATATCACATTGAATCTAACCAATCAAACCCAATCTTGTTCTGATCTTTTCACACCAATCAAGCAGTTCCCACTATCTAACGTCGAGCTGCCAAGAACCTCAGCATTATGATTGAACGCCAGAAGAGTAAGATAAGGATATTCTCTTGCTTTAGGAAAACAAATCCGTTTCCCCTTCGCTACATTTTGATCTAATCCCAGATAAGAAAAAATTTCCGCTTCAAGATTCTCTTTCATCTCAGAACTTTGTCTCATCACTATGCCGGGAACTAGATAACCGCCAAGAGCTTCATAACTTCTTCCGTTTAATTCTACCACGCCATCCCGCACGCTTCTTTTAGCAATATAATCCCATAACTTTTGATTTCCACGAATAATTCTGACACTTCCAAAAGGATAAATCGGAAGACGGATAATTGCGTCACCCAACGTTGGGCAAAGATTGCTCCAAGTCCTATAAACTTCAGAATTTGCCCTTACTTCGTCTAAACGTTTCACAAAATCAGCTGCACTAAGCGGATAACGATGCTCGGAACGCAGCTTCATTAATGCTTCTTGAACTCCTCCAGGGTATTTTCTGTAATAAAGTTCATGATCGAGATGCAATTCCTGCGACATCTTATCAGGCCTGTTCTCCTGCTTTCTCTTCCAAATCCTGCTTTCTCACAGCTACAAATCTTGCTGAACCATCCATTTCCAAACAGCCATATAAGCCTTGCGGAGAACCTCTTCTCTCTAAAAATCTGCCTTGTGGCTGGTTAATATCAAGAGAATGTAGTGAATGAAAATTAGAAAACATATCAGTTCCAAATCTCTTAGCCAGCTGCCGAAGATGTGCTGCTGCTGCTTCCAGACTTCCAGCTGAACAGATCATTCGCGGATCATCAACTAATTCCTGCAGAGAGTAATATTTTCCAGAACATTTTTCTTTTTCTAGATCAAAATCTCTCACTAAAGCATATCCAGCGGGAAAAACAAATCCTGTCTCTAAATCTGAAAAAGAATAAATCCCAATATCGCCAGAAGGAGTTTTTCCATCTAAAAGAGCATACACTTCAGCATCTTGTAAAGGCAATGCGCCATGGCCTCTTCCAGAAGCAGGTTTAGTCAGCCCATGATCAGGCATAACCTCTGCGCTAAGAGGGGTATGATTAATTCCATTTTTAATTCGTTCCGGAGTTAATAAGCCAGCCCCATGAACAGTGATCACGACCTGATTTCCACCCCTGCTTCTACCCACAATTTCCTCAGATTGAACCGTAACTGGCACCTCCTGCAGCAAACCATCATCAGAAAAAGGAAAATAATTAATCAATTCTGCCATAGTCAACACCGCACCATACTCCCGTGCTTTTTCTAAAACGGCATCAACATTTATCCCGTAAAATGATTTTGCTACAGCTGTATAGTGCTTTCCACCTTTAGCTACAGAAAAAGGATGATCTTGTATTACGAGCATATTCCAGCCAGAAGATCACCTATATATAAACCTTAACTCACATAAGTTTTAAAAACCATTCTTCCATTCTTCCCTGCATGAACGTAGACTGGAATAAGCTTCAACAGAAATGGCAAACCCGGTGGGAAAAAGCAGAACTAGGCAAGGCTATCGTCAACAAAGATAAAGATAAATTCTTCATGATTTTTGCCTATCCTGGAATCTCTGGATTTCTTCATGTAGGACATATGCGCGGCTTCTCTTATACGGATGCAATCTGCCGTTACCAACGACTTAAAGGAAAAGAAGTTATTTTTCCAGTAGGAACGCATGCCTCTGGAAATCAAGCCATCTCCTTTGCCAATAAAGTCAAAAATAAAGATCAGGACTGGATAGATTACTTACTTAACAACGGCTGCCCGCAGAAAAAAATCAAAGAGCTTACTACTCCTGAAAAGATTATAGAATATTTCAATGGAGTTTACATCAACGATTATTGGAAAAAATTCGGTTTTCTCTGCGATTGGGAAAGATTTACCTGCACAACCTTTCCAGATTATGAGAAATTTATCCAATGGCAGTTCAAAAAACTCTTGCAAAAAAATTTGCTTATCCAAAAACCATACTTTGCCACTGCCTGCGTCATCCATGGACCTGTAGCAGTTGATCCCTCTGAAACAGATATATCTAAAGGTGGAAATGCTGAGAAGAATGAATACACCTTACTAAAATTCAAAATAGATGATTTCTATCTTGTCGCCGCAACATTACGGCCAGAAACTATCTATGGACAAACCAATCTCTGGATCAATCCGGAAGTTAAATACATTCATGTCGAGGTAGAAGGCCAAGACTGGATCATGGGAAAAGAAGCAGCCGAAAAATTACAATATCAGAAAGATGATGTCCTACTGAAAGAAGATATTGACATCAAAAAATTAATCGGTAGAAAAGCAAAAGCTCCAGGGATAGAAAAAGAAATCATAATCTTACCTGCAACATTTGTCAATGCCAACGTAGGAACAGCGATTGTGACCAGTGTCCCTAGCGATGCTCCTTATGATTACATTGCTTTGAAAACTTTGCAAGAAAATCCGCAATTATGTAAAGCCTACAGCCTTAATCCTCTTGAAATAAAAAACATCGCACTTATCCCCATTATCAAAACTAAAGGCTACAGCAATTTCCCAGCTAAAGAAATTGTTGAAAAACTTGATATCAAAGCTCTGGCCGATCCAAGATTAGAAGAAGCAACTAAAGAAGTATACAAAGCCGGACATCATTCAGGAGTCATGGCCGAAAACTGCGGCAAGTATGCAGGCAAAAAAGTTGAAGAAGCAAAAGAACTTATCAAAGCTGAACTTCTTGAATCTGGAAGAGGAGAGGTATTCTACGACTTAAGTGAAGAAGTGATTTGCCGCTGCGGAAACAAAGTCATAATTAAGCGTATAGACGACCAATGGTTCATCCGCTATTCTGATCAGGCCCTGACCGAACGTAGCAAAGAACACCTTAAAGAGATGAATATTTATCCTAGAGAATACAAAGAGAATCTTCCTGCAATTTTAGATTGGTTCGGTGATCGCGCTTGCACTAGATTAGGTAACTGGCTTGGAAGCAGGTTTCCTTTCGATGAAAACTGGATTGTTGAGCCTATCAGCGATTCAACGCTCTATCCAGCATATTATATCGTTTCAAAATTCATCAACAACAACAACATTAGTATGCATGATCTAACCGAAGAATTTTTTGATTACGTCTTTCTAAGCCAAGGGGAAGGTAAGAAAAAATGGAAGCCCATCAGAGAAGAATTCCAATACTTCTATCCCCTCGACCTTAACCTCGGGGGAAAAGAACATCAAACTGTGCACTTCCCAGTTTTCATCATGAACCATCTCGGTATTCTTCCTGCTGACAAATGGCCCAAAGGAATCCTCGTAAATTGGTGGGTTACTGGCAAAGGCGGGAAAATTTCCAAGAGCAAGGGAGGAGCAGAACCAATACCTAATGCCATGGAAAAATATGGTGTAGATGCGATGCGGTTATACTATGCACACATTGGATCACCGCATGTGGATGTAGTCTGGACCGAAGAAGTAGTATTCAATTACAAAAATGCGCTGGAAAGGATTTACAAGTTGGCAGAAGACCTGCAAAAAGCAAACGGCAATAAGAAAGCTGTTGATAACTGGCTTTTATCGCGCATGCATGAACATATCAAAGCCTGTAACCAAGCCATGGAGAATTATGGGCTCCGAGAGTTGGCTTCTATGGTATATTATTCCATCTACGATGACTTGAAATGGTACTTGCGCCGAGGTGGAGAGAACAAAAAAGTCATTAATGATACCATAAACATCTGGACCAAATTAATGAATCCCATCACTCCGCATCTCAGCGAAGAGCTTAACGACAGCAAGGAACTGGTCTCAGCATCATTATGGCCAAAAGTAGAAGAGAAAAAAATCAGCAAAGAAGCAGAAGCTAGCGAAGAACTTATCAGGACTACTCTTGATGGAATGCGAAATGTGCTAAACCTAGCAAAATTACAAAAGCCCAAGAAATTTACTTTCTTTATTTCAGAAGAATGGAGTTACGAATTATTTAACCTCATCTCAAAAGAGATTAAAGTCACTAGGAATGTTGGCGAAATTATGAGACGAGTTTTAGAAGAAGAAAAGATGAAAATAAAAGGAAAAGAAGTCAGCAGGATCGTGATGAGTCTATTGAAGGACGTCAGTAAGATACCGGTAATCGTTACCTCGCAAAAAGAAGAATTAGCAGCCATAAAAGAAGCAAAAGCTTTCTTTGAAAGAGAATTTGAATGCAAAATAGAAATCATCCGTGCAGAAGACAGCCAGCACCCTAAAGCGCAGTCTGCGATGCCCGGAAAGCCAGGAATATTAGTAGAGTGAACCAATGTTAGCAATTCTTAGACAGATCGGTAAAATTCTGTGGTTGGCTGTTGGTGGGGCTATACTCCTGTGGATGGGTTACCTGGTCCATAAAGTGTATACCGTCCCCAGCCCAGGGATAAGATTGTTTGTCATATTTTTGTTGATGATGGGCCTTGCTGTTGCTAGCATATATATTCTCATCACTATAACTGGAAAAATAATCAGTTTTAGCGTCAAGAAAATCAAAAAATGAAACGAATCCAACTACGCAGCAAGGACATCAGCAAAGAAATAGAGCAATATGATATAGTGATCTCAAAAAAAGACCAGGCTGAATTAGTGGAAGATAAATATAAAATCATCCTCATCAACAAAAAACCCGCGTTCTTCTATTATGAAGGAAAGCCAGTTCCCACCTTAAAGTTTCTCCAAGAGAACAATGTTCTCAAAAAAATTACCGTAGACATGGGCGCAGTCAAGTTCGTGGTCAACGGAGCAGATGTCATGCGCCCCGGAATTGTCGAGATCGAAGCAGGAATTGCCAAAGATGAATTTGTAACTGTAATCGATAAAAACAACCACAAACCTTTAGCTGTAGGAATCGCACTTTATAGCAGCGCAGAGATGCAAGCCATGACTTCTGGAAAAGTCATCAAGAACATCCATTATGTTGGCGATGAATTGTGGCGGATGGAAGTATGA
>DATDTA010000135.1:0-9119 GCA_035291085.1 Candidatus Nanoarchaeia archaeon | reverse complement strand
AAAAGCGCATCGTGGGTAAAAGCAGGACGGGTTTCTTTCATAAAGCCTCATCTTTTTATGGCTTAACCCTACCATAAATCACATCTTTTTCCCATAGTTTACGAAAAATTTATTGCGTTCTCCTTATGTTCTGCCTCTTTTTCTACCCTCCGGGAACTGCTGCTTTTGATTCCACCCCATAATTTTTGGGCTCATGTTTGGTGTATCCGCAAGACACCGGACCTGGTTTCCTTTTAAATCAGAGAGACATACACTTCTTTTATTAAGAACAAGATCGTTTGTTTCAAAATGATCCACCACTTTTGTTTCTTCACCCGTCACATAAGCAAGTGAGGTTCCATCAAGCGTGTAAATAGGATCAAAGGCAATTCCGATGTCTTTCAAATACTGAATATGGCCTGTTTGAACATTAACTGTTGCAATTTGAAATTCTTTGTATCCCTCTTTGTTCTCTACAGGCATATACGAAAAAGCAAGATGGGTACTATCTGGAGACCAGGCATATGTTCGTTGAGTGTCTTCGATAGCCGTGACTGTCATGGTTTCAGGTGTGAGGGACCCAGAGACAAAGACCTTTTTAGATTTTATGTCTATATCTAAAATCATCAGACTTGAATGAGATTTTATACTCCCAATAACCAAGACCTCTTTGCTCTTTTCAAAAACATCTGGACCGTTAGAAATATGCTTCAAAAAGGCAATCTTTTTTCCATTCGGGGACCATTGGAAGTTAGAGACGTCTGAAAATTTTCCAACTGCAATGGGATCATAAATCTCCGGCTTTGTAATATAAAGGACCTTAAGGCGAGGGGTATCAAAGAGGAGACTTATCCATTTCCCGTCAGGAGACCAGGCAGCTTCTTCACATTTCTGATCTGCTGGAGTCGTCATAAGGATTTCTTGACTGCGGTTTTCTATCACGGCGCATCTTTTTTCGAGTTGAGATGGATTAAGCCAATTTGTATAGGTCACTAAAGTTTTTGATCCATCTGGAGAAACCTGGATTTTATCTATTATTTTGCGATCAATCGAAAGATCAGACGACCAACTTTGAGCGTAAAGGACCAGAGTTTGAGAATATAAGAGAAAAAAGAGTCCGATTAGAAAACACCTTCTTTTCATTTTGCGTTCTCTTTTTTATGAGTGACATCAGAAGAGCCTCTATTGTTTGGATCAAGGCTTAAAAATTGTTCAAGCCAAGCTATTGTATGCTCAAGGCCTGCTTTTATTGATCTGGAGGATAAATTAACTTCCTCTTCTTCATTAGTAAACAGGAGCATTTTAACAGGAACACCTCGTTTTTTAAGAGCGTAATAAAGTTCTTTTCCTTGGCCCGTTGGAAATAAATTTGGCTGCTTTCCGTATAGGAGGAGGGTTGGTGTTTGAATTTTCTCAACATGCATAATGGGAGATCGGATGAGCCAAAGATCTTTATTCTCCCAAAAGGTACCTCCTAAATAGGATTTCAAGAAACCGTTATCTTTCGCAGTCTCAGAAAAGGAAATAAGGTCGGTCATTCCTAAGCCTATAATAGCAGATTTAAACCGATTCGTTTGAGTTATAGCGTGGGCCGCTAAATATCCTCCATATTTCCAGCCCCATATAACGAGTTTTTCTGGATCAGCAACCCCTTTCTCAATAACAAAATCAATGCCAGCCATAAGATCTTTAAAGTCTTTGCCTCCAATGTCTTTATCAATGGCCTTGGTAAAGTCGATTCCATAGTTTGAACTTCCTCGTATATTAGGAAGGAGAACCGCATACCCCTTTGAAGCAAAAACGGCTGGTGAAAAGGGATATATATTATCGGCACATCCTCCCAAAAACTTCTGCTCCCACGCTCCATAAGGGCCTTCATGAAGGGCTGTAATAAGAGGATAGCGGGCACCCTTTTTATAATCTAAGGGGTACACAAGAATGCCTTCGATGATTTTCCCATCAAACGAGGGCCATTTGATGACCTCTGCTTGAAGAGGAAGAGTTATCAAAAACTGATTAAATAGAGGGCGAGGGCCAAAGGATTCTATCGAAGAGATAGAGGCGGCCGGCTCTTCAGTCAAAGATTCTAAAACAAACCCTATGTGCGTTGAGGATGAATTCAGAGAAACTTTAGAAACAAGCTGATTGTTTTCTTTATTCAACACCTCAATGGGTTCACCATGGAGGGGAACCTTGTAAAGACGTCGGAGGGTATTATAACCTTCCTCAACAAGAAGGGCCTGACCATCTGCGAGCCACCCTAGAAGTATTGGATCTCCAAGAGGAGTTTCAAGTTGTTTTGTTGTCTTTTTTGTCTCCAGGTCATAAATGAAAAGAGCCCGTCTTTTAATAGGGAAAAGATCAGTTTCTTTTGCAACGTTAGCAACATAGGCAAGGTATTTTCCATCGGGGGAAAAAGCGGGATAAGAAGGGCGGCCTCCTTGATGAACTTGTTCAATTCTTAGAGACTTAAGATCGACGCTAAAAAGGCCTTCTTTTTTCCTTCACTGACAAAAACAAGAGAGTTTCCATCCCGAGACCAGGTTAAAATCATCTCTGGTTTTGAAAATACTTCAGGAATAGTGCTGTCTTTCAAAGGAATCGGTTGAGAGACGTTTTTCTTTCCTAATGGATCAGAGAGAATAAGAAGATTTGTTTTTTCAATTTCATCTTCTGTGTTTAAGAAGACCATTCCTTCTTCTATTGTAAGGCTCTCGGTTCTTTTTATATCTCTTGAGATAAGCGCAATTTGATGGCTGTCCGGAGACCAAAAATAAGCTGCAAGACCTTGCATTTCGAGTGCAATCTGAGGCGCAAACGTTTTAAAGGGGGTAATCTGCAAAGTAGGGATATTTTTTTCATTAAAAGAAAGAAATGAAACGTAATTCCCATCTGAAGACCATTGGGGACTCTGAAAGTTCTTATCGAGTGGGGTTTTCCAGATAACTTTATGGGACTTATTTTCTATAAGAGAGAGCATTAAGAGGGGCTGTTGTTTTTCGTCATCTTGGGGAGGATACTTTTGAGCCACAAGCGTATACTTTCCATCTGGAGAGGGCTCCATGCTTGTAAAAAGAGGTTGAGAGCTGGCATCTTCTACCGACCATTCTCTTGGGGATTTCAGTTCGTCTTGGTGAGTTACTTGTTCAATGGCTTCATCTGGGAAGATTTTGTAAAAAGCAAACCCCCCTATTAAGATAAGGAAAAAAACAAAGAGGAGAGCAATGGTTTGTTTCTTCATGGGGTTTTTGTTAATTTTTGAATATGTTGCCATAGTATTATGGCAAAACCCTTAAGAAAGTGTTTAAAGTTAGGTCATTAATCTATTTCGAAGAAATGATACATAATGAAATATGAAGACGTCAGAGATTTGATTGTCAGAATCTGAGCGCACACAATAGAATTCTAGGACCAATCAAAAGAATCTCCTTTAGAACGCTTTAATCTACGTAATATTTCTTTAATCTCGTCTTGTTGTGAAGGCAAGACTCTTGGGATGTCTTCCATACCCACTTCATGACCACTCTCAAAAATTCCTTGGTAATCGGGTTTATTTTTTTGCCGTTCTGTTGAAATGTCATTGCCTTCAAGGCAGCCTATGTATTGAAGATTTGGCAATCCATTATATGATGAAATACGATCAACAAAGTCTTTAATTAAATCCCCTTCAATATTGTCATCTGTAATATTAAGTTCTTTTAGATGTTTAAATTTTAAAATTTCGTCAAAAAAAGTTGATGAAGAAGTGAAGAATGGCGATGGTGATACTTGTATTTCAGTATCTTCTGCATTACCAATTTCTTTGTTATTACTAATATCAAGTTTGACTAAAGAGGAAAGAATATCAGATTCTTGCCATTCAGCACGACGCGTTGAAAGTTCTTTTAAAAACTCAATGAAGAAACCAGCTTCATTAGGAGAGTCTATAAAAGTAAATTCTTGTAACTGAGTCTGTTTTAAAAAGCGGGCCAACCTTTCTCCATTGTCAATTCCTGCCTTACTTAACTTTAATATTTTTAAATTTCGGAAAGGTGTTACTTCTTCATCATTTGCAAGGAATTTAAGATCCTCAACACTAAAACTTGTACCCCGCAAATCTAGTTCTTCTAGAGAGGCTGCTGGCAAAGACGCCAATAATTCAGCAATGGGAAAGAAAAAATCACAATTCTTGTAAACGTTAGCCATCCGAAGAACCCGCAAATTCTGAAAGCGTCTGATAGGACCCGAGATGTCGCTTAACAATCCTCCAAAATGCCTTTGTTGATCTTCTGTTAGCTCTCTTTTTGTTAATTTTGCGGGGCAGAGAGGTAAAGGGAGCTGAGGTATTGTAGGCGGGAATAAGCCCATAACAGCCGCCCATGAACTTTCATGAAACAAGTTATCATTCATCGAAAGAATTTCTATGGAAGGTGGAACACTTGCTAAAATATTAGAAAAAAATGACGGTAAGGAACCCATTCTGTTTATGCTAAAAATATCATCAAGTATCAAAATGCGTAAGTTTACTAATCTAGGTAACTCCTGGCTAATCTGCTCAGAGAAGTCTTTTGAACATTCCTCAGTACTGCAATCTATACCTGTAACTAGTGAATGTATGACAGACAAATCTGTAGGAGAAGAGCTTGAAGGAGGTGTATCTGTTTCTGGAGGTTCCCTGTGAGGGTTAGAACTCTGACTCGAGCTTGCAGAGAAAGAGCGAGAAGAAGCTGAACCTGAATTTAACTCATCATCCTCTTCCTGCTCCATAGCAAAAGCTTGAGAGAGACTTAAAAAAAATAATGCTAAAAGAATTAAGAGGATTTTAAAGAGGGATAACTTGTTTATTTTGCCTGAAAGATTCATAAATTGGCCATCTTCTTTTTATATTTATGTAACTAAATAAAGTTATACCCCCTTTCAACTATCATCGTAAAGGCAAAACTGTATAGGTTTGCCATCTACAGAAAAAAATACACCCATAAACAAAGTATGGGCTAGGACTTTGTTAATTATAAAGTGTTTTATAAAGAAATCTCCATTTGATTCATCTTCTGCGAGTTGAGTTATTTGGAGGGACAGGGATTCAAGTGAAGCTTTTGCTTGATTTTGGATTTGCTGCTCTCTTTTTTGCGGTTTAGCCTTAAGGATTGGTTTTTAAAGCTGGACCCTCATATAAACTTTGAAAAATACACAGCTAACCTATGGTATCTTAAACAAATTTACTTGAAGACTTTAAATAAAAGATAGAGTACAATTTAATCAATTAAGGAGTTCCCTATGAAAAATAAACTTATGCTCCTAGGCTTATTTACCTTATGTTCAACTTCCCCTCTTTCTGCAGGCAAGCTTGATTATAGTAATCGAGACATCGTTGATGACGAGATGGCCCGCTATACAGAAGGAACCTCTATTACCAAGCTTGCAAAACAAGTTCAAATTATGGAGTCAAAAGAACGAGATGGTATAGATTCTATAGATCTATCAGCAAACGTATTTAGCGATCAAGGTTTAAGGGAAATTATGGACAAAGTACTTCCTCTTTTTCCCAGATTAGAACAAATTGATTTTACATACACTATAATTACTCCAGAAGCACTAGGAGATGTTTTTTCACTTTTAAGGCGCTATCCAAATCTACAATATATAAACCTATGGGGAAATGGGGTTGCAGATGCTATCTCCGATTTTCTCGAGACAGGAAAAGATCAAGAAGATATAAAAGCTCTCATTAGGACAAAAGTGATTGCTTATCCTAAGAGCCTCGTTAAGGCAGGATCCACTCCTCGACTTCCTAGAGCTCTTAGCACATTTCCCCAATGGAGAGAAACGCATAAAGCTTTCTATCAACAACAAACAAGTAATTATGGAGTTCCTTATGAAAACTAAACTTATACTTTTCTTTGCAGTTTTTTTTCTTTCATGCAGCTTCTATAATGGAGTTATGGCAGGGCGAGTTCTAGATGGGCGAAAAGTTGTAAGTGACGCAGATGCGGAATGGCTCAAAGGTGAAGACGTTGTTTCAATGAGTAAGTTTGTCCGACAAATTAAGGTTTACGAACCGGAAGGTTTAGCAGAATTTGAAACTTTGTATCTCCACGGAACGCTTTTATCGACATCAAGCTTCAGAACAGTGGTTGAGGAAATACTTCCTCTTTTACCTAACCTTAAAATACTTAATCTTTATGGAAGTTCGTTACGGGAACCAGAAGATCTCGAACTGCTATCTATACTTCTTCAAAAATTTCCGCAACTTCAGTATGTTGATATTGTCTCAAATGGAATTGCGGGAGAAGTTCCTAGTTTAGTAAAAAGTACTAAGACTAAGGAAGAATTAGCGAAAAAGTTCAGACAGAAAGTTGTCTTTGCTGATAAAGTCTTGTTGGATCATGACTTTTCTTCACCCAGTATGGAAAGACTTCAAGATTGGCGTGCAACCCATGAGAGGTATTATAGAGAAAGAGGTTATGCTGCCACTGTTTTTTAAACAACTTTTCAGTTGATTCGAAGTGAAAGAAAAAAGGTAATTTTTATGTTTTGTAAACCTTTTTTAAAAGTTCAGGTGTTGATTTTCTTTATTATTTTTAATGTATCCTCCTATGCAGGATGGCCTGAAGATGGATGGGTTGCAGTTTCAAGCCTTAGCATTACTCATAAACGAACGGCTCTTGATATCGACAGTGTTCATAAACAGTTGGCTCAAGAAGAAGAGAGACTTGCTCGAGCTTTACCCTCCAGTGAAGCGACAAACATTGTTTTGGTGAGTTTTTCGTTCATAGAAGGAGGAGAGACTCCTTCTCTTCATACTTTTGCTCTGCAAAATTCGGAAGGACAAAGACTTGTATTTGAAAGTGGCTGGGAATCTTCTTTTATTCCTGATCCTACACTTGAGAAAGCACACAAACTTATGCGATCCTATGCCCCTAAATTGCAAAGACAAGAAGGTCTTTTGCTTACAGAAAAACAAGAACTTGTAAGAGATTGTATAAGGATTACAGGCGATCAAAAATATTTTGAAGAAGAGATAAGACCACAATTCTGTTTTTTTGCTCCAGAACGCATTTCGATTGCACAAATTTTGGCAAGAATAGAAAGGTTGTTTTCTGGAATTAAACCTGGCGATGCAGGCTATCCTATTTATGAAGCATTTTTAAAAGACTATAAGGCTTTTGAGCGTATACAAACCACTTTAGACGCGATCAAAAGAGAAGAAGCACAAGGTATTAAAAGTCTTTGTGACGAAATAAACCTAGATTCTGGAGTTAGTTTAGCATTTGCTAAATCCTTAGCAGCAAGGACAAAAACTGCCCAAGAAAAGTTAGCTAAACAAGAAAGAGAGCTTTTTAATTTTAGCAACAGTGTCAATGTAACCTATTGGCACAGTGAGCAAAGGCTTCTTCATCATCTTGCAGAAAGAGGAGAAGAAATTTCAAGGTCTCTTATAGATCAGCTTGATGCCCCTCCAGAAGCTGTTTTTCTCTGTTTTCATTCTCGATTTCGTGTCTGCCCAGTCTGCGGTCATTCCATTGTCCGCTCTTTTTCTTTAGGAGCTCAATCTTTTGGTGCTTCTTCTGCAGCTTCCGCTGCGGCTTCCCCTTCTTCATCAGCATCTCCTGATACCGGTATTCACAGACCCTTGGTTGAAGCTATTTGTAGGAAATTCGGGATTGATCCCTTAACACCTGTTCCCTTTTTTGTAACCTCTTCTTTTAGGGAAGAGAGGGAGAAGGAATCTGATTTAAGCAAAGAAAAACCAATGCCTATAAGAGACTTCAATGGCCTTCGAGAAAAATTCCCTGCTTTTCCAATGTGTCATATTTCTTCGGATTGACTTCATTTTCTTCCTTTCTAACAGAGAAATTTGGTGCGCCTCAAGAATTATAAAGGATATTCAATTAGGAATGACACATGCTGTATTTAAATACTAAGAGAGGAAGTTAAGATGAACATTAAATTTCTAGGAATTATGATCATGGCTTTGACGATAACAACTTCTGCCTACGGTGTTCTTCGTAAGATCTTAGCCTTGGAGGCAGATACACATATACATAGAATCTGGTCAGGAACCCCAAGTGATGAGGAAATGATTAAGAAAAGTCTTATATTTATGAGTAAAGAAGACGTGGATGTCGTTGATCCAAAATATACCCAAGCTGAAAGCTTTCTTCAATTCTACAATGAAAGCAATGAGACAATAGGGAGAGCACCATTTCTTAGGTTCTCATCTACCTGCAAAAAAATATTTGATGAAAGTGACAATCGACATAAAGCCGCAGTTTATATGTTGCTTGAAAGGGTAAGAGAGGAATCAGAAAAACTGCTTAAAATGCGTAGAAGAATAGAAGAATGTAACAGACAATATGAAGACACCCCACGCGAAAGAGATCCGGATATTGACCGCATTTTAGATTTATTTTTAAATTTCGATTAGGATCCAGAAACACTCTCAACACTTAAACTTCTTTCTTTCACAACCCCAACTCCATTTGGTTCATCTTCTGCAGATCTCGAGCCATTTGGAGAGATATTGATTCAAGGGAAACTTTGGCTTGGTCTTGGGTTTTGTTCATATCAGGAGAGACGGGAGATTTGTCTGGAATGGACATTTGCCTAAAAAGAAGATCGCCTTCCTGACGACGGAGGTAAATGTCTGTCTGGGTTTCTTTTGCTTTGTAGGGATAAGTTTTTTCAAGGTCTTGGGCAATGTGAACAAACGTTTCTACTTGTTTTTGTGAGGGATTTTCCCCATGGGTTTCTTTATATCGCAAGACGTCCTTAGCACAGTTGGTTGCAGCATCCTTTGACAGAGAATATTCTTGAGAAAGTTGGGTGGTTAAGGCTTTCGTTTGAGCTTGATGGCGCCTGAGTTCTTTTTCCGCAAGCTCCGGTATTTGTGTTGAAGGTTCTTTTCCGGCTTTCTTGGTTTCAAAATAAAGCCGCCCTTCTATGGAGGCTTGGCGCTCGGCGATCATGTGAGCAAGAAGGGCGTCCTTCTTTTTAAACTCCCCTTCATCTTTCCATTTTTCAATCAAATCTTTCCTGATTTCAGGGATGCGATCGAGTTCATATTTAGCTCGCAAGAGAAAGAGTTTAGTTTCCTCTGGAGTGGGGCTTTCCTGATGCTGATGCCAAATAAAGTCAGCAGCTTTTTCTGATTGAAGGGC
>DATDTA010000134.1:0-6490 GCA_035291085.1 Candidatus Nanoarchaeia archaeon | reverse complement strand
TCTTTTCCGCCAGGACAACCTTTAGAAAAGTTCATGGCCTGCATTCTGATATTATATACTTTGATAGTTGGATATTGTTTAGCATATTCAACATATTTGAAAAAGGTTTCAATTTTCCGTTTAGAAGACATGCCGCCATATTTTCCTTTCTCTAAGTATTGGTTGATCTGAGTAAAAAGAAAAGGATTGCTCATCGCTTCTCTGCCAATCATGACATAATCACAGCCGGTTTCGTCCAACATTCTTTTAGCATCTTCAGGAGTTCGGATATCTCCGTTTCCTACGACAGGAATGGAAACCATCTGTTTCAATTCTTTGATCAAAGCCCAGTTAGAAAGACCTGAATATCCTTCTTTAACCGTGCGCGGATGGAAGGTAATCATATCCAAACCTTCTTCTTCGGCAATGCGAGCGATAGCTTGCCATTTGTCTGGTTTGGTAACACCTGCCCTGATTTTGACAGTTACCGGCTTGGTAGTGGCAGCACGCATAGTCTTGAAAATCTCACGAGTAAGATCAGGATGCTGCAATAAAGCAGAACAAGCCATCTGCTGGGTAATGTGATCAGCAGGACAGCCCATATTGTAATCAATTATGTCAAAATAAGGTTCAACTATTTTGATGGCTCGTTGAAGCGCTTCTAAATCTGAGCCAAATAATTGGATTGCTAAGGGCCTTTCTTTCTCTGAGAATTCAATGAAATTGTGGATGTCTGCTTCTCGAGCAACAACAGCGTGAATGTTGGTGAACTCAGTTACCACTAGTCCTGCGCCGAGCTCTCGGCAAAGTAACCTTAGAGCTGGATTGCTTACGCCTGACATGGGAGCAAGAAATGCTTTGGAAGGAAATTTTGGTAACATAGGGTGGAAAAATGGTGTTGTAATAAAAAAGTATGGTTGAGAGTAGAGAAATTTATTTAAAGAGACCTTTGGCTTACTTTCCTATGAAAATCATTGTCGGCTCTACTAATCCTACCAAGATCGAGGCAGTGCAAGAAGTTGTTTCTGATTATTCTTGTTTGGCTGGAGCTGAAATAGTGGGGATAAGTGTTCCTTCCGGTGTTTCTGAACAACCCAAGAGCCTTGATGAGATTTTGCACGGGGCGGAAAATCGGGCAAAGGATGCATTTAGGAATTGTGATTATAGTATAGGTATTGAGTCGGGATTGAATAATTATCCTTGTGCAGGCTACATGGATACAACTGCATGCGTAATTTACGATGGAGAAAAATTTTATTATGGATTTTCAGCTTCTTTTAGTTGTCCAGAAGAAGTTACCCGGCTGGCGGTGCAGGAAGGTCTCACTCTTAATGACGCCTGTTATAAAGCGGGCTTAAGCACTAATCCGAAAATAGGAAGCGCTGAGGGGATAATTGGAATATTAACTAAAGGTAGAATAAAACGAAAAGATTATACAAAGGATGCAATCATCATGGCTTTAATTCACATTGAAAATAAGTTCTAACCTCGAAGAACTTAAATAATCCTTTTTCTTCTTACAACCATGAACACCAAAGCCAAAGGCACCAAAGGTGAGAGGGAATTAATCCATTTCTTTAACCAAAATGGCTGGTCAGCTATCCGGGCGGCTGGCAGCGGTTCACAAAGGTATCCTTCTCCAGACATTCTGGCGGGCAATGCCATGCGCAGAGTAGCCATTGAATGCAAAGTCACTGCAGAGAATAAAAAATACTTGTTAGATGAAGAGATTGAGCAACTAAGAACTTTTGCTAACAAATTTGGTGCGGAGGCTTGGATAGGAGTGCGGTTTCCTGGCGAGCCGTGGTATTTTTTCATGTTGGAAGACATAGAACAGACCGGTAAAAGTTGGGCAATTTCCTTGGAAATGGCTAAAAGAAAAGGCCTGAAGGTAGAAGAGCTTCTAGGAGTTTCTGAACTGCAAAAAAATGAAGGGGAAAAAGCTTAACCGAAACATTTAAAAGTGTCACTACCAAAATAATACATAAAAACGCCTACTAAAAAGATTCTACAAAATGCGCCTGACTCAAAAGAAAATTGAAGAAATTATGCTTTCCATTCTAGGAGAAGAGGGCTTATCTTTAGTCAAAGAGCTTTCAGGCAAGCAACATGTTTCCGAGTTCGAGCTGGCAGACAAGCTCAAGAAAGACATCAAAATTGTACGCAAGATGTTGTACCTCTTGTATAACCATAACTTAGTGAGTTTTATCCGGAAAAAAGATAAAATAAAGGGCTGGTACATTTATTACTGGACTTTACAGCCAGAAAGCATAAAATTCAGCTATATCAAGCGAAAAAAAGAATTGTTAGCCAAGCTACAGCAACGATTAGAAGAAGAAAGTAGGGAATTATATTTTACTTGTCCAAATAAATGTGTGCGGCTTAATTTTGACCAAGCTATGGATTTTGAGTTTCATTGTCCTGAATGCGGTGAATTGGCATCACAGGATAACAATGCAGAAAGAATTGAAACCCTTCGCAAAAAAGTTTCTGAGATTGAAGCTGAACTTGAAGAGTTAATGGAAAAAAGGAAAGTACGAAAGATAGCGACAAAAGCCAGGAAAAAAGAAGTTAAAGTCCGAAAACAGGAAAAACAACGCAAGAAAGCAACTACTAAAAAAGTTGCTAAACCAAAACTTAAAAAAATAACAAAGAAGAAGAAATAATTTTACTTATCTTCGTTTTCTTGAAAGTGCTCTCTGGATGCTCACTTCTTCTTTCAACACTTTTGAAGTCAGCCGCTGAATATTCATTTCCATAGAAGCAACTCGTCGTTCTAGTAAAATAAGAACGCGAAGCGAATACACAATAGCTAACAAAGTTCCTATAATAACAGCAAGAATTACCTGCTGAAGTTCAAGACCAGCCATATCATACACCTCTTTGAATATATCTATTAACCAAGAGATGTGAATATATAAAAGTTGCGGTGGTTTTAGAAGTAAATCTTTATAAAATAACTAACAAATTAGGTAAAAATGGAAGATTACGAGCAATTACTTAAAAAAGCACAGGAAGAACTTCCCGAGCAGACCCAGGGTGGAGAACGATTTATTATTGAGAAAATCAAAGGCCATCTCGAAGGGAATAAGACGGTGCTGGCCAATCTTAAGCAAATTGCGAAGAGCTTGCAACGAGATGAAAATCACCTCTTAAAATATCTGCTCCGAGAGTTAGCTACGCCAGGAAAATATGAAAAAGGCGATAGAGCCCTTTTAGGAACAAAAGTAGCTGCCTCGATCATTAATAAAAAAATCAAGAAGTACGCTAGTGAATATGTTTTCTGTTCTGAATGTAATAAACCAGAAACCAAGTTAATAGAAGAAAAAGGCATTACATACTTACGTTGTCAAGCTTGCGGAGCCAAAAAGCCGGTGAAAAGTATCTAAGATGGATTATATAGTTGCTAAAAAACAAAGCCAATTTGGTTTGTTAGTAGTGGTTACTGATTCTGATATCATTGGTAAAAAATTTGAAGAAGAGCGACTGCAGTTAGATTTGACGAAGAAATTCTATCAGGGGGAAGTCAAGAACAAGGAAGAGGTCAAACAAATCATGATGACTGCGCGGCATATGCATCTCACTGGGAAAGCATCTGTCGCTGTTGGGGTAGAGATGGATTTGGTTGATCCAAAGAAGATCATTTTTATTGATAAAATTCCACATGCAGAAGTTATGAATGAGTAATGAATGGTAAAAAAACTTTGTTAACAGCAGGGTTATTAAATCAAAGGACCTTTCTAAGAAAAAATGAAAGATAAGAGAGAATTGATAGACTATCTCCAAGATCATAGACTTATGCAGATTGCTACTGTGAAAGGGGAGAAGCCCTGGATTTGTAATGTGTTCTATACTGTTGATAACAAATTGAATCTTTTCTTCATAAGCAAGCCGACCAGACGACATTGTCTTGAAATTAGTAAGAATAAGAATGTGGCGTGCGCTATAACTGATTCGCATCAAAAGGTAACTGACAAGAAAAAAGGTCTTCAGATTGAAGGTATTGCTTCGTTGCTAAAGAACGAGAAAGAAATTAAATTTGCACTTGATCTTTGGAATAAAACTAATCCTGGTTTCGAGAAGATAATAAATCTTGAAAATTTCAAAAAAAGAAAAATGGAAGATAAAGTATACAAGATAATTCCCACTGAAATTAAAGTATTCAATGAAGAAATGAAGGGGACCACGAAAGTTGTTAGAATAAGATGAAAAAAGATTGGATCTTAATTAATCTCTTCTTTCTCAACCCATAAAGCTTCCTAATCCTACTTGTTTATCTTTCTCTTTGCCGAAGACTTGATCTACCTGTGCTTTGACTAAATCCAAGGTTTGTTTAAGATACGGAGAAAAGTTGTATTTCTCTGCTAATTTCAGGGAAGGGGCCAAGTATTTTATAACGGATCCTTCAGAGATGGTAAAAATCAATCTCCCACCGCAAGTGGTGCATTTATTGATGAGTGGAGGTCTCCTGAACTTAGAGTTGCATTTCACGCATCTGAATTGCTGCATGGAAAATTTACGAAGATTACCTTTAATATCGCGTAAGAAGTGTTTTTGTATGACTAACTGAGCGACACCATCCATATCCACAGCACGGACTTTCCTAGCTATTTCCATCTGTCCAAATAATTTTTCTTCCATGGAAGGAAGTATTTTGTAGGCAGAACATTGTATGCCTTTGTTAAAATTATCAACATGATGAGTAAATCCATAACCCTCATACTGCCTTTCTGTTCCTAAACGATCAGATAGTTGTTCCACTTTTTTCTTTTCCGGCCCATAGCGAACCTCCCAGGGGTTCTTTAATTCTAATGATGCTTCGTACATTTCCAGAGGATATTTCCAAACTAGGTCAATACCGTGCACTTGATCGTCAACTTCTGTTGGATCCAGAAAGGAGGTAAGAACTAAGGGTGCATCCATGGTTGAACCCCTGGTGTTAGGCAGAAACTGTCGTGAGAAGTTGAGCAGGGCATCCATCAATAACATTACTGCTGCCT
Source organism: Candidatus Nanoarchaeia archaeon (assembly GCA_035291085.1). GTDB lineage: Archaea > Nanobdellota > Nanobdellia > Woesearchaeales > GW2011-AR9 > JACPIL01. Next base: position 1,511 of record DATDTA010000134.1, on the reverse strand, counting down.
CATCCCCATCGCATTGTTTAGTGAGGATAGAATTGGCTATCACAACATTTCCCTCTACATTAAGGCAGTAACTCTCTTCTTCTGGAAGAAGTTCTATAGAAGTGATGGTATCAAACATTAAATCTGAAGTATAATTCTGAGCAATGGTAGTTGCTTTCCTAGATTGAACAAGCTGTGAAAGGATATTTTTCTTTCGTGAAGAGATAAAGTCGACATATTCTGTAAATTTCTTCATAAAAACACTTTGAATAATTCCTTTCGTGACTGTAAAATAAGGCACTAGCCTTCCTTTTTTAATATAAAATTCTCGCACTTTTGGCCCAGGTAAAGCAGTATAAGTGTAATTTTTAACAAAGATACCCATTTGGCCAAAGACAAAATCCATGTCGCGGAGCAGTCCTTCACTTACGGTATCAAAGGTTGCGCGCAAATCGCCAAGGCTGACTGAACCATCGCCTTCAAAATAGCCGGATAATAAATAACCTAATTTTTCATTAGGAAGATCGAGGAGCAAAGGAGGAATTCTTTTCTCATACGCTGAAGAGCCACATTTCAAGATCGACGTAAATAAATGATACAAAATTCTGCTGGAATATGTTAACCTATCTTTTTTATTTTCAGTGATTCTTAATCCAAAAAGAGCAAGCATGTTTTTCTGTATGAAGTCTCGCACTTCGGGATTTTCAGCTGCAATATAGGCTTGGTAAAGGCGCCCTGGAACTTTTCGAGAATAGCCTTCTGCAATGTAGAGGCCGACCAGCTGTAGGAATTCTCTGGTGACAGGAATAATGGCCGGAATTGTAACAGTATCTCTTTTTGCCGCGAGACGCAGTCTGAAAATGTCTTTCAGTATGCCTTGTTGATGTAATTCTTTGACAAAAGCAATAGGGTAGGAATCTCTGCTAGTATAATTATCACAATCTCTTTTCGAAAAATGCTTTCTTGCCTTTTCTTTCGCTTCCTTACATACGGCATTGACACCCCGAACCATAACCCATTCCTCATCTGCTAGGGCTTGGAATAGATCAATTTCTGTACGGTCTACTTTAGGAATATCTAATTTGTAAGGTATGCCAAGGATATCGCCTATTTTCAATTCATGTGCCAGTATAACTTTAGGTTGGTTTTTATCGTAAACAATTTGCTTATGATTAAAAGTCACTTTAAGAGTGCGGCCAAGCTTTGTAGTAAATTTTATCATCGATTGTGGCGTATGTTTTGTGAAGGTATTAACTGCAACATTTTTATTTTGTGCCCCGATTGTTTTTATTCTGTCTACCTGTACTTCCTTCGTACCGTAATCATCAACTACATCGATTGGATTTAATTTCTCTACTACTTCACCTATCTTTTTAATTTCCCAAACCCCCTTTCTACATAAAGGAATGAAGGTATCTTTGTCAAAACAATCTCTTCTAAGACCGGCATGGAAAGTTGGATGAGCTAGCAACCCTTGGGTTTGTGACGAGCCAATAATTCTTCCCACCAACCCAGCAGAAATGTGCGGAGCA
>DATDTA010000133.1:0-8990 GCA_035291085.1 Candidatus Nanoarchaeia archaeon | reverse complement strand
AATTGCTGCAAATTGATGCTGGTCTCGACACCATACGTGGAGATTTCCCTGTTTTCTCTTACTGTTGGGCTGGAAACATTCTTTTCAACGTCAAGAGTATCAAATTGAGCGACTAAATCTTTATCCAAGTCCAGTTTTTTTTCTTTTATCAAAGTCAGAAGAATAGTTACCGTACAGGCTTGATTTCTTGATTTATAGCCATATTTAGCAAGGACCGCTAAAAAACAATGGTAAATAGCATAAAACCCAACATTAAAGGCCCAATCATATGCCTTTGATTTTTCAAGAGTTTGTACTATCCCATAATTATATTCAGATTTCTTGATGTGCTTTTGCGCCAAATCCAAGTCTGGTTTCGTTTTTACTAATCTTTTTTGATCTTTCAGACACCATTTCAAATGTTCATCTATTTGCGGCATTTCCTCACCACCCCGACATATTTTTCAGGATTATGGAATACCAGGCTTTCAGATAAAATATTATAAAAAATTTTATTTTCTTTATTTATCAAAATATCTTTTTCAGCTATATCTATGTATCTTATAGGTTTTTCTACTAACTCTGATTTTCTTATTTCACCCTTTATTCTTTTGATGTCTTTGGATTTTTCAGCAGCGTACATGAGAAAAACATCTATATCATTAAAATCCCTGGTTTTTATAGCTGAACCAAAAATCAAACCCATTTCAATATCATTCTTAAAATTTTTTAGACTGTGGGATAGAACACTTAACCATTTAGGAAACTCCCTCTCTTCCAAACTTAACACATATTCTATAAACTTGATAGCCAGCTTGTCATCATAATCATAAGAAAAGAAAGCGGAATTACCGATCTCCTCCTTAATTAACAGTTTTTTGTCTACTAAATCATTACATAACTTATTAGCATGAGCATGATTGATATCCAATATTTTAGCCAACTGCCTGGCGTTATACCTATCTTGGTAATGCTTAAACAGATATTTGGCTATCTGAATTTCAATCTTGGTAAATTGTATGTTATTAACAGCCATATGTATGCTGAAAACATACATGAATATATAAGCTTTATGATTTTACGTATGAGATTGCGGCGGCTATATATCCTGCATTTTGTAGAAAAGATCCTAAATTCTGAAAGAATTGTAGGATAGAAAGGTTAAAATATTTGATTAGACGTGGAAGGGAATATGAATGAATTGGCAAAGTTTGTGAAAAAGAACCGGAAAAATTTAGCCAAAGTAGATTATGAAGCTTTAACTCGCATAGCCACCCAGATAGAAGCATTGAAGACCGAGAAAGATCAAATCAAGAAAGCTGCCACCAAACAAGCAATTGAACTAAATCTAAGTTCGCTTTGGAGAATTGCTCAGACCACTCACGATTATAATGAAAGCCATACCAGCCGCTACGCTGACCTTAACAATAGACTTATTCTAGAACAGGCAGTAGGGATAGCCAGAAGATTGTTACGAGCAGTGTAAATTTCATAAAAATTAAAGAAAATCCTGAAAAGCGACTATCACTCGCCATACACGCGATAAGAAAAATATCTTATCGGTGCATGAAAATAAGAGAAATACTTATTTTCAGCACAGAAATGAGATAACTTTTCTCATTTCTTGTGCACCAGAGAAGTAGTTTCTTCTCTGAGTGAATGGCGAGGATTTACGCAAGAAAAATGACAACGATCATTTTTCTGCGCAGAAATGTGATATTCTTCGCATTTCTTGCGCCGCTTTTCCGAGACGGATTTTCTAAAATGAAAAGTAGCAAAATCTATCGCAGCATTCATCCCACGCAATGAATAGCGGGGATTTCTGCTCTTTTCATTTAAGCTTGTTTTCCCCATAAAACTTATAAATAGTTAACAATAGTTAAGTAAATCCTAAAAGTGTGGGAAAACGCCAAGCGTTTCCTGATCCCCACACTTTGGGACACCAGAAAAGTCGCTGCTTTTCTGAGTGGTAAGAAAATGCAGAAAATAGACTTAAATCTCAACCGGGAATTGTACGATAAAGCGGACCAGCATAAAGCTAAATATATCGCTAAACCAGGCTTAAACGAGGAGATTGTCAGGCTTATCTCCAAAACGAAAAATGAACCGCAATGGTTACTGGAAAAAAGATTGAAAGGCTTAGATTTATTCAAGCAAACTCCCATGCCCAACTGGGGACCAGATTTATCTAAATTAGATGTCAATGAAATTGTCTTCTTTGTTGATCCCAATGCCAAGGAAACAGATAAATGGGAAGAAGTGCCAGAAGAGATCAAACAGACTTTTGACCGTTTAGGCATTCCAGAAGCGGAAAAAAAAGCGTTAGCTGGAGTGGGCGCGCAGTATGATTCCAGCGTAGTCTATCATCATCTGATGAAAGAGCTGAAAGACCAAGGAGTTATTTTTGAAAACATGGATGTGGCAGTGCAAAAATATCCCGAATTGGTCAAGAAATACTTTATGACTTCTTGTATTCCTATTACTGATCACAAATTCATCATGCTGCATGCTGCAGTATGGAGTGGAGGAACTTTCATTTATGTTCCTAAAGGAGTGAAAGTAGAATTACCACTGCAGGCATATTTCAGAATGAATGAGCAAAGCGGCGGACAGTTTGAACATACCTTAATTATTGTTGACGAAGGTGCAGAGCTCCATTACATTGAAGGGTGCAGTTCGCCAAAGTACAGTAAAAATTCATTACATGCCGGCTGCGTAGAATTACATGTCCTTCCCGGAGCGAAGATGACTTATTCGTCTATTGAAAACTGGAGCAAGAATGTGTATAATCTCAATACTAAACGAGCGATCGTACACAAAAATGCTGCAGTGCGCTGGCTGAATGGAAACATGGGTTGTCTCGTTGGTGATTCAAAAGTTTTCACAAATCCAAAAGGCCCAGTTGATATCAAAGAGATCAAAGAAGGCGATAAGGTATATTCATGGGACGAAAAAACAAATAGTATTGTCAAATCAAAAGTAACTGCAAAAATGTTTAGCGGGATTAAGAAAGTCTACAAAGTTGAAGCTGGCGGAAGAGGAATTGAAGCAACTGCAAATCACCCTTTCCTTACATTGTCACGCAAAAAGAACCTTCCTTCCCACAAAAAAGGATTTTTCCATTTTGAATGGAAACCTCTAGAAGAATTAAAGGAAGGCGATGTAGTGGGCATCGCAAAAAAGTTGCCATTTGAAGGAAAACCATACTCATTGCCGCAATATGACTACAATTATAGTGTCCAAAGCGGAAACCAATATAGTAAATTTGATATGAATGCAAAGACATTGTACAACGAAGAAATAATCATTCCAAAAGAAACAAGTCACAAATTCATGTGGTTGATGGGGATTATGCTTGGTGATGGCTTCATTGACGTCAAGAGCAATAAAATGAATATTGCTGTTCATAAGACTGCAAATGACACCCGTCCAATTCTGATGAAAATAGTAAAAGATCTTTTTAATTATGAGATTAAAGATAGGGAAGACAGGTATGTAGAAATTTATTCTAAAGTCTTGGCAGATTTATTTACAAAAATTGGATTTGGCGGGGATGCCGCTACTAAAAAAATGCCATCTTGGGTTTTCGGATTGCCTGAAGACCAGATATTGTCTCTGCTGGCAGGTTATTTTGATTCTGATGGACACGTAGCAAAAAGTGGGCTGCGTTATCAAGCTATTGCGTATACAAGCATTAACAAAAGATTGTTAGAGAATATAAAAACTTTGGCAATCATGTGCGGCTTTGGTGTTTCCCGCATCTTCAAGCATAGAGAAAATGGAAAAACAGTAATCATCGGAAAAGAATGTAATGCCAGAGAATCATGGAGAATTTTACTTAACGGTCCCAAGACACAGCATTTTCCTTCCAAAAGCAAGAAGAAAAAAGAGAACATTGACAAAATCAAAAGCAGAAGAAACTTCGGCAGGATTGGTAGTTTAAATTTCAAAAGTAAAACCAACGAAGAAATCGGCTTTGCACGAATTGAAAAAATTATTCCTCTTGAAGAAAAGCCAACCTACGATATTGAAGTAGAGGGTTTTCATAATTTTATTGCAGATGGTTTAATTGTACATAACAGCTGTAAAACTATGTTATATCCTTGCTCTATTCTTGCCGGAGAGTATGCTCATTCAGAAAGTATTGGCATTGCTTTCGCCGGTCCAGGACAGGATCAGGATACCGGCGCGAAAGTAATTCACATCGCGCCCAATACCACTTCCATCATCAAAGCCAAGAGCATCAGTAAAGGCGGCGGAATCTCCAGTTATCGTGGATTAGTTCGAGTGACTAAAGATGCAGTCAATACCAAATCAAATGTGCAATGTGATGCCTTGCTTTTGGATAATGAATCCGTATCCAATACCTATCCGTACATGAAAGTTGACAATAATAAAGTAAATCTTGGCCATGAAGCGACCGTCAGTAAGATCGGTGAAGAACAATTGTTTTATCTTACTTCAAGAGGGTTGAGTGAACAGCAAGCAATCCAGATGATTGTCTCTGGCTTCATTGAGCCGGTTATTAAGGCACTGCCATTGGAATATGCAGTGGAATTGAATAAATTGATTGAATTGGAAGTTGAGGGATTTTAGGATGATTTCCATAACCAAACTCCAGGAGCAAGCACAACAAAGATTTATCGAGCTAGAGCTTCCTACTCAGAATCATGGAAAAGGGTTTGCTTTACAGATTAATGTGGACTGGGAAAAAGTATTTGCGGAGATGCAAAAAGCAGAAGATGTAGAGATTATTGCTGATGAAAGAGTAAAAATATGCAAGCTCTCAGAGTTGGGAGATGAATTCTTGGCAAAGTATGGGCAAAAATTAGTTTCTGCGGAAAACAAATTATTAGCACTTCATTTTGTCGCAAATCCTGATGCTACTGTTGTAATTATACCAAAAGATGCTGTCATCGAAGAACCCATCATCATCAATTCAAATGCAAAGAAAATATCTGCAGAAAGCATCATCATTGTTGCTGAGGAAGGCTCACAAGCAACTATTGTAGAAACTGCAAGTTCAGATGCACACTACAAAAGCCAGGTAGTACAATTATACTTACAGCCACTAGCAAAAATTACCTATTGCACTCTGCATCAGGAAGCCCAAGGAACACACTCCTTTACCACTAAGAGAGCAGAAGTGTTGAAAGATGCCAGTGTAAGATGGTTTGATGTGGCAATTGGAAAAGGTTTTACCCAAGTTCAACTGCGCAGTCATTTGTGGGAAGCAGGAGCAGAAGCACAGCAGTATCAAGCGATTGTTGGAACAGAAGCACAGCAATGCGATATCAACTCTGATGCCTTCCATGAACATAGTCATACTACATCAATGATGTTGGCCAAAGGGATTCTCAGCGATAAGGCCAGAGCGATGCATCGCGGAACCGTGCGAGTAGAAAAAAATGCAATTAATTGCCAAGGACACCAGCGAGCAGATATGCTCTTGATCGGAGACGAGTCAAGATGCAATGCTATTCCTGTTTTAGAAGTAGAGAATGACGACGTTTCCTGCTCGCATGGAACTACTATGGGACAAATTGATGAGGAGCAATTGTACTATTTGGTTTCCAGAGGTTTAGATGAGAATATCGCAAAACAAATGTTAGTGGCTGCTTTTGTAGAACCAATCTTACAAAAAATACCAAATGAAAAAGTAAGAGAAGAGATAATGAATAATATTCAAGAGAGATTAGAAAAATGACTTACAGATCTGAAACTACCGGGATAGAACTGCATCGCCAACGCTTTGAAGAAGCGAAAGCTACGTTGGAAGAATATGTAAACAATGGTGTTAATTTTATGGTTTGCGGTCCATTAGATGAGCAAAGAGGAGAATATGCACTAAATACGCTTGGATTCAGAAAAGAAAAATTGCCTGAAAGACGCAAGGAAGTTTATGTTCGAGAAAATGCAGGAGGTATAGAAATCTTGGCAGACAGGGATTTAACAAAAGATGATTATGCTCGAACACCAGGTAATGAAATAGTATTTCATCTATATCAAATTCCAGCTGGACAAAATGTTCAGGGATGGTATGGTTCCTATAAAGGTTCCTATAAATATACAGAACCACAAAAAAGACTTGACTCATTTAAAATGTTAGGAAGCATGTTTGGGGGGTTAAGTGGAATGGGAGTAGGATCTGTAGCTAGCGGAATGATTGAAAAATATGGGGCAGGAGAGACTTTAACATATGGAACCATGCTTATAGTATCTCTTGTAGGCATAGTCGTTGGTTGTAAAATAGGGGGAAGTTTTAACGAATTAACTGCGAAAGGACCAGCTGCTCTCCGTAACATCAAAAACAATTCAACTTACCAAGCTCCACAATTGCGTATAGAATCTAAACCAAGAATAATTGATGCAGAATTCACTGACGATACAGATCAAGGAACATACCAAGAACAAGTGAGAGAGGATTTAGCAGTCACAGAAGAACAACGAGCAAAAATATGATGACTGTAAAAACAGATTTCCCCATTTTGAAAAATGGTTTAATTTACCTCGACAATAGTTCCACGAGCCAAAAACCAGCAAAAGTGATTGAAACAGTAAAAGAATATTATGAACAGGATAATGCCAATGTACATCGAGGAATCTACAGATTAGCCCAGAAAGCTACTCTCCAATACGAAAAAGCACATGAAGTAGTAGCTAAATTTATTGGCGCTGAATTTGAGGAGGTTATCTTCACCAAAGGAACTACTGAAGGATTAAACTTACTGGCATATTCCTTGGGAAAAGATCTGCAGGCAGGAGATGAAATAGTTTTATCCGAGATGGAACACCACAGTAATATTGTTCCCTGGCAGCAAATCGCAACAGAGAAGGGTGCAGTATTGAAATTTATTCCAATTACCAAAGATTACCGGCTAGACATGCATAAAGCGAAAGGATTAATCAGCAACAAAACCAAGATCGTTTCAGTTGTGCATATGTCCAACGTGCTGGGAACTATCAATCCTGTGCAAGAAATTGCTGAACTTGCACATAAAGCTAGAGCAGTGATGATTGTTGATGCCGCACAATCTGTTCCGCATATGAAAGTTAATGTCAAAGAATTAAACTGCGACTTCTTAGTTTTCTCAGGACACAAGATGTGTGCTCCTACTGGCATTGGTGTACTGTATGGAAGAAAAGAATTGCTCGAGACCATGCAGCCGTTCTTGTACGGCGGAGATATGATCCGAGAAGTTAGTTTTACACAAGCAAGCTGGAATGATCTGCCCTGGAAGTTTGAAGCAGGGACACCGAATATGGCCGGTGCAGCAGGATTGATGACAGCAGTTGAATATTTGGAACAGATCGGAATGGAAAAAATTGCTGCTCACGGAAAGGAGCTAACTACGTATGCATTAGAAAAATTATCCACAATTCCAGGATTAACCATTATTGGACCAACTACCATTGAAAATAGAGGACCAGTCATCTCTTTCAACATCGACGGGATACATCCGCATGATCTCAGCGAAATGCTCGATAAAGAAAATATTGCAGTACGCGGCGGATTTCACTGCGCCATGCCCTTATTTTCCAAACTAAGGATAGAAGGAAGTGTTCGAGCATCATTCTATATTTACAACAGCAAGGAGGATGTTGATCGATTAGTTGAGGCAGTGAAAAATATTGTTGGAAAGGAAGTAGAGAATATTGTCATCGACAGAAATGAAATTGCTTCCGGCGATCTGTCTGAAGAACAAGAGATCTACAAGGAAAATGTCATTGACCATTATAGATTTCCACGCAATAAGAAGGAAATGATTGATTTTACAGTTACTCACCGTGATGTTAATCCTTTGTGCGGAGACAATATTACTATTTATGCTAAAGTAAAAGGTAAAGAGATAGAAGATATTTCCTTTACCGGAAATGGTTGTGCTATCAGCCAGGCTTCTGCCTCTTTATTGACAGAAAAGATAAAAGGAAAAAGTGTAGAAGAAATTAAAAATATCAATCAGGAAGAGGTATTTAATTTACTGGGAATACCGATCAGCCATATCCGAAGGAAATGCGCTTTACTTTGCCTGAAAACAATCCACCATGCTGTGGAGGAGATGTGATTACCATGAAAAAGTTAGAGATCATTGATTTATTTGTCGAAATAAACGGAAAAGAGATCATCAAAGGAGTTACCCTTACATTTGAGGCCGGAAAAGTACATGCCTTGATGGGACCGAATGGTTCAGGTAAATCAACCTTAGCGCATGCTTTGATGGGCCATCCTCGATACAAGATCACCAAAGGTAAGATAGTACTGAATGGAGAAGATATTACTAACGCAAAGCCAGAAGTACGCGCACAAAAAGGATTGTTTTTGTCTTTCCAATACCCTTCCGAAATCTCTGGTGTTACTATCAGCAATTTTCTGAGAACTGCAGTAAATAATCTGCGGGAGAAGAAAGGATTGCCGGCCTACTCAGTAGTTGATTTTTATAAGTTATTGAAAGAGAAAATGGCTCAACTGAAGATAGATGGTTCTTTCAGCAAACGTTACCTCAACGAAGGATTTTCCGGCGGAGAGAAGAAGCGCATGGAGATGTTGCAGCTTTCCATGTTAGAACCGACGTATGCGTTACTTGACGAAACTGATTCAGGATTAGATGTGGATGCCATGAAGACAGTGGCAGAAGGAATCGAAAGAATCCGCCAAGAGCGAGAGATGAGCATTATAGTGATCACTCATTACAGCAAATTTTTAGAATATCTGAAACCTGATGTGGTCAGTGTATTATCTAGTGGTAAGATTATAAAATCTGGCGGTTACGAATTAGCAAAGCAAATCAATGAGCAAGGATTTGAGAGATTGGTAAAATGATAACTAAAGAACAATTGATCGAAAACGTCTTCAAGAAATATGAAGATCCTGAACTGAACATCGATGTCTGGACCTTAGGCTTGATTTACGAAATCAAGATCGACGAGAAAAAGATCAAAGTAGTTTTAACTTTTACTTCTGTCATGTGTCCCTTCGGGCCACAGATGGTGGAAGATCTGAAGAGGATGAT
>DATDTA010000132.1:0-4390 GCA_035291085.1 Candidatus Nanoarchaeia archaeon | reverse complement strand
GGAAATACAAAATCTGCTGATGGAGTAAAATCGCGTTCTCCTTGAGTCATGTGACCAGATGATAACACTCGTGAGTTTACAGTTCAACAAACTTTAGTAAGGTCTTTTTAGGTTCTAATCCGAGTACGAACTTTGGCTGGCGGACATAGACGCTATACGAACCTTCTGGGCGACTACGACCGAGCCATTTTTTATTCCTAATTACAACTAGAGTTGGTACTTGTTAAACAAATTTGATTTATATATCAAGTTGGAATAAAATTCTCGAACTATGCCACTACCAGAACAAGATGCTCCCGAAAGGGAGATAGCCGAAGAGAGAACATACAGAAAGATAATGGATATCGCCTCCAATGTAGCTGTAAGAAGAAAGAATCTTCCTCTAGAAGTCCACGTTCTCATTCGAGATGAAGTAACAGAAGAAAAAGTTGCAGCCTTTCTCAATGTTCAATACATAGGAGATAGCGGGATGGCTAATATAACTCTGACCTCAGCAGGAGTATTGCCTACAGAGGAAACAGTTGAAGAAGCAGCAGACATATTATTAAAATCAATGCCTGGAATGCCTATGATATGTGATAAAGAAATTGCTGATGAGCTTAGTAAAGGCTCACTTGTGTGGGTCGAAGAAGATCATTACAGACTCGAAGGAAGACCAGACGGTGTCCTTGAAGTATACACGCCTTACGACTCTATTAATTCACCTGAAATAGCCCAACAATTAAGCGCAAGAAGCGTTCAAGTCTTTACCGAATGATTTCCAAACCGCTAACTGGGTTGAGATTATTTAGATGCCTGAGTTGGTTTATCAGGAGTCGGTGCAGTTTCTTCTATAAGTAGATTAGATAAAGACCAATCATCATTAGCAAAATTGCTATAGCTTTAATACCGATAATACTTTTGCTTAATTCTTCTTTAAGTATCTTTGGCAACCAAATAGAGAATAATATAGCATAAATTAGCACAAATATACTTTGAAACCCCCTAAGGACACTAATTAGAGTAACAGGACCAGTTGTTAGAGCCCAAAGACCGCTAAGTGAGGCTGTGGCTACAAAAAACATACCTATTAACAATAGCATCCAACCCATTGGTTTTAAATCTGAAAGACTTTTAATGAATCTACTCCTGGAAGTGGCGATTAGCAATAGAAGTAGTGGAGTCGGAAGAAATTCACCAATACCAAGATATACTGTCAAATCCCAAAATGGATGAGCGACATACAAAGATTTTAAAATTACTGCTTGAATTGCCCAAATCAGACTAGACAGAACCATCCACCAGAAAGCATTTCTTAACTTGAATAAGCCCCTTGTTTTTTTAAGAGAAATTAAAAAACCACTTAACAAAATTAGCACAAAGGCTAAGTAATGATTCAGTGTTAACACTTCTCCCAAAAATAAAAAGGAAAGTATTAAAACAAGAGGTGGGCTCAACTGAAATAGAGGTATGACCCTAGATATTTCCTCTTTAGATATAGCTTGATAGAAGGCGAAAGCAGCAAATATCTGCAATGCACCAGCAAACAATACCAGTGCCACTGGACCAAAACCTATCCACTCCAAACCGTTAAATATGATAATGACCAGAGAAAGAAGTAACCCAGAAATACCAGCGACTAATGTGAGGACAAGAGAATCGGGGAGATATTTTGCTCTTAAAAGTTTATCGACTATATTATCTGCTGCCCATAGAGCCCTAGACAAAAGAGAAAAAATCACCCAATCCATTTTGTCGAAATTATAGCAACTGGAAATTTAAACTGCTACAAAGTTTTGTTCAGAAGGTGGTATGTGGCCTTTCGCAAATCTCCTTAACAATAATGCGCAGATAATTTATACATCCAGCCATATCCGCTGCGCTTAAAAACTTTTCGGAGATGATTTTTCACAATTAGGGAAGTTGAAGATTTAGATATGAAAATTATTCACTGGAATTGTTAAGCAGCTTTTTCAATCTAGGTTTAATTTTTTCTTCTACATCTTTTCGATAACTAAATCCATATTTTATTGACACATCTCTTGCGGCTTTTGAAAATTCTTCCATTACTAGCAAGAGCGAATTTTGTATCTGGTCACTTTCATATAAAGACGAAATGTTTTTCAGTATCGCTAGTCTGTCCTCACCTAAAAACTCTTCAATTCTTTTGTTACTTTCCAGAAGCAGATGATTTCTTTCATCACGAAGTTCAAAGAGTTTGATTATTAAAGGTACTAAAACTACTTCTTGAACGTGTCTTGCGTTCCAAATTTCGCTTTTCTTGAAATACTGGACAGCTACGATAGCCATATACCAAAAGTCCAAAATAATATCTTGAAAAATAGATTCAAAATCTAAATCTTTCGGTCTTTTATCCAATGCTGTTTTTAGCGCACCATTGGTTTTATCAATTAAAATTTCTACAGGTTGAGCAGTTGGTCTTGAAAAGACACTTTTTATATCTGAGCGTTTTACAACTGGTAATTCTAATCTGAAAAGATTTTCAAAAACTACTGAAAATCCAGACCACCTATTCTTATAGTGGAAAATAACCTTACCTGATTTTTTGACGATTGCAGTTAGATCTTTTTCAATCCTAGTAACATCTTTGTCGTCAACAATAATGTATGCTTCCATGTCCGAGTATTCAGTGGCTTTGTAAACGTCTTTGCGGACGTAAGAACCAGCTAATACAAACCCAACAACATAAGGCCTTTTCAGGAGTTCAGTTTTTAGGGGCGTAATAATTGACTTGCCAAACATAGTTAAATAAAGGTTGCTAACTTTGAAGGGCTTTTGCAACCTCTTCTATCTGTCTTCTGCGAATTATCAGTTTTGGATCGGACTTTGCAATCACTCTTGCTTCATCAAGGTGCTTTTTTGCCTCTTCTGGGTTGTCCTCGTGCAGAAGATCAGCGAGTTTCATGTGCAGCCCTGATTCCCAAACATGAACTAAAAATGGATCAACCTCAGATGCACCATTTTGTATTTCTCCAAGTCCTTCCAGGATTGTTTTTCTGCCTTCCTCCTTTTGACCACTTCGATATTGTGCCTCACCAAGATGGTATCTATAATCACCTTTTTCCGAAAGCGAACCTTGATAATTTTCAAGAGCTTTTTGATACCAGTCTATTGCTTTTGGAAAATCTTCGAAAAGCATTGCAATTTCTCCTAATCTAAAATAGCAGGAGCTTAGTTTCTCGGTGACATTATTATTTTGGGCTAGTTCAAGACTCGCCTCAGCTTCCTTCTTGGCTATGGTAGCAAAGGCAGTATCCCTTGTAAGGAAGTATAGGTGCTTAAAGGTTAAAACTCTGCTTTGAAGAGCCTCGCAGATTCCTTGATAATCGCCACCTTCTTGATATAAAACAATTGCCTGGTCCAATTCTTTTAATGCGTCTAAGTGTCTATCGCTTTCCCTAAGCTCTTCTGCTTGCCTGTGGTGCTCCTTTGCACTAAGTTTTTGTTCACTCATATACTATCTACCAGTTACTTTCTTTCCAAGCACAACTGCTTGTTTGTGGTCGTGAATGATAACCCAGCCAATGCTCCTAATTGATCCTAATGTTGCCCCAATATCTTTTCTTCTTAAATTTCGTCTTAAAATGTTGCCCTCAATTGTCACTTGCCTATTATAATTTTTGTCCCCCTTAGAATCCCAGTTAAGTTGGTGGGCTGAGTTGTAGAGGTCGTCAATCACAGAGGACTCCTCGCCCAGTTTCTCTGATACTCTTGCCAGCTCCATAGTTGCTGCTGCTTGAGTGCCTATATCATTATCCCTTTTAGAAAGTTCGACAACTTTAGAGTAAATGAGTCTTGCTAACTGCCAGTATTCTTGGGTTTCATGCCTTTCGTACATTCTGCCAAATTCTCTTAATTTAACTTTTGACCAATCTACTAGTTCACCAGTTGCAGTTTTTGCTAGTCGCTTCGCAAGTAGATGAAACTGTTTTTCCCTTCTAATCGCTTCTCTTGCTTCATCCAAAAGTGTGCTTCTTCTTTCTAAGTCTTGTGTATCTTGGGCAAGAGAATTTGTAGCTGAAAGTTCCTTAAAGGCAGCATCTACATATATTAAAGCTAATTTTTCGGCTGCTTCTTGACGATCATTTTCTGGAAGTCCCTTTAATTGTTCTATGTTTTGAAGAATTGTTTCTTCTGACCATATCTCATGGGCTTCTTTTGCAGCTTTTTCGGGAGTCCCAAATACTCGCTCATGTTCAGTCGAGTTCAGCTTTTTAACAGACTCTTCAATGACTCGATCTTTTTTGGGTTTGGAGTAAGCTCACTATCTATTCGATATTGGTAGTCAACATGGATTGGAATAGTCTCTTCATAAAAAACAATTATTTGATTTGGGTCGTGCATATGGGTCGCAGGAAAAACTGTTGCAACTTTTCCTACTTGTTGTATT
>DATDTA010000131.1:0-1339 GCA_035291085.1 Candidatus Nanoarchaeia archaeon | reverse complement strand
AAATCATAACCGAGGCCGGGTTCACAGTTTTCGTAGTATTCAATATCTTTGTTAAGCTCGTCTTTTGCTTCGGGATGAAACGAGAAGGTCATTTCTCGAAACGCTCCCGTATCTTCGCAAACACCTCATCTCCTGGAATGGCCTTCACGCTGCCTGATCGTAACTCAGCGAGCCTACGTTTAGCAACCTTCACCCATTCTTTTTCGATTTCCATGTCCGGAGGATTGAGCGTTCTAAGCAATGAATCAACAAGTATGACCCTTTCCTCGACCGGAAGAGATGCTGCTTCCTGTATTATTTCTTTCATTCCATGCATGAATTACCCCCTTTCGGATACATTAGCACATTAACTTTCTATTGGCAATTTGTAAGGCATACCGCCTGAAACCTTCGGCGGCATTTCGCTGCGTCCCTCTTAGCGGATTGTTGGACCAATCATTTTCAAGTCCTTCCTGTTTGGTTGATGATTCTGTTTTCCAAATAAATGGACCTTTTAACGGTATCTGTCCCTATTTTCCATTCTTACATTTCAAGACCTGACCCTTTTCTCACTTTTCTCACTTCATACAAGACCTGACCCTTTTCTCACTTCATATCTACACCTCCTTATCGCTTTTATACGCTAACATTCTTTTTTATGTCACATGCATTTTTAAATCAATTTTAGGTCAACATCTGCGGAGAGTCAAGGAAAGATTTGTTGAGATATATTCTTAACCCCTTAAAAAATAAGGGAAATAATTTTTAGCTGCATTGTTAGATGCTGCCTATTCTATTTTTCAATAAATCAGGGCTTCTTTTACCATGAAGCACCGCAAGAACTATTATCTTTTCTTTTTCGACAAGGTAAATGATTTTGTAAGGAAACCTTTTGATGAGGTGTTTTCTTGTCCCTTTGTATTCAATCGGATGAATTTCAGGGTTTCTCTTGATGAAGTTGATTCCTGCATCAACCTGCAGGATGAAGTCATATCCTAAGCCTGTCCTGTTATCCTCATACCAGGAAAATGCTTCTTTTAAGTCTTCTTCAGCTTCGGGTCTTACAATAACGCTATATTTCACTGTCTGCTTGCAATCCTTTTGTAAACCTCTACCCACGGAGAACCTAATTCAGGGTTTTGGTGATACTTTTCCAGCCGTGCATCAATTGTTTTTTTCTCCTTGTCGGTCAGCTCAACAGAAGATGCCTTTGCGCTTATCGTATCCCAGATATCTTCTACTAATTGAATTCTTTCAGGTATTGATAATTCAAGAGTATCGGTTGCGGTTATTCTTTTCATGTTTATACCTCCTTTTAATTTTAAAGAAGGGGACACATCCCATTTATAATTTTCAAATT
>DATDTA010000130.1:0-5326 GCA_035291085.1 Candidatus Nanoarchaeia archaeon | reverse complement strand
GGATTCTTTGCTTTCTTCAGTGCATCTTCTAGTTCGGCTTTCTCATGTTTTACTTTGCTCCTAGAAACCTTCGGCCCTTTCTTTCTCTTCGGCGTATAAAAATCGCCAAACATTTTTTCAGTAAGAGATTTTTTAGGGGGTTCATCTTTCTTCTCTTCTTTTTTTTCTTTAAGCGCCAGCCCTTCTGCTTCTTCTAAGTAACGATATAACTCTGTTCCCAATGATTCCATTGCTGCCTGCACCGAGGAAGACACATCACCAAACAGATCTAACATTTCTTTTTCTTTCAGCTTTTTATAATTCCGCAGCTGCTCGCCAGTCCAGGCATAGGCTCGGAAAGTGACCACCATCCTACCCACGTGAATTGGACCACGTTGATATCCTTCCTGCTGTACTTTCAATTCTGCTCTGGTACGATAATTAAAAGTAACTAACACGCAGGAATGAGCATACTTGTCTTCTTCTTCTTCGCCTTCTGCTTTAGTATCTTTAAACTTAATTTGTCTCCGCGCTAAAAATTCTACATCCAGCATACTTCCTTCAAAGGCAGAAACCATTTCCGCAGAACTCATGTTTTTTCCTTTCAGAGATAAGGAGCGCACATGCCGTAGATATGGTTTTACCCAAGCCAGGTACATTTTAATGATGTCAAAATGTTGTTTCAGATATCGCAATTGGAAGTCACGCCTATTCTTATGCTCTTTATGCGTACTGCCGCGCCAGACGATATATTGGTTTAGATGTCTCTCTAGTACCCGTAATACGTTCTTATTGAAATTAGCTGCTAACGCTTCAATATGTTTTTTTAAATCTTTTTCATCCTTCAGCGGCGGAGCATCAAAAAATAAGTCCGGCAAGGTAACGAACTCCAGCTCTCTAGCCATCCCGTACACAGAAGCCGCGCTCTTTCCTCCACCTTGTACCAGATCGACGAAGATACCTTTCAAGGTAATATCGTGCGCTTTTCCTTCCCCGCGCTCATTGATCGGCTTGGACAATACTGCTGCGACCCCGTTATAATATATCAATCGCTCATCGATAATCCGCAATTCCCGCACCATCTGAAATAATTCTTTGATCATCTTTCCGGTGGTGGCCAAAAACTGAGAAACTTTATCCTGTTGCGCTCCTAGACGCTGCTGGGTTACCCCAAAGAAAGCTGAATTCTCCGCTGCGGCAAAAGAATCTTCCACTTTTTCGATAATAGGAAAGGCATCCTTAAAGTAATCTAAAATCCAGAAATATGGTTCTTCTAAGCCTAAATCAAACACTTCCCAGAGTAAGCGGCAATATTTAAGTGATTGAGGAAAACCAGTAGTCTGGTACTCCCCCGAAATAATCTCGGCCATCTCTTCTTTAAATTTGAATTTATCATCATCGGTCTTCCATTCCAGCTCCTTGATGAGCTTACTTCTATAGCCAGGATCATCTGCAAATGCCGGATCTTTGGAGAAAATTTCAACTGCCATAACTGCCTCTTTTTACTCTTATACAAGCAGGAAGAGTATATAAAAGTTACTTCTGAATCAGAGAACAGCTAAAAGCTTACCATTTTTTCCTGATGGAATATTTTTTATTAATAATATAATCCTGGATTTTATCAATATCGTAAAGACCTGCTCCACCATTCCAATGAGGAGCTACTCTTGGGCTTCGCAACTGTAAACTGACTGTTCCTTCCTTTACAGCTATATCAAGCG
This sequence comes from Candidatus Nanoarchaeia archaeon, assembly GCA_035291085.1. GTDB lineage: Archaea > Nanobdellota > Nanobdellia > Woesearchaeales > GW2011-AR9 > JACPIL01. The sequence continues at coordinate 3,626 of DATDTA010000130.1, read as the reverse complement.
CTGGCTTCTTCTCCCACCACCCTCCAAAAGCGAAGCTGGTAGGACAATAAAGATTTCCATGCCTCTCAAAACCGCTTCGCAAAGGAACAGTACCGTCAGAACCTCTAGCGCGAATAACTTCACCATAGGAGCTGCTTTCCAAATCTAAAGTAACCCCTCCTTTTACGACATGGACTATTCCAGAAAGATGTGGGTCAGTTATCTGAACTGTAGCCTTTTCTGCTTTGAAATGCACTTGTCTGAAACCAGCGATATAACAACTGCCCCCTAGTATAAGACGAAGTATCTTTTTGGTATCTTCATGAGCAGCAAGACCAAGGCGCATCTTTTCAGGATGACAACCAAAAGTAACACTTTCATCATCAACGTATAAGACATCCAAAATTTTAGCAAAATAGGGTCGCGGATTTAAACTAAATCGCTGCACAAAAGCTCGCTGTTCTGAATCAAAACGCTTTTTTGCTTCTTCATGTGCGTCCTCAAGCTGCTTTCGTGCCTCTGGCGTAAGCCCTTTTGCTTTGACCAGCAGATCCGTCATCCTCTTTCCAATTTTTTCCTTCTCATGATCAAATTGAGCAGCTCCTAATTCTTTCTTAAGTTCAGCAAATTCAGGATACTGCTGTGTGATTTCGTGTTCTTTTTCAGCAAATTTGCGTTTGGCTTGCATATGTGCAAGTATAATCTCAGACAGTTTCTTGGTTCGTTCACCATCTGATTCAATAAACCCATCAAAATGTTCATCAAGAGAGGAAACTCGATCATATTGTAAACGTTGACTATGTTCCTTGCCTAGGTCCTCGCCATCGTCAAGAAGAATATCCGCCACCCGTTGCAAATTCTTGAAATCTTCTGGATTGCCGCCACGATCTGGATGAAATTGTAATGCTTTTCCCTTATATGCAGCACAGATATTCTCTCTGGATGCATTTCTTCTCACACCCAAGAATCTATAAAAACCATATGGTTCGTTAAGTACTTCTACGTCTTTAGGAACTCCAAAAGTGATGTCTCCCGGTTTTTGTTGTTTTACAATTCCAGCCATATTTCACTAAAAATCCTCGTCAATTTATAAAATTAATTGCTCCGACACTTAAAAAACCATAATCCTTCTTTCTCATAAAAATCAACTGTGAATCCCGCCTTTTCCAAGACATAAACCCATCGCCTAGATGTAAAAGAGTTCACTTGCTTCTGCTTCTGCCATGCATTAATTTCAGCTGCAGATAAAATCACCACCAATACTCCTCCCGGAATTAAAACCCGCGTAACTTCTTTCAATAATCCAATATAATTTTGAACATAATTCAACACAAAAATTGCGGTAACAGAATCAAAACTATTTTTTCTAAAAGATAAGGCCTCTTCTAAATTGCCAACTACTTTTTCCTGGCAATTATCATTCAACAAGAGCATTTTCTCTGAGATATCAACACCAACTGCTGACGAAATATATGAATAAGTCCCACATCCCAGATCTACATTTTTTTTACCTATAAGAAAACCTAATTCTTGTGTGATCAAATCTCGTTTTTCTTTACTAATTTTATGTTTCCACATAAAAGCTTCAGCATTCCAGAAAGAGGTTACATCTTCTGGCCATCCCCTGGCCCAGGAAACTTTTTCTGCAACTAATTTGAGTTTCTGTTCTACCTGCATGCCGTGATGCAGCTCCATAATTCCTGTAAAAAATTCGGTTTCAGCGTCCATCTTCATGTTAAAAAAGGAATGCGGCAAAGTTAGCAAAGGCCTGGAAAAACAACCCATGAGCAAGATTATCGGTCACCATCACCATAACCAATACTAATATCCTTCCCAGGCAGATAAACACTTCCCGACTTACAAAATATGCTGCTACCTGTCCTTTTGCTTTATCGTATTCCAAAGCGCCGATGGGAGATTCACGGACTGCTCCAAGTAAAGAAGAGAGGATTGTCACTGCGAATACCTGAGTTACGGTCTGCACTAACCCTTGAACAATCCATGCTCCTGATTCCAGAAGACTGCCCCAACGGATAATTTTTCTTTTATTGGCATGATCGCTATACTTTCCTACTCCCCAGAATAGAAAAACACTGGTTAAAGACATCAATGAACCGACAATCCCCATGGAAAAATAATCTTGCAGAATCATAAAAATAAAGAGTGGCCAGATAACTCCCTGCACAATAATATGAGTCCCTCTGGAAACAAAAAAAAGAGAATCTTTCCAATGCTTTTTATCAAAAACAGATTTTACGCTAAAATGATAAGGAACATGTCCATCCTTGCTGAGCAAAAGCATAACCCCAGAAGCAAATAATAATACGGCTGTAAGTCCAAAGACTGCTTTAAACCCTAGCAAGGTAATCAATACTCCACCAATGAAAGGGCCAAGCAGAGCTGAAAGTACAGTTATCCCTGAACGTATGCCCACTTCTTCTCCACGATGCTTAGAATGCGACGCATGATAAAAAGCAAGATGCATGCCCATCCAATAAAACGCCTGAGAAGCTCCTAAAGCAGCACTTGCTAAAAGAAGCAAGATCTTTGCGGAGGAAAAAAAATAGACTAACCCTGCAAATAGGAGGTATAAAGGAATTCCGACTAAGATTGAATGCTTGATTCCAAAACGTGAAGCAAATTTAGCAGCAACCGGCATAACGATAGAAAAAACTACTGAATAGAAAATAAAAAATAACAGGGTTTGTTGCAAGCTAAAGCCTTTCTCCTGAAAAAGGTAGAGCGGAATAAAAATTGCAATCAAAGAAATAGCAAAGGAGCGTAAAGCGACAGAAACGTAGATCTTATGCAACTCTTTTTTGGGGAAAAATCTCCACCAGAACTGATGATGATTAACCATACGACAATAAATTTATAAAAGAATATAAGTCTTTCTCAAAACTAAAAGGACCCATGGTCTAGCGGCTACACAAAAACGTGCCGTTTTTGGTCGCGTCTTTTGCCGCATATGACATCTCGTTGACGCAAACGCGTAGTGTTTGTACCAAAACGCTTGCGTTTTCTGTATCGAGGGGATCCCCGGTTCGAAAAGCCAGCAATCTAGGCGAGTTGGGCGGACATACACTTCGTGTAGTCCACCGCGAAAACTAGATTACCACGAAAATCCGGGTGGGTCCATTTTTTCCACCATAAATCATATAAATTATGTGCTATTATCAGACTTATGGAAATTCCATCAGAGCAACCCGTTTATAGCGTCTATGAATCAAAAGGCCGAGCCTTAATTCCGAAGACTGCTTCTCTCGTTCTATTGGCTATTGTTTTCTATCTTGGGGTGCTTCTTAACGTTTCTTTGCTGGAGTTAGATGCCGCTCAAGAAACAAGTTTGAAGGTGGGAGCATTACTATTGTTACTTTTTTTAATCCTGATCGGGATCATTCTTGCCGTGCGAAAAGTACGCACACCATACCACTTCTATTCCAATCGTCTTGTTCGCGGAAAGGAAATAATCTACTATAACCAAATAATCAACACTTCAGCTCATCTCGATCCAATCGATAAAATTTTCAAGACCTATTCCATAAATCTAGGGAAGAATTTCTTCCTACGCCACATACCTGAACAAATTCAACTTAGCAATTATCTGCAACAACTCATTAATTATGCTAAAACTCAGAATTTCTAAC
>DATDTA010000129.1:0-2200 GCA_035291085.1 Candidatus Nanoarchaeia archaeon | reverse complement strand
GAAAAACATATTATAACCTCAGAAAGCAAAGGTCTTCTTAGAAATTCAGAAAAGTGGGTTTAATTTTTTCTTTTACTGTTAGTTTTATGAAAATATTCAGCAGTAAACTCCGTCTATCTCAGGAACAATGTAAGTCGTTCCGTTGATTCTTGCTTCTAAACCGACCACGAAATTTTTGGCTCCCTGGAGGGGAATTCGATTTACGGTCGGCTCTACGGAAAGAGTAGTAGCTGTTTTTCCGTCTTTTCCCAGACTGTCTACTCTTATTCTTACATTTCTGATATAATCTCTGGGGTTCTCGAGCTGTATGCAAATACCTTCTTCTCGTTCATATACATAAACTTTGTAATCAACTCTTGAGATTAAGGCTGCATGATTGGCAAATTCACGGAATTTATCTTCCAATCGTGCTTGTTCTTGAGCGGTTTTTGCTAAATATTGTGGAATGAATTTTGCCATGATTGTTTTAATTTAGCTGGTTGTTTTTAAAAGTTTCTCAAGAAAGTTTCTCAATGAGGGAACTTAATCCATAATATTTATAAAATAGAGGATGACTTTTCTTACTATGTCATTTTTAGATCCAGTTTTAAATCCGGTATTGCAGCCTTTACTGAATAGCAGTCCGCTATTACTTATCATTTTAGTCTCTTTTGTCATTTCTTTGATCATTACTGTAGTTTACAAGCTGATGACGGATCAGAATGAAATGAAACGTCTGAAGGAACAGCAGAAAGAATTTCAGAAACGCCTGAAGGAACTTCGCTCTAATCCTGAAGAAATGATGAAAGTACAGAAGGAAGCGATGAAGGCAAACATGGATTACATGAAGCATTCCTTGAAGTCAACTTTGGTTACGATGCTGCCGATCATCCTTATTTTTTCTTGGATGGCTGGGCATTTATCCTTTGAGCCAATTTATCCTGGAGAAACCTATAGTGTTACTGCAACCTTTGCGAAAGGAGTAACTGGTGACGCTGAATTAGTTGCTGATGATGGAACGGAATTGTTATCTGATGCCAAACAACCAATAAGTAACGGGGAAATTAGTTGGCGCATGAAGAGTTCAGAGGGAGACCATACGCTTACTATCAAATCAGGGGAAGTTTCACAACAGAAAAAAGTATTGATCACCAAAGATCTAAAATATGAAGAAGCTATTTCCATGTTCAAGAATTCAGATATCGAGAAGATAACTATCAATTATAACAAATTAAAACCGTTAGGCGGGTTTACAGTGCCTTTAGTTAACTGGCAACCTGGTTGGTTAGGATTATATATCATCTGTTCTATCGTGTTTAGTTTGGGTTTGAGGAAGCTGTTGAAAGTGTATTGAGTTTGGACTTTCATTCTTTTCCAAAACCTTACAGAAATCTAAGATTTCTGGGGCTTAAAAATCAAATTAGATTTTTAGAAACCTTTATAAAATACTCTAGTTCTGAACTAGTATCCCATCGGGATAGAATCTTTGAGGCAACTCGGATTGAAAGTAATTTCATTCTAATTTGCTTCTAAACAATAGCGAGGTCAAAACACTATGCCACGAGGAATGTTCAAGTCAGGACGATTACGAAAAATATTTGTAAGAACGCCAGGCGGAAGAGTTACGGTTCACTACCGGGAACGGAAGCCTTCCAAAGCACTTTGCGCTTCTTGTAAGAAGCAATTAGCTGGAGTGCCACGAGAAAGACCGGCAAAAATGAGAAATATGCCTAAAACAGCAAAAAGGCCGGAACGACCTTATGGTGGAATGCTTTGTTCAGCATGCACACGATTACTCTTGAAACAACAAGCGCGAGGTGCGTCACAATGATTTTCGAAGTAGGACGATTATGTGTGAAGATTGCTGGCAGAGATGCTGGAAGAACTTGTGTGGTTGTTGAAGCAATGAGTAATGGTTATGTGGTTGTTGATGGAGATGTCAGACGTAAGAAAGTCAACGTCAAGCATCTTGAACCATTAGATAAGACTGTCAGCGTCAAATCCAAAGCAAGTTCTGCAGATGTAAAGAAAGCATTTGAGAAAGAAGGCTTGTCGGTCTGGGAAACCACGCCGAAGAAATTTGCTGAACGGCCGAAGAAGATGAAGGCTAAGAAGGCAGCTCCAGTTGTTGAGAAAGCTAAGCCTAAGAAAGCAAAGGCCGAAAAAGCAGAAGCAAAAGCTGAAGAGAAAAAAGTAGAAGCGCCACTTGAGGCGTAATTTT
>DATDTA010000128.1:0-6343 GCA_035291085.1 Candidatus Nanoarchaeia archaeon | reverse complement strand
CAGTTGAAAATGCCTGCAGAAGATGGCAAATTCAGAGAAACGGACTGCGCTAATACCAAAAATATGTTTCGAATTATTCAATCAATCCCCTCACCTAAAGCAGAGTCATTCAAGCAATGTTTAGCTCAAGTTGGCTATGAGAGGATTCAAGAGATTGAGAATCCTGAATTAGCTCAAGACCGGGCTAAAGAATATTATGAACTTAAAGGTTATCCCAAAGATTGGATTGACAAACGACTGAGGGGCATTGCCATACGTCAAGAGTTAACAGACGAATGGAAACAGCGAGATGTAACTCAAGAAAAAGATTTTGCCATCCTCACCAATGAGATTAGTAAAGCAACCTTCGGAAAAACAGTAGAGGAATACAAACAGTTCAAAGGCGTACTAAAACCTAATCAGAATCTACGAGACCACATGAATGATTGGGAATTGATCTTAAATATGATTGGCGAAAAAGCGACAACCGACATCACTATAGCCAAAGATGCAAAAGGATTTCTGGAGTTGAGACATACTGCTAAAGAAGGAGATATCGCTAAGAATACGCGGAAAGAACTGGAGCAGAAGATAGGAAAATCCATTGTTTCAGATGGGAATTTTTTGCACTTATCAGAAAAGAAAAAGAAGAAGTTGATTGAAGATAAAAAAATTAACCTATCTTAACTATCATGAAGGAAAGAATAAAGGCCATTTGCAGGGATATCGAAGCTGAACATAACATAAAAATACTCTTTGCTGTAGAAAATGGGAGCAGGGCTTGGAGGATGGACAGTAAGAATAGCGATTTTGATGTTAGGTTTGTCTTTGTAAGGCCCTTGGACGAGTATATCCAAATTGACGAACCGATTGAAGTTATTGGTGTAACCCTCGACAAAGAAGGCAAGCCCTGTCCGCCAAAAGGAGCCTTCATAGATATATCCGGCTTCGATGTTTTCAAATACGTTAAAATGCTTTCAGTTTCTAATCCTACAACAATAGAATGGCTTATGAGCGATATAGTGTATTATGGTAAACAAAACGAGGTTTTCAAAAAATTTGCAATAGAGTATTTTAACCCAAAATCTCTCTATCATCACTATAAATCGTTATGTAGAAATAATTATCAAAAATATCTGAAAACGGTGAATCAAGTTACCTACAAGAAATACCTTTATGCGTACAGAGGCTTGATTAATGCTAAGTGGGTAGCGCACAAAAAAAACAGTTCCCCCCATAATTTTTAGCGATGCAATAAAGCAGATGGAAGGAATAATTCCTGATTTTGTGATTGCCAAACTCTTAGAGATTATTACTCTGAAATCTCAAAGAAAAGAAGGAGATGTTATCCCAAATATTGCTGAATTAGACTGCCATATAGAGGGATTTCTAGAAGGCAACTTAGAAGTTCCATCTGAAAGGTCCTCTGTTCCTTTAGATGAACTAAATAAAGAATTGAGAAGAATAGTTTGTCATTTTTAATTTTTCCTTCAGAAATGTTTATATACATTTGTGGCCATCCTAACCAATAAAAAAAATGAACAAATATCTATCCTCTTTTGCAAATTCCTTTAAATTAGGAAAAGATTTTAGTTATACTTTCGCTGCTGATGCTATTACCTTTTCTTTGCTCTATCTTATCCTAAATGTAGGGTCAAGTTGGTGGCTTACCAAACTTCAAGCCTTGCTGGCTATCGTGCAGGAAGCTAGTGTTCTCGGCGCAGGACAACTGCCAGCAGTAGTGCCTAGTCCAACTGGAACCCTATTCCTGGTCTTTATCCCCCCCATCGTTATGGTAATTATTTTTTTGTTTCTCTTTTCATACTCTCGTGCAGTTATCTGGAACCATCTGCTTGGAAAGACGGTAACAGCAAAAACCTACTGGCGCTGGAATGTGCTTAATTTGTCTTTGCTAATACCGTTGTTGTTATTTACGCTTCTCTTAGTCATGGTAAAAGTCTTGTTTTTTGTTACCCTTAACCAAGTGGTAAAAATTTTCCCCTTGTTTTATCTCACTCACACTACTGCAGTTGATAACATCAGGTTAGTACTCAATTATCTTGTAAGTTTTTACTTGTTTCTAGTCTTTATTGCTATTGTTTTCAGCATTTACCATAATTTTGCAAGGAATTATCGAATCTGGAATTCCATCGGAGCAGGATTTAGTCAGTTTAACAAGAATAAGAAAAAAATGTTGTTAGCATTGCTTCTGGCTTTAGTTCCCGCTCTGGTTTTACCCTTAGTTATTTTGCCAATCTCCACTCAGCTTCTTTATGCGCCGCCCTGGGTTTTGATAGTGCTGTACATTATATTGTTCTCTATCTACCTAGCATGGTTAAGGTTGTATCTGTTGAAAATTATTTCCCATGGATCTCAGTAAATTCATTAAGAATAATCTTCTTGGGGTACGAGTTATTCCGCATTCCGGAAGAACTGAATTAAAAGAAGAAAATGGAAAATTAAAATTATATTTGAAATCTGTTCCAGAGAAAGGAAAAGCCAATACAGAATTGATTAAATTCTTTAAGAAAAACCATAAGCTTTCCGTGCGCATAACATCGGGAGAAAGTAGTAGAGAAAAAGTGATAGAAGTAATGAAGTCATGAGATAAATTTTAATAGTAGTGTATTTCTGATTAGATGATGGAATGGATTAGTGGAAAAAAAATAAAACTACATAAACCCGTTAATGAATTAGATAAGTTTGTTCTACGCTTTATCAGAATTTTAGAAAAGTATGTCGATTATGTAATCATAAGCGGATACGTTGCTATCCTTTTAGGAAGATCACGGGCAACCGAGGATGTTGATTTATTCGTCAAACCACTAGAAAAAGAAAAATTCTTAATCTTATACCACCAACTAAAAGATGCTGGATTTTGGTGCAAGAAGGAAGCATTTCCTTCTGCACAGAAAACAAATCGTTGTTTGTTTTCTTGTGTCTCAATGCAGAAAGTGATGATGAAGTATACAGTTATTTGAAAGATAATATCGCTATCAGATTTGCGGTAAAAGGACAAACCATCCCTAATCTTGAAGTAAAGTTTCCAAAAACAAGATTAGATTTGGATGCGTTTGCTGATTTTATAGAAGTGGAAACAGAAGAAGGAATTATTAAAATTTCTTCTTTGGAAAAACAAATTGCCTTTAAGAAATACTATTTGGGCTCCGATAAAGATTTAGAAGATGCCAGACATTTGGAAGAATTTTTCAAGGAGCACCTTGACAAGGAAAAGATTAAAAAGTATAAAGAATTAATCAGGGAGGAATATGGCTAAGCTCAAAGTTTCGCAGGATAATAAAGAATCGCGCTTGTTTTTTGTAGAATACTGGGCTCAATATATGAAAGAACATACCGATAAGGAATGGGGGGAACAGCAAAATATGTTAATAAATTCCCAGATGCAAAGTGCCAAGCATTACCCTTTTAGCACCAAAAAGTATTTGGAAATGAAAGGAGAAATAAGTTCACGATAAGATAATCTAACTATTTTAAATCCGTGCTTCCATCAATGCCGGCTGCGAGATTCTTTCCAGCAATCCTCGATTGTTCATTTGCCCGTGCAATTTTATTATCCGGATCAGAGAAATCGACAAGCCCCAATGCTCCAGCTTCTTCAACCCATGAATCTCGAGCATGTACTTGCCTAACCATTTCCATAACCATACTTCGATAACTGAAATGTCCCGCCTTTTGGGTGCGCAATTCACCTAAATGTTGCAATTCCCGCAAATTCATTCCCATCATAAAGCGTAATCGGTGGTTAAACAATGTTGCATATTGTGCGGCTTCATCTAATCCAGCATGCCGTAAATCTTGATTTAATGAACGCATCCTCGCTTCTACATCCCGCACTTTATCTTCTAATTTTACTTCCAGCATTTCTGGAGGGATAATAAATCCGTAATCTGTGGTCAGGCCTTGTCGTTGCTGAGTCAGCATTCTATGCCGTTCTAGGTCTCGGTATTCTGCAAAGCCGCCAATTAAATCAAATGTGAGTGGATATCCTGCTTCAAAGCCTCTGCCAGTTCTATCACGCCGATCTTTCCTATCTCCGCGGTATGTTTTGAGGATTTCTACCCTTTTATCTTTAGATAAGAGGGTAACTATTCCTGATATTTGCGCTAAAGAAAGATTAGTGTACGGAAATAAGCAGGCGGCAACAACTTGGGTAAGATGGGAATAATCATCTGAGAGCAGCGTTACTTTATTATCAGAAGGGGTTTGGCCCCTAAATAATTCAGCAGCTAATGATTTCATATTCTGATTGATGTCTGCCTTTTTTGGATTAGCTTGATTTCGTTTAATATAGGTCGGAATAACTTTATTCAATTCTACTTCCAATGCTTCTGCTCTCTCTCGAGCCTCTGCGAGTTCACCGCTCTTGAGATGATTAAGTAAATTAGTAAAATATCTACCATTCCCTAATACACCCATATGAGTTAGCGTAGATGAAGGTAAAACACATCTTCCCACATCAAGTGCTGCGCAGCGGATGGTGAAATTGTAACCATCTCTGAAAGCTTTTCTTTCATCGTCATTATGTAAATCCATCTCATATACTTTTATTTTCTTTCCGTCTCTTTTTACCTCGATTTGAAACTTATCCCGTGGAAACTGTTGCTTGAAATAATCCCGTAAAAGTCCTACCCCTTCACTATACACTTCAAATGCTCTATCGTTTACTTGTCCATATTGTTTCCCTAAACCGGATTCCATAATTTCCCTTGGGCGCAAGTATCTCCATTTCCCTTGTTCATCTCTTTGATCATACACTACATATCTGGTCGATTGTTCTATTGGTGATCCACCAATCCTTCGATCTTCAATTTCCTTAGTGAGAAGTTGTGAAACATCTTCCAGCCCAACATGAGCTCCTTCTAATTCGCCAACGGACTCATCACCAAAAGAATTTAATACTCGATCCATTAATTCTGATCCTTTCTGTGCAGAAGGTTCGCCGTTTTCATCTAAGAATTCATTGACCAGTGTTAGCTGTATCCCTGTTTTTACTCTTGAATATCTGGCTAATAATGCGCCAGTCAATTCTGAAGGTAATCCTTGAATGGCAAATGTTGTTCCGCCGACATTAGTAAAATATTTTCCCAGCTTTGCTAGTATCTCTGAAGGGACTTCTTTCATAGAAACATATTTCGACATAAAAACAAACCAAAGATGCTCTCTTAAATAGATTTTCATTCTTGATTACTTACATTTGACAATACAAATAATTTTTATACTATTACAAAATCCCTGCTGAAGAGGTGGAATGATGAAAAGAGGTAGATTTGTTGTTGTTGATGGGTTAGACGGTGTAGGAAAAGGTGTTTTTCTGGATACTTTTGTTGAAGAAGCACAGACAGATGGAAGAAGAGTATTTGATGTTCATAAATTCTGGAAGAGTCATGACTTTCATCCCTCACCAGCCGATGTAGGCAACGCCGATGTTCTTGTTACTTCCGAACCAACCTTCTGTGGAACTGGAAGATATATCCGAAACGAATTGATCGCTAAAAATGATCGTTCTTACTCTCCGCAGGCAGTAGCCGAAGCATATGCTCTAGATAGGCATATTCTCTATGAGCAGCTCTTGCTCCTTGCACTCGAACGAGGAATTGACATCTATCAAAGCAGATCTTTTTCTTCTTCAGTAACCTATCAACGGCAAAGCGCTCTGGATCAAGGAACAGATTTCAGCATCGCTGATATCATGGCCATTCCAGGAAATTCTTTCTGTGCTGGTTATCCTATGAATCTCTTGGTTATTCCCACGATTACCGATGTAGAAGAAGCAGTGCAACGCAGTAAAGGGCGTGATAAAAATGATAACTGTAAATTTGAAAACTTGGCTTTTCAGCTCAAACTTAAACCACGTTTTGAAAGCGACGAATTCAAACATCTCTTTGCTTCATTAGGAGTTTCAATCGTATATATGGATGCTGGTGTCAGCATTGAGCATTCACAACAGCAAGCCAGAGAATTTTATCAGCAACATTTAAGGTAAATCCATTCATTCTTTCTCTTTTTTTTCTTCCTCTTTCATTTCACCAAAGAACGAATCTAGTTTCTTGCACTTCGCTTGTCCTTTAAAAGAAATTTTTGTAGCAGTAGATTTAGACATAAAAGATCTATCACCTCTTTTTCAACATCTATCGTAAAAAAAGAAACAACTGAAGTATATAAAGACTGTTGATATGAAACTATACTCTTAGAATCGGTACTATTCTCCGCGCAGAGTACGGCAGGTCTGTAGCTTTTTGATATTTGGCGGAAGACCTGCTGGTGAATGCGCTTAAAAACACCGCAGTGTTTTTCAAAAACAAGAATATTCTCATTCTTATTGGTTAAAGCTTTAAGAAAGCAG
>DATDTA010000127.1:0-22641 GCA_035291085.1 Candidatus Nanoarchaeia archaeon | reverse complement strand
ATTCAAGAAAAAGCAGCGTATTTTGGATGATGTTTGGACAAATATGGGATTATTAGAAACAATACTTTCGTGCTTCAGGAGGGGAACTCCACAATATCAAAGCGTAGACTATACGCTTCTTGAAGATGGCGCCTTTGAACTGCGTGCAGAGAAAGATAATAAAACAGTAATCTACAGAAGCAATGAGCAAGTAGCGATAGAAGGTGGGTTAGTTCTTAGAATGTTGCAGGAGTATTTTTATGGGAGGAATACCCCAACACCCGAATTGTATCTTCCTTCTTTAACAGTTTCTGTTGCTATAGAACCATTTGAAACCGGCATGGATATAATTCATTATGACGATGATGATAATGAAATTGGAAGAGAGACTAAGACTTGGACTGTGGATAACGCGGTTGATTATACTAAAATATTTCATGATCGGATAAGAGATACTACAATAGGAATCAATAAAACTACGGGAACTGCTAACACTTTTTTTGCAGCAAAAGTTGAAGGAAAGATTATTTGTAGTTTGCCAATTCCTGATCCGGAACTTGCTACTGTACTCACCAGTGGCTGGGAGAAGCAGTTCCTACATGAATATCAAGCCCTTGATGTCCTGAAATATGAACGATCTGCTTGTCGCCTTTTAAAGAGAAGTTTGAATAATCCATAAAACTTCTCTAAGAGACTCTGTCACTGTTGTTCCGAGGTTGCTTTGGGCAACCTTTGAAATGGCCGGGATTTTGCCCCAAAACAAGTACACAATTAGCAAAATCCCTATTTTTCAAAGTTCTCTAAAATAAAAGCTAAATCTTTTTAAATTAATTCTGCTCTTAGATATAAAAAGAGGATATGATGAAAGGTTCTGAGAATATTGTAAATGCGCATGCGCAGTCGGTAGAAAACATTTTTAAGAATCTGAACTCCTCTGAAAATGGTCTTACTAGCAGCGAAGCTGAAAGAAGATTGCATTCTTATGGATTTAATGAGCTTCAGACCAAAGAAAAAGTACATTATCTTAAGATTATGCTGCGGCAGTTCTCTAGTCCTTTAGTGCTTATTCTTATTGCTGCATTAGCAATTTCTCTTTTTCTTGGTGAAAGTGCTGATGCGATAGTCATAGGAATAATAATTGTTATCAATGCCTTGCTGGGGTTTTTTCAAGAGGAGCGTGCAGAGAAAGCATTGCAGGCATTGCAAAAAATGACAGCGCCAAAAGCAACAGTCTTACGTGATGGTAAGGAAACAATAATTGATAGTAAGTATCTGGTTCCGGGCGATATAATCCTGCTCAAAAGCGGCGATAAGACTCCTGCAGATGCGCGATTGCTTGAAGTTCATGATCTTGCAGTTGCAGAAGCTTCACTTACTGGTGAATCACAAGCAGAACGGAAAACAGCTGCTGTAGTGGCGGAACACACTGCTCTGGCTGACAGAAAAAATATGATCTATGCTTCAACAATTGTGACTGATGGGAGAGGGAAGGCAGTAGTTATCGCAACCGGTATGAGGACAGAAGTCGGAAAAATAGCTCACCTTATCAAAGAAGCGCATGAAAAAATGACTCCTTTACAAAAGAAGCTGCAGGATTTAGGCAAATATCTTAGTATTGCCGTGGTCTTGGTTGCAGCCATAATTTTTGTTACTGGCATTATTTCTGGTGTGGAGGTTTCAGTGATGTTTCTTACTGCTTTGGCTTTAGCAGTTGCTGCTATTCCAGAAGGACTGCCAGCCATTATTACTATTTCCCTAGCTCATGGTGTGCAGCGAATGGCCAAGCGGCAGGCACTAATCAGAAAATTGCCTTCCGTGGAAACGTTAGGAAGTGTGAATGTCATCTGCACCGATAAAACTGGAACTTTGACTCATAATGAGATGACGGTTACAAAAATCTGGGCTAATGATAAAATATATGACCTGACTGGTTCTGGGTATGAATCAAAAGGAACTTTTCTTCTAGAAAAAGAGGAGATTGAATCAGACGATGTTGCCATGTTACTCAGGGTTGGAGCATTGTGTAATGATGCAGAATTTGATGCAGTTACAAAAAATAATGTTATCGGTGATCCAACCGAAGCAGCATTGCTGGTTTCAGCAGAAAAAGCTGCTTTAAAGCGTAAGGATTTAGAACGTTCAGAACCTCGAGTAGATGAAATTCCTTTTACTTCTGAACGAAAAATGATGACTACTATTCATAAGAGTAAAAATGGCCTGGTTTCGTATACAAAAGGAGCTCCTGATGTTGTTTTAGAACTTTGCAATAAAATTCTGGTTAACGGAAAAGTATATCGTCTAGATCGGCATAAGAAAAAAGAAATTCTTGAATATAATGAACATTTTGCCAGTAAAGCATTACGAGTGTTGGGGTTTGCATACAAATCAGAGGTGAGTAAAAAAGATGATGCAGAAAAAGATCTGATTTTTGTCGGTTTGCAGGCTATGATTGATCCTCCTCGAGCAGAGGTTAAGGAAGCAATAAAAAAATGTAAGGAAGCAGGAATCAGAGTGATCATGATAACTGGTGACCACAGTAGCACTGCCAAAGCGATTGCCGAACAGCTTGGCATTGGCGGAGGAGTAGTTACCGGGGAAGATTTAGATGAACTTGGAGATTTGGATAAAGATATCGGAAAAATAAACGTCTTTGCCAGAGTTAATCCTGAGCATAAATTAAAAATTGTCTCGGCATTAAAAAGAAAAGGCTATGTTGTTGCAGTTACTGGTGATGGTATCAATGATGCGCCAGCTTTGAAAAAAGCAGATATCGGCGTGGCCATGGGGGTTACAGGAACAGATGTAGCAAAAGAAGCCTCTGATATGATTCTTACTGACGATAATTTTACGTCAATTGTGAATGCCATCGAAGAAGGAAGAGGTATTTATGACAATATCAGAAAATTTGTCAACTATTTGTTGTCTAGTAATTTTGCGGAAGTGCTGGTCATTTTTTTAGCGATGCTCATCTTAGCGCCGTTTTTTGGTTTAGGCTTGCCGCTTACACCTATTCATATTCTATGGATTAATTTGGTTACAGACGGGCTTCCGGCAATTGCGTTGGGTGTTGATCCTTTTGCAGAAGGAATAATGAAGCGAAAGCCGCGGCCAGCCAAGGAGCATATCATTACCAAGGAAATGATATTTACTATTGTAGTCCTAGGATTCATAATGGCCTTGGTGGTTTTACTTTTGTTTTGGCTGTATAAAGATTCATTGAAAGCGCAGACTATGGTCTTTACCGCCTTGGTTGTTTTTGAGTTGGCAAGGCTGCATATGATCCGTTCACAATATCGGGTAAAGCTATTTTCAAATTTATTTTTAGTAAGCGCGGTAGGAGTATCTCTCTTACTTCAAGTTGCTATCCTCTATGTTCCATATCTTGCTGACAAATTTAATGTTGTTCCCCTAGAAGCGCTGGATTGGTTGTGGATAATGGCAGCAGCTGGATTTATGATGGTTGTAAATATAGTTGTCATGAAAGTGCGGGAAAGTGCTTCACCTCGTGCTAAAGCACGAGGCTTGTAAAAAAGCGCTTTCTAATCCCCGCACTTTGTGACATAAATAACCAGAGCCATTCATCCATTGGCTGAAGCCAATGGCTTTCTGGTTATTTAATGTGAGAAAAGTCAGAAAGGTGGCAGTTGAGTGAGAATAATTAAAAGAGAAGTTTTTAAATTATTATTTTTTTCTTCTAAGAGTCTCTGGTTTGTATTGCTCATTGGCAGTTTCCATAGTGTAGGCTTCTGCCTCTAAGAGATTCCACCAACGCCTTTCACAGAGTGGTTCCCAATCACGTGCAATACAGCCGATGTCTTTAGCAGCCCAAAAAGAGTAAGCAGCAATATCCTCTCCTAAGCGCAGGTGAAGTATTTTTTCCACAAAATCCACTTGTTGAGGTATTAATTGTTGCGCTGGCCGCATCCGCGTGTATTGAAGCACATGAGCAAATTCATGAGCAGCTACATTATTGGGTTTGTCGTGATTATAATTCATAATATTTCCAAAAGTTGCGCCAACACGGCCAAAGTCATCCTTTTTAGCATCAAATACGTAAATTTGGTATGATAAAGACTGAAGAATGTCGAAATCATTTCCTTCAGCCGCATTGTAGGTAAGTCCAACCCAGGGCATGATATTCCAATAGAAATCTAATTCTTGATTCTTAGTATCAATCTGCAATAAGCCGGGAAAAACTGGCGCTAAGCTATAATGAAGATATTCAAATGGCTCCCTTCCAGCCAGAGTATTTTCAACGATCGAAGTGCCTGTCTCAACTACACGAAGACCTATCCCCGGTAAGACTGGAGCATCGTGCATAGCCATTTCCATGCCAGCATATTGAATTGCTCCGCCAGCCATGCATTTTCCAGCATCGTGGAGGATATTTCGTTCTTCAACAGCAGCTGTAATACCACAAACTAAGCCATTTATCCCCATATTGATTCCCAGAACAGCTGCTCTACCAGCTGGATCAGGAGCGACAATAAGGGTGTCTTCATCGACATCATCGTTATTGGATTGAGCGTTAGCGGTTAGACTAGTTGTAAGTACTATTCCAAGGGTAGGTATGATCGTTTTTACCAGTTTTTCTATCGTCATCAACTAGTAACAACTCTGTTTATTTATAAATCTTCTCGACCAAATATTAATAAATCATAAGGCTTTCTTCAAGTCTAGAGATGTACTTTGGAAAAAAGGGTGAAGTAGGTGTTTTACTAGCCATCGGCTTGGTTCTTGCAGCAGGCGCAGCTTTATTTTTTACGGCAACTGATAGCGTAGGAATTACTGGAGCAGTCGTTTCAGAAAGCAGTTTGGACGTAGATGATCAGCTTCAGACTAATTCTTCAACGAATGACACTGAAATTAGCGTAGATCTATTGGCTCCATCAACAGATGAGGAAGGGCTTACTACGGCTGTATTAAAGCCTCAAGGCGACATTTCTAGCTGTCAGGAATTAACTAATGGGGAGTATAGGCTTACAGAAAGCGTTTCGGCTACTAATACGTGTTTTACTATCAAAGCTAATGATATTACCCTTGATTGTCAGGGATTTACAATAAACTATGGTAGTACCTGTGGTAGCACTGATGGCGGGTGCGCAGGTATTAATGCCACTAACCGGAATGGAATTCATATCAGAAACTGCGGTTTTAGATTCGTCAAAGGGGCTCAAGACGACGCGTATGCAATTTATTTTAAGAACGTCAGCAATAGTTCTATTGAGGGAGCGAATATCTCTGCAGCTGGCGGCTGGGGTATTATTTTGGAGAAATCCGGCAACAATAACATTTCCTGGGTCAATATTACCACCGGGACCGGAAGTGCTCAGGTTGGTGTCTCTGCTTTTCTTATGAATGGAACAAATCCAAACGCGGTGAATAATGTCTTTTACAATATCCAAACGCGATGGAGGGTAGCCGAAGACAACCGAGTTACTTTTTTACACAAAGGCGGCGCTGTAAATACTATTATTTTCAATACCTCTTTCGGCTATATTAATTGGACTAATACTAATCTTACCCACGGTATCAATATTTCTATCAATGCTACTTCTCCGACTGTCTTTATCACACAAAATACGGTGGGATTGACTGATCAGACCAACAATATCTATAACAAATTGAATGGCTCAGCGCGTATCGAATTAAGACAGTTAAACTACCGCGTCCAGCCGGATTTGTTAAAAAATGGAGTGCGCTGCGATAATCAAACCGGCGATCTTGCATTTAAATGTAATATTTCATATTATGCCTCATCAAGCACCTTATTTGCCAACGTTACTTCTTTCAGTAATTATACTACTGAAGAAAATGATCCCCCAAACGTTACCAATCTTAATCCTGCTAACAATATCAATCTCAGTACAAAGTTTAGTACTACTAAAATGTTTAACGCTACAATTACAGACGATCATTCTTCTTTAAGCAGTATTTTTTTCCAATTCACTAATAAAACCAATCCTTTTAACCTTACCGCGCAGCAATTGGTCGGTGATGTTTATTATGTAACTATTGATCTTGCCCTCTTAGATGATGGAACTCATGGTGTGAGAGTGTTTGCAAACGATTCTTTGAATAATGTCAATAACAGTGAATTTATCAATTTCACCATCGACCGCACTCCGCCCAACATTTCCATCTTCAGGTATAACAGTACCAGCAACTTTACTGCTAACTTCTCCAACCGTGGCGGATTGCAGATTAATGTAAGTATCAATGATAGCACCACCTATGGAAAATCAGTTATCCTCGGGCTGACTCATTCCAGAAACACCACCGGATTTAACGTTACTCTCAACCAAGTTGATTATTGGTGGACAGTAAACCTTAGTATGTCAACTTTAAGTGATGGGTTATATAGAATTCAGGTTTATGCCAATGATACCGTTGACAACGTAAACAATAGCGTCGCTAATCTAAGCTTTATCGTTGATACGACTCCTCCTAATGTTTCTGTCGTCTTCCTTAACCAAAACAGTTCGTACGCTAGCAACTTTACCAAAACTGGCATGATCATGATTAATGCTACCTTTAATGATACGTTGACTACTGTTACCACGGTCGCCTTCGGCTTGACTAACAGTAAGAATGCCACTCAGTTTAATACCACACCAGTGAAGGTGGGCAGTTTCTGGATAGTTAATTTGAGTTTAGCAACCTTATCTGATGGAGAATATAATATTACGTTCTACGCTGATGATACTCTTGGAAATAGAAATTTTACGGTTGGAAATCTGAGTTTTAGAGTGGATACCACTCCTCCAAACGTATCTCTTTTTATCACCAATACTACTCCTATCAATAACAGCAACTTTACTAATTCCGGAGTCATCCAGATCAATGCTACGCTCAACGATACTCTTACTACCGTCACCCATGTGCGATTCGGTATTTTCAATCCACGAAACAATTCAGAATTTAACCTCACCACCATCAAGCTAGGTAGTTTCTGGACTCAGAATTTAAGTCTTGCGACGTTAACCGATGCAGTGTACACTATTCGTGTTTATGGAAATGACACTTTAGGAAATATCAACAACAGCGTAAAAAATCTCAGTTTTACCGTTGATACTGTTCCACCTAACATCTCCATCTTTAGATACAACAGTACCAGCAACTTTACCGCTAACTTCTCTAATCGCGGCGGATTGCAGATCAACGTAAGCATCAATGACACCACTACCTATGGGAAATCAGTCATCCTCGGCCTTACTAATTCCAAAAACTCGACCGGTTTCAACGTCACTCTCAATCAGGTAGATTACTGGTGGACTGTAAACTTAAGTATGTCAACTTTAAGTGATGGTGTATACAGAATTCAGGTTTATGCCAATGATACTGTCGGTAATGTAAACAATAGTGTGGCTAATCTAAGCTTTATCATCGATTCCACTCCACCAAACGTATCTACCTTCTTCACCAATGATTCTGCCACCAATAATTCAAATCACACTAACTCTGGAGTAATCCAGATCAATGTCACTCTCAATGATACTCTTACTACAGTTACTGATGTTCAGTTTGGAATATTTAATACCGCCAATAATTCTGAGTTCAATCTCACCACCATAAAGCTGGGCAGTTTCTGGACTCAGAATCTAAGCCTTGCTACCTTAACTGATGCAGTATATTTCATCCGCGTCTATGGAAATGATACGCTTGGAAATATGAACAACAGCGTTACCAATCTCAGTTTTACCGTCGATACTACTCCGCCGACCGTAAGCATCACCGAACCAGAAAATAACGCAATACTTGATGGCATCCAGGTGTTTAATGCTACGGTGCGTGATGCCACGACCGTTGTAAATACGGTAATTTTTCAATTTAACGATGGCGTAACTATATTTAATCTGACCGCAAGCAATACCAGCGGTTTTTGGAATGTTAGCGTTGATACAACAACCTTAACTGAGGATTCTCAAACAATAATAACTGTCTTTGCTAATGATACTCTTGGCAATCTTAATAATACAAAGAGTATAACCGTTACTATCGATAATATCCCCGTACCTATTCCTGGGGGAGCAGGACCAGCAGATTCTTCGCCAGAATCAACACCTTCTCCGGCTCCGGAGTCCGAACCAGAAGCAGCACCTGCTCCGTCACCACCTCAAGATGTTTCTGTTGGAGAAACTGCTTCTGCAGAAGAAGTTGCTGCAGCTATAATGGAAGGCTTAGTTACAACGAGTATCACTTCCATTAGTGAAGAACAAGTTGCCGGACTTCCTTTGACGCTGCAGAAAGAGTATTTGTTAACAATAAAAAATACTTTAGTAGATCAAAAATTGGTTCTATCTGGTCTTCTTGAGGAGCCAGATCTTACCATGGAAAATGAAGAGCAAGTTCTTACAAAAATTAAAACGCTGCTCTCACAACAGGGAATTACTGACGAAGTAGCAGCACAGGAAGAATTGGAAATTCAGAAATTGTTGGAAAATGTAGAAGTGTTACAAGTCTATAAAACAAAAGTTTCCTATCTTTTTCCAACTTCGCTGACGGGAGCGGCCATAGCTTCACCCTTGCAGATCACCGGTAAACACATCTCTGGCACCTTGCTTAAAGATGCAATTATCAATGCTCCCGAACTGGAGGTCATTGAAGTAGGCCCTGGTCAGACCGTCAATAGGGTTATAAAAATTCGGCAGGGACTCAGACTAGATCGAAAAAATCCGCCGAGAATTGTTTTCTCTGCAGGAGGGCAAGAAGTTTTAGTTAAGGATTTGCTTAGCCAACAGGAGATCGTTACCGGAACAGCAGTTGATGTAGATCCTGTTACGAAAAAATTGGATTTTTATGTCATCGTTGCCCCCCAGTTAGGTGCTGGAACCAAGAGATTTACTGTTGAGATGAATATCAATATAAAAAAAGCAAGCCAGCTTAATCAAGCCCTGCCCTTGAAAGTCAAATTACCTTTCTTTTTCGCACAAAATTCAAGAAGCATCTTCAGTGAATTATATGGGCCCTATGATGTAGATTTGCAGCGAGGAGCATTGTTGGCGGTGCAGTATGATGCTTCAAAAATAAAAGGAGATTATGAAGTTGTTGGTAAGGTGTATGATAAAAATAACGAACTTGTTGCTGAAAATATTTTTGAAATAGAACAAGAATAGAAAAGATTTCAGAAAGCTTTTTTAAGTCGCGAGTTTTGTATCACACAAGGTGAAAGAATGTTAGTCTTTGGCGTAGATATCCCGTTAGTGGAAATAATCCTACTTTTTGGCGTGGTTATCTTTATTCTTTTGATTGAATCTGTGATCATTATTGCGCTCTTAGTGAAGCAGTTACAGAAAACCAAGAATGTTGGTGTATTGCTAGAGAAGTTATCTCAGACTTTGCTGGAAATAAAGAAGGCAGAGATAGATGAATTGGATAAGTTAAGAAGGTAGTTATAGTAATTGTGAATTATTTTCGAATATTGTTCACAATTACTAATAGCAAATGTGTGTAGAAATAGTCGATTATTTAACACATTAGCTATATTTACAGTGAATCTATTCTCACAAAATGGTAGATTTCCTCTAAACAACCACGAACTTCAGGATATTTTAACAATTTCTTCGCTTCTTCAAATGTAAACCAAGCAAATCCTCTATGTTCAGAAGAAATAATAGGGTTTTTGTTGCACAGACCAACAAACAACACCATTTTACGTAAAGAGCCAGAAGGGGATCTATACTCGTAAGTAAAACTCTTTAACTGCTCATTTTTCTTTGCGAGAGTAATGTCTTTATCTGCATCGAGGTTTACTTCTTCAATCAGTTCCCGTTTTGCAGTTTCATAATAAGTTTCTGAGTTTTCTTGGTGTCCTTTTGGAAATTCCCATTCTCCTTGGTTGGGATGCTTTAGTAATAAAAACAATATTTCGGGTGATTTTGTGTATAATACAAATCCGCACGAGATTTCTTTTTCCATATCTAGTTTATTTTTGAATTTGATTGATATAACTTTCTGAAGAATAAGTGGTAAAGACTACTTTTTTACAAAATGAAAAGTAAAATATAGAGAACTTTGCATAATTCACTTTTTCTTGGCAAAGTTCTCTAAGAGACTTTGAAATAGGCGTAATTTTCACATTGAATGTAAATAAATTTTGCGAAAATTCCTTTTTTCAAAGTTCTCTATAATTAAAAGAAAAAAACAAAAAGCTAAAAATTCTACTTCTTAGCGCCAGGAGCTGCTTCCTTCTTCTCTTCTACCGGAGCAAACTCTTTGATGATCTGCTGTGGAATACCAGCATCGACCATGGCTTTCTTAGCTTTCTTAGGATCAGCTTCAAAGAGCTTGAGGATTTCCTTTGCTTTTGCTTCAAACTCTGCACGTCGCTTCTCGATTTCCTCTTGCAAGCGTTTCTTTTCTGCTTCCTGTTCCTGCTTTTCTTCTTCGGTAAGTTCAGTCTTCCCGGAAGCGATTTCCTTGTCAAATTGACCGTTTGCAATAGCTTCAAGAACCTCTGGGATAGTCATTCCTTCGACTAGGATACCCATTGATTGGCAAGTACCAACGATTTCTCGCACTTTGGCCTTCATGGTAGCTCCTAAAAGAGAATCTTGCTTAGTTTTAGCGATCTTGATGATCTGCTCGATCTTAAGGTCAGCAACTTTATCGGTAAGGGGATTTCCTGCTCCTTTTTCGATGCCTGCTTCTTTTTTGATAAGAGCTGAAGCCGGAGGAGTTCCAATTTCAATTGTAAAGGTCTTGGTTTCAGTATCAACAATAACCTTAACTGGCACCTGCATCCCTCTAAGGTCAGCAGTTTTCTTGTTAATTTCCATCACTACCTGGCCAATATTGAGCCCGGTAGGTCCTAAAGCTGGTCCAAGGGGGGGCGCAGCAGTAGCTTTACCGCCTTCAACCATTGTTTCAACAACTTGTTTTGCCATAATTTAGATCACCATATTGAATATTATTTTGATTAAGTGCGTAACTTTAAGCTTGAAATGAGGGTTATTTATAAGGATTTTGGCTGGATTGAGTTCGTAACCTTTATCTATTTTAAAAGAATCCCTTATCTATGCAAAAAGTGATGCTCCTGATTTTAGACGGCTGGGGACATAGAAAAGAAAAAAAAGGAAATGCCGTCGGACAAGCAAAAACACCTGCCCTTAATAGCTTAATAAAAAAACATCCCCATACTCTTCTTCAGGCTTCGGGAAAAGCAGTGGGCTTACCAAAAGGTTTTATCGGGAATTCTGAAGTTGGGCATCTTACTCTGGGTGCAGGAAGAGTTCTTGATACAGATCTGATGCGTGTAGATAAGGCAATAAAAAATAAGTCCTTTTTCAAAAATAAAGCTTTGCTGGAAGCGATCCATCATTCAAAGAAAAATAAAACAAAATTGCACTTAATGGGGCTGCTAAGTGATGCAGGAGTACATTCTCATATTGCTCATCTATTTGCCTTGTTAGAAATGGCAAAAAAATATGATTTGAAAGAAGTTTATCTTCACCTCTTTCTCGATGGCCGCGATACTGCGCCAAAATCTGCAGAAAAGTATCTTCGGCGACTGCAGCGGAAAATAAAAGTAACTGGTCTAGGAACAATTGCCACCATGATGGGCAGATTCTACGCCATGGACCGGGACAACCGCTGGGGCCGAGAGCATAAGGCGTATGAGTGCATGGTTGACTGTGTTGGAAGAAAAGGTATAACTGATCCGATAAAAGCATTGAAACATGCTTATGCGCTAGGAGAAACAGACGAATTTGTCAAACCTACAATATTAACTAACAAATGTGTTGTTGAAGAACATGATTCGGTTATCTTTTTCAATTTTAGGTCTGACCGCGCGCGAGAATTAACTCGCGCTTTTGTCTGGGGAAAATTCAAGGAATTTCAACGCAAAAAAATCATCGATTTAAAGTTTGTTTCTCTCACGCAATATGATTCTCTAGTAAAAATTCCGGTTGCCTTTCTACCTGTTATTCCAAAGAAGACGCTGGGCGAAGTTATATCTAAGAAAGGAATTTCACAGCTGCGCATTGCGGAAACAGAAAAATGGGCGCATGTTACTTATTTCTTCAACGGCTTATGCGAATGTGTTTTCCCACACGAGAAAAGGATTCATATTCAGAGCCTGAAAAACATAAAAACTTATGATGAAGCTCCTGAGATGAAGATAAAGGAAATTACTGGCGTATTATTTGAAAATACACCAGAACATGATTTCTTCGTGGTTAATTTTGCCAATGCCGACATGGTCGGCCATACCGGAAACATCAAAGCAACGGTAAAGGCAGTGGAAGCCATCGACCGAGAAATAGGAAGAATTGTCAAAGAATTTCCAGGTATAGTCTTTATCACTGCTGATCATGGCAACTGCGAAGAGATGGAAGGAAAATATATCACCTCGCATACTACTAATAAGGTCCCATTGATTGTTGTTCGTGGGAAAGGAAAATTGCGAAATGGTGGTTTAGCAGATCTTGCGCCTACGGTATTGAAAGTGATGGGAATACAGAAACCGAGAGAGATGACTGGTAGAAGTTTGCTGATCAATTAACTTAAATCAAATTCTAATTATTTAATTATAACTCAATTGCACCTTTTTTATTTTTTGGCTTAATTTGGAAAGAACTGCAGTAAGTTCTGTGCTCCACTGGCTAAATTCTTTTTCCAATCTTTCCCGCAATACCTCCGTTACTTCACTTCTCGTGAAAGTAGAGAAAGCATTAATTACATTAAATAGGCCAGAAAGCCTCGTCTTTTAAGATGGGGATGAATGGCTTTCTAGCCTATTTATGTCACAATAGGCGGGGTTAAGAAATCGTCTCTTTTTCAAGCCACGGACTTTAGTCCATGGTGAGACGATTTCCCGCCTATTCATGACATTATTCTTGAAAATAGTAAGGTTATTGTTTAAAACTTGGATTTTAGCGATATCACTTGCTGATGCTGATCCTCTCGCTTCTAGCCCGCCGATGATACATTAAAAGGACGATAGCTCCGCACTTTAGTGCGGAGTATCAGCCCTTTTATGTCACAAAGTGCTGGGATCAGAAAGCATCTCTTTGTAAGCCTCGCCTTTTAAGGCGAGGTGAGACGCTTCCCGCACTTTCATGACGTTTTAATTCTAATGAGATAAGATTAACTTGTGCTAAGACCAGACGTCTTTGCTTTTCCCTGTTTATCCAATTCAGTGTTTCTAGGAGAATTTCTACTTCGCTGATTCTATCATACAAGTTAGAAGGCAAAGGTAGATCAAACACTTTTTTTAAATTTGTGCTCATTGAACAAATATAAACTGCTACAATATAAAAACTTTCTCCCAGAGTTAACTCCTAATCATGGTCTGCAATTTTCCTTTTGGTTTTTCATCTTGAAAATATTTTTCTAAATCAACGAACTGTTGAATTTCTTTGTTGATCTTCTCTAATTCTTTCAATCCAAACTCGGTAAACATGATCATCCTGTTCTCATATAAAATCAATTTTTTATTTTCTAAAGTTTCTAGATTTTTGTATAATGCTCGCTCTTGTTTGGATATAAGCTTAGCTCGCAGCAAGTGTTCTATGAAGGCAATTTTTGAAGTTCTTACCTGCACCAGTTTTTGCACTAAAGGTTGATTAAGAGCAGTATAAAATTGTCCTAAGGCAAAGAGAATCAGGCGCTGGGTTTTTGTAGGTTCCATATTATTTATCGGGAGCTTCTGGACTATAAAAATATTAGTCATAGTTTTTATAAAGAGGGGAGATAAAAGATAGATATGGCTGAACAGAAGGTACTATTATCCGGGCTGGAACTTGTAGCAAAAATAGTTATTCAGAATGAGCGCGATTTTTCGCACATAAAACTTGAGGAAGGCTTTGATTTTTCTAAAGATAAAGAAATCTTAAGAACGCTGAAGGCTTATCTAAGAAGACATAATTGGTTTTATCATGATCCTCTTGATCTAAGAAACTCAGAGTTTCATCATGCTAATTTTGATTTGGGCGGAGCAATTCTAAATCATGTGCGGGCAGATAATGCTGATTTTTATGGTTCTACTTTCAGTGGTTGCACTATAACATATTCTCAATTTGGAAACACTATTTTTGATGATGTTCAGATTATCGTAAGAAAGGCAACAAATTATCTGGTAAGCTTTGCCAGCTGTGATTTTAATTCCGCTAGTTTCCGCAGAGCATATCTACAGAAAGGACAGTTCCATGGAGCAAGTTTTCAAAATGCAAGGTTCAACTATGCTCAACTAACACAGGCCAATTTTAGTGGAGCAGATTTTTGTAATGTGCTAGGGTTGGAAACAACGATTGGTTTGGGATCAGCAGAGTTTGAAAAAACAAAAGTTAATGAACGGGAACGAAGAATAATTGAACGCGCTAAATGCAAGGATATGTTTGAAGTAATGAATTCTGGCAGTAATTAAGTTTGAGTTTAGAAAAACTTAAAAACAACACCGGAATCTATGCTATATTACAAAAAAAGGTGATGTTGATGAAATTAGTTCTTAGCAAAAAACCAAAGAATGTTACTATTGTTGAAGGATTTCCAGGATTCGGATTGATTGGCACCATTGCTATTGAATTTTTAATGGATCATTTAGACACAGAAAAAATAGGTATCATTGAAATGGACGAAATTCCAGCTATGATTGCTATTCATCAGAATAAGGTCATTGAACCGGTTTCACTGCATTATAATAAGAAATATAATCTGGTTTTAGTACATGCTATTAACATCGGTAAGAATCTAGGTTGGAAGCTTGCAGAAGTAATAGAAGAATTAGCAAGAGAGTTAAGTGCAAAAGAAGTTATTTCTTTAGAAGGAGTTGGTAGCCCCAATCCTGGAAGCAGAGTCTTTTATTATTCTACCTCTCCTAATGCTGCCTCAAAGAAATTATCTGCTGCAGCTAGCCCGTTAAGCGAAGGTATCATCGTCGGTGTTACAGGTGCATTATTAGCTCGTTCCAACAAAGTTCCAATCGTTGCTTTCTTTGCTGAAGCGCAGAGCGGCTTACCGGATAGTAGAGCAGCTGCAGAGATCATTAAAGCTTTAGATTCTTATACTGGGTTAGACGTTGATCCAAAGCCATTACTTAATCAGGCTAAAGAATTTGAACAGAAGTTAAAAGGAATACTGCAGAAGAGTGGCAAAGCAGAAGAGTTGCAGGAAGAGAAGCGAGAGAATTATTTTGGATAGAGGTTAAGATAACTTTACATCTTTAACAAGTTAAAATGCTTCAGAAGTTAGAAGAATTGAAACAACCAACAACTAGAACCGTTCTTCAGGCTTATGGTAATGCTGAACGAGGACGCTTAACTGTAGCAGTATATTCCCCTATTAAAAGAAAATATCCTTCTATTAGAAGCGATCTTGAAAAATTGGCAGAAGAATCTGATCCTGTTGCGCAAATGGAAGCAGATGAAAAAGTTGTACAATGGATAAGTAGAATAAAGGATCAGATTAATATTCAACTTGCATCCTATCAAAATGACAGAGAAAAAATTGTTAATCCGATGGATAGATTTGTAAAACTATATGAAGACTTTGCGCCACGGAGGGAAGAATTTTATCTTGGTTTAGCTAACGCCATTCAAGAATTTTCTGATGAAGAAGAAATGAGTGCTGGAGAGTTAGTACACGATCATGCATATATTGATCAAATTATTAAGATAGTAATGCCCACGAGATCAGATGCAGAACATTTCTATGACTTGCATTTCTGTTTTGAAAGAGAAGGTTTCATCATAACTAAAAAGATGATACTTCTCGCGCAAAAAAACGCACAAAATAAAACAAAGAGAGTAGAAATACCTACTTCAAAAGCCACTGAAGCTTTTCTCCAAAAATTATTGGAGTATAGGATGAGCGAGTTTGACCGAATTTATTCTTGAATAAATTAAATAATTTTTACAACAAAACAACTTATCAAAAACTAAATCTTTTATTCCTTAATGATACGATAGATTTTAATAGTTTTCAGAAACTGCAAATTAAACAATCTATTTTAATGAGCAAGTTATATCTTAATTGTTTTCAAGTTCTGCTTACAACATTTATCCAAAAATATCACCAACTTTCTCTTTCAATTCCTTATCCATGTCAGAAATACTCTTAGTCCCATACAAATCCATGGTTGTTTTATACGACAAATGCCCTAAAACCTTCTGGATTACCTCTAAACTAAGGCCTTTATCCTTCAAAATTCGCGCGCAGCTGTGCCTGAAGATGTGGGGGTTGATATTCTTTAATTCCGGAATTGGGTTGTTTACATGAGCTTTATGGCCGGCTTGCGCAACAATCCTATTGATTTGCGTCGGAGTTATGTGTTCTTGAGTGTTTAGGCTGGAAACAGCAGGAAAAAGATGCCCTTTTTTAGCATTATCCAACACATATTGAATATATATCTTCAAATCATCCAACAATTGATCGGAAAAAATTGTTGCCAAGCGATCAATATCTTTCTTTCCCCTGATTTGGATCTTGCGCGTTTCAAAATTGATGTCTTCAATCTTGATTTTAGCCAGCTCAAAGCGCCGCAGGCCGCAGTATGCCAGCATTTTGATGATAACTTTGTCACGCAATTTGTCGGCATGCCGAACTAACAGTTTGATTTGCTCTTCAGTTAGATGAAACTGGCTACGAGAATGCGCTTTTTTTATCTTTACTACTTTCTCCTCTTTTACATCCACCATCTTTGAGGTAGAAATGTAACAGAATATTTAAATGTTACTTTTTTAGCTATTTTTGTCACATTTTTTGTCACATTATACGAAAAGTGTGACGTAATATGTCGGAAGGCTTGTTTTGATAAAATTGGCTGGGCTTCTGCGCGCAAAAAATTTTTGGGAACTAAAAGACCCACGTATAACTGAAAGGATAATTCCGTTACAAGAAGGATTTACTAACACTTCCTCTATTCTAAATCTTAATCATGTTGCTTAAATATTTTCAAGATTAAAGATGTTAGATTAAATTGGAGATAAAGTTATCGCCTTGCTTTTCTTTTAAGATTAAACTAAAACTTAAGAAACTGAAATATCTAATCAAAACACAAACTAGTTATTTATGTGATGGATACAATTTTTTGTATCTTGGTGGTTGAAAAGAACCCATATCATATGTAGAATCATTTTTTTGTACTACAAACTCTCTAGACCAAATACTTTTATTAAAGGTATCTTCATAAACAGAAAGATGGCAGTCAGTTTTATCTTCAAGAACTTTACCAACGCGCGCTATTTGCTCTGGAGTTAAGTATCCATACTCTTCAGGATTATCTAAATTTACTACGGCAACCCTATGAGAAGAAGGTATTATATTACATTCCCTTACCGCTTTCTTAATAGCCCTTTCATCAATAGGTTCTGAACAACTTGAAGCTACCAATGCTGCTAAACCGAGAATTGCTCTTTTCATTAGTTATTGTAAAATAATGTAAAGTATAAAAAGTTGTTGTTAGAAATTTCCGAATTGAACACTTATTATTCCTGATCTACTTTCACCGACAAGGTTATAGTTTGCATTATATCCGCTGATAGTACGATAACGAACTTGTCCTTCTACCTTTAAGGTTATATTTTGCTTAGCAAGATAACGCTGCACATCACGAGGGTGCCTAAACTTATCATCAAAATCGTGTAAACCCACGGTTATATGCAGGGGTTTCCATACATTTCTTGTTCTTTCAAAATACACCGTGAAGTCTACTAGGTTTACTTCTGGTTGTTTTTTAAGCCCGAACATAGCGTAGACAAAATCTTGATTTTTTTTATCTCTAATGTGGAGCGCATCTAACAATTCTGAACTGTAGTTTATAAGAAAATTTGATTCCAGCCTTGCTTCCTTTAATACTTTTCTTATATCTTTTAATGCGGCTTCAAGGTCAGGTTCGGAAGAGTTTTCAAAATCCACGATTTTTATTCAAAGAGGTTAATATTTAACCTTTGTTGTTCTTCAAAATAGATGATTAGGGATAATGTTTTATAATTGAAATTCTCAATTTCCGTAAGTTTAAAAATATTTCTAACTTTCCTTTATCCATGAAACAAGTCACATCTTCATTGCGTACTTGGTTCGTCATCCATTTTGTGGTTGACTACCTGTTTGCCATTCCGTTGTTTGTTGCACCAGCATGGTTCTTATCGTTATTCGGATTTACAGTTGTCGAACCAGTTACCGCGCGTTTGGTTGCAGCTGCATTATTTGCTATTGGCAGCATTTCTTTGCTAAGCAGCAATGAATCAGCAAACACATACAAGACATTGCTAAAACTGAAAATAATCTGGTCTGTCAGCGCAATTGCTGGGCTGTTGGTATCATTGTGGCAGGGCGCGCCAGTCTTGTTATGGCTGATAGTAATAGTATTTGCGCTATTCTGTGGGATTTGGATATACTACCTGAATAAGCTATCATAAATTGGTCTTTCTTTCGGCACAGTTCGAAAAGTGAGTAATTTTGCTATTTTTGTCAAAATTTGTTCGAGAAGAATATATTTATCACTCACAAAACGGATTGTGCCTTTCTTTCACAAGAATTATAAATTGTTCTTGAATTTTATAAAATAATGGATCAGCGAAAAATGTTAGGGGTGATGTGCCTGGTTGGTGCAGGTGTATATGCTATGTTTCTACCTAAGATTCATGCAGCTGCTTCCAAGTATGTTGATGGTGGGAGTGAAAATCGAATTGCTCAACGCGCAGCTGAGTACGCTGAAAAAGATGCCCAATATGATGTCCAGTATCAAAAGTTTACTTCTTGCCTTGAAGCGCAAAAACCATTATGGCAAAATTACGTTGATACTTGCAGGAATACTAAAAATGTGGAAGAGAGTGCTACGTCCTTAGAAAGTATTACTAATGTAAGGAATAAGATTTTACAAGAACTTTCTTGTGAGCCAAAAGTGGGAAAAGCATGGGAATGTAGAAAAGCTGAATCATCTGATTTATACGTACCGCGATGGCCATAGCCATACTAGAGCTTTATTCCACAATAAGGATTATAGCTAGTTCTATTTTTTCGCAAGAACATTTTTAATTCACTCATCAAATGTTACTATATGTCTCAATTACAAGAACATCTTCACAATATCCTGCACAAAAATTATCGCATCAGTAAAGATTGTTTCATTCTCTTAATTTATGATACTGAAAGTTCTTTAGCCAAGCTGTTAAGTGAGGCCTATCAGCAAGAGATCAAAAGCTACAATCATAAAATTATCGATTTTCCTGCGGTTAGTGAAGCGTTTGTTGAAGAAACCATATCTCAGCTGCCTGAACATTCGTTAGTCATCCTGGTGCAAAGCCTTTCGTTTCGTATGACTAAGCATCGTTTACGAGCAGATTTATTCCGAGCTGGGCACATGGTCATTGAACATGCAAGATTATCATTAAACACTGATGAGGAGATTCAGAATTACATTGATTCCTTACGGTACGATACCCCTTATTATGTAAAAGCCACTACCGCCATGGAAAAGCTATTACAAGAGAATACTCAATTGCGAATTGAATCAGGTAATGATCTGGTGCTGGAGATTAATTCTCCTTTAGAAAAATCACTCAAAAATACTGGTGACTTTTCTGATAATCCTATTGTCGCAGCCGGTTTTCCTATTGGCGAGATTTTTACGGAAGCGAAAGAGCTGGATAAAATGAATGGCTCGGTATTAGTATTTGGTTTTCCTACTCTGGAACACAAAGTACACTTTTGCACTCCCTTTGAAGTACAGATCAAAGATGGCTCTCTAGTAAGCCATAATGGTCCGAGATTGTTTGAAGACATCTTACAACGCATCGCTTCTGAAGAAGTTAATGGTGCGGTACAAGTGAGAGAAATAGGATTTGGCTTGAACCGAGGTATCGGTTTTAATAAAACCTTGCATGAGCCTACTGCCTTTGAGCGTTTTGCCGGAATGCATTTTTCTTTAGGGTTAAAACATGCCATGTACGCCAAGAAATTAGGACGTAAGATCTATCAAAAATACCATATCGATATTTTCTGTAAAGTTAAGAATGTGTTTATCGGCGACACGCAGATTATAAAAGAAGGCAAGTATGTCTTCTGAATATTAACACTTAATCAAGTCGATTTTCTTTGCGAGAATGAAATCATTCTCTGATAAGCCATCAACAGCATGGGTCCATAAAGTTACTTTCACCTTTCCCCAAGATAAGTAAATATCGGGATGGTGTCCTTCTCTTTCTGCCAATCTTCCGATCTCATTAACAAAATGGAGGGCAGTTTTGAAATCTTTGAACTTGAATTCTTTTTCTATTTGATGATTGTTGATAATTTTCCAATCTTTAACTTCTTTTGAATATTGCTGTAAGATTTTCCCCCACAAGGGTTTTATCCCGCCTTCACAGGGTTTACAGATCTTTTGTTCTAATTTCATGTTATCGGCAATCTTTCAATAATCGTTTTTCATTAATTTTTATCTGTTCCCAAGCATCAATAAATTCAAGATCTAGATCAGTATTTTTCCCGGCTAGTCGTTCAAGTGTTGTTTTAACTAGGCTACGATACATGGCAGCAGTGTAAGGGTTTTTAGCCAAATGATAAACTGTTCCCTGAGCTGAGCAAGTTGGCACATCTGTAATTCTACATCCGGGAGGAAGATGGTTGAGATCAAGGTCTTCTAAAAGCTCATCACCGCATAATGGGTATCCATTATTAATATTATCACAAGACATTGCAAACTCTCCCTTCCAGATAACCATCCTTGCTGAATCTTCCTGGCCGTTACTGTCGGTGTCAACAATTTCGTATGTAGTATCAACCCCATAACGCGGTGGTTTAAAAAAATCATGCTCAATTCTATGACTGAAATCAAAAAAGAGGCCTCCATCACTATAGCTTACATCCCATTGATAATGGGTTCTATCTTCAAATAAAGCAGAATAAACCACAACAGTTCGTTTTTCATAAGGTCCACTAGGACTCTTTGAACCAGTAGTACGGATTGACTGACGACCTTTTTCTTGAATTTCTTGAGTTAAAAGAGAAACTCTTTCAAGATGCTCTTCTAATTTCTTGACTTTTTCTTCGCTTTGAAGATGCAGTTGACCAACAGTTTCTGAAATTGAATCTAAGTGTAATGATGGTTCAGCACAGTTAGCTAGAAGTAATGCTAGCCCGGTCTTTTTTAGATCCATAGTTTTATTCAGAAGAATGAACTTTAAAAATTATTCCATAAAACTTTGACAGTACAACAGTGGAGAATATTTTTTAAAGACTGTAGCTTATTTTTAAAATATGGACTACAATAATCCTTACCAAAAAGCCGGTTTTGCTAGTTTTGATCAACTATACACAGCGCATTCCAAGGGAGTTAGAAATTTTATCAACTGCCGTATCAGAAAGCCCGATATCGCAGAGGACTTAGCCCAGGAGACATTTATGCAGGTTCTTGAATCGATTGAGCGATATGACCAGAAAAAAGTAGTATAGGGGGATGGATTTATACTATTGCAAAATACAAAATGTTTGACTATTTTCGGAGACAAAGTAGCCAGAGCTTAGCAGATAAATTAATACGCATTGATGAGGAAGGTTCATCCCAAGTATCCACGCCTGAACAGGAAGTGAGTAGTAATGAAGTCGTGCCTTTGTTACGGGAATATATTAGGGGAAGTTTGCGAAAAGCAGATCGGGAAGCACTGGAACTCTCTGCACAAGGATACTCTCCTAGAGAAGTAAGTACCAGGTTAGGAATTTCTGAAGAAGCAGCAAGGCAGAGGCTTTGCCGGGCGCGAAGAGAAATTAATACTTATTTAAAGCAGCTCTCTTCGCAAGACCTTCAGGACTTACCTACTCCATAAAACTCTGTAAACTTAAATTGACAATGTTTTCTTTCGCCTGCAGCTCTTTAAAGCTAGGTTCTAAGCCAACAAATAATTGATTTTCAAAGAATGATCTTCGGAAAGGAATGCCTTTTTGGATTAAGGAAGAGATGCATTCTGGAACAATAGAAACAGAAAGATTTGCTTTTTGAGCCAGCTCGTGATAGGTAACTAAGGATTCTTCGGTATATAAAACCAGAAAAACTTTGCGCTCAGTTTGATTTAAAGGTGCAACCACCGGTTTCATTCTGGGCAGGCCAAAATCAAGTTGGGTTTGATCCAGCCGTTGTGAGAGCTTATCAACTTTGGTTTCTAATTCTTGCAGAAAGTCAAAGAGGGCTTGAATCTCACCAGTATTATCATTAATAGCTGCGAGATGTTCTTCCAGCATTTTGCGAATATCACCAAATTCTTTGTTCATTATTTTACACCACGAGCATTACTGCTCTTACTCCCTTGAATGAAATGGAAAAGCAAAACTTTACACGTTGCAAATTTCCTCTACCAACCCCACGGAAAATATAATTCTTCAAATTTAAATAGCTTTCTATTTTTGGTCATACTGTTACTAGAAAATAGTCCTGCTCATTTTGGAAAAGCATTTAAATGAGTTATTTTTATGGGGAGGTATATTTTATCGTCGGAAAAAGTGAAAAAATATTTTTGGTTAGAATTCTCGTCGAAATTCTAAGAGATTGTTTACATTAAATAGACAGAAAGCCTCGTCTTTTAAGATGAGGATGTCCTGAGCAAAGCAACGACTTTGCTGGGACGCCCGAGAAGTAGTTTCTTCTCTGTGCGAATGGCTTTCTAGCCTATTTATGTCACAAAGTGCGGGGATTAGAAAGCACAAGATGAAGCAGCGACTTCATCTGTG
>DATDTA010000126.1:0-2381 GCA_035291085.1 Candidatus Nanoarchaeia archaeon | reverse complement strand
GAAGAGCAGTTCCTCAAGAATCCTACTCCGGAAAATTTTAATAAACTTAATTCTGCGGACCAATTACGATTTTTGAAAAATGAAAATAATTACCGAGCAGATTTAGCGATAGAGTTTTACAAAAATGAAAATAATGTGGGTTTAGATAGCAATGTGGATGTAAAATATTTTGGTGATAAAAATAACGTTGGTAAAAATCCAGCTGCTGATGAAAAATTTTATTCTAGCAACTATGCTGGGGCAACTACAGAAACGTTACGCGACTTTCTACGAACTGGGCTAGAACAGAAAGAAGCAGCCGCAAAATATTTCAGCGATAAATTTCCCGCTGAATTTGAATTTAAAGAAATAGCTGAAGGCTTTAGATATGATGCTGCAACCGGTCTTTTAAAAAATGGGGAAGATTCAGTCAATGTCAATAATCTTAATTATAAAAAAATTATTGCTGTTAAGGATGGTACCAAGTTTGGATTTGACTTTGTCGATGAAAAAGGAAGGGAAATTAGGATTGTTGGAGAGGCAGGTAGAGAAGAAAGAATTATTGATCTTCAGGATGATAAAATTATCTTTACCAATTCTCAGCAAATATTTGTACAAGAATTTACTATTTTAAAGAATGAACCAACTAGTTTTAGTTATAACAAAGACGGAACCCTCGAAGTTAAAGGTCCGGTGAAAGGTATTGTTTGGACGGACAGCAATAATTACGTCGACTTTACCAATAGAGTTGGAACTTTGGTGATTAAACCAAACGGCGACTTCAAGGCGGAAAATGCAGAGATCTTGACTCGGAAAATTTACGTTGATGGGAAAGCTGAGAAAGTGGGAAATCTCATCACTGCGCAGGATCATGTCGATCGCAAATTAAAAGATACTGATGAAAATGAACAGTCAATTAAAAAACGGCAGAATATTGATCCAGAAGGAAGAACGGTTGTGGTTGATCGAACTTCTCGCGTTGGTGTAAAGACGCAGGGGCAGACTGGAGAAAATAATGTTAAAATTCATTTAGATGAACTTCCTCCTTCTGATTCCGATGCTTCAGATAAAATCCCTTCGCTTGAAGAAGCCAAAAAAATAGCCAGAGACATCCGTCCTCGTGAGGGTGATTTAGTAAACAACGCTGAAGTCTGGATACAAAAAGATGAACGCGGAACTTCTGTTATTGCCAAAGGAAAGGTAGATGTGGGCTTTTACGATGTCGGCCTGAATGGAGGCATTAGCAGCGACATTAGAAAAAAGGAACCGCATTTTACCGGTCACAATGGTAAATCTGAATTAGAACTAAAGCTTGGAACAAGAACAGAAATCAGCCTGCGGGGAAAAGTAGATTACAGTGATGACAAGTATTCAACTGCAGAAGGAGAAAAATTTGGCATCCAGACCGTAGAAGACGGCGCTTCGTTGAAAATAACTCGGAATGAGGACAGTAAAGAAGATTTCATCTATGCTAACTGCTTCGATTGCGAATCAGGTATTAACGCAATTCGCATCCAAAAAACGATTGTAAGCGGTGATCCGCACGTTATTCCTGGGGTAATAAAAAATCGTGAGGCAAATAGCATTACCTTTGTATTACGAGTTGACGAAAATGGAAAACTAGGATATTATCCTGCTCAAGATCGCGGATTAGGGATACTTGCTCAAGCGCAGACTGAAGGTAAAAATGTAGGGATTGGCCGAGGATTGGATCTTCAGTTTCCTTGCGGCGATAAAGATTGTTATGTTCAAATAAAAGAGGAACGCGGATTAGGGACAACACAAGTTTTCTATGAAGAATTTAACGGAAAAACTACCAGAACCATTCCTATTGATACAGGTTACGGAACAGTATTAGGAGAAGCTAAGGTTATCATATCGGCAAAAGATGAAGAAAATCTTAACAAGTTATTAACACTTGCAAAAACCAAACAATTGCAAGCGGCTGCAAGATTAGAATTTAGTGATGATCCAGCCCTGCGAAAATTAATTTCGCAGAAACTTGGCATCGATGTTTCTAAGCTTAACGACAAAGCATATCTCAAGACATTCGAGGACAGCGCTCGATACCACCTCTTGGTTCAAGAAGGATATGACCGCTTGAGCAAATTAGACATTAATCCAGAAGACAAAGAAAAATTAGATGCAGTTCTTGCCAGCCGCGGCATAAAACCTGAACTGGCTGTAGCTTTTGACATCTATACAAAAATTCTTGAAAATAAAAAGAGAAGAGAGCTTGCTGATCTTGAAGCAGCTGCAAAATCTTGTCAGGGAAACCCAACTGCTTGTTCTTTTACACCAGCGCAGCTGAAGGCTAAACAAGAAAAAGCACAAAAAGATCTTATTTCTGCGGTGAACAAACGTGAAGCAGCGTATCGTGAATTTAAACAACGTGAATGGGA
>DATDTA010000125.1:0-17625 GCA_035291085.1 Candidatus Nanoarchaeia archaeon | reverse complement strand
GCAGCACCAATAGAGGAGTTAGAGAATCTGTCCGGACATTTCAATACTACCGAGACTACCTCACCTTCTTTGAAAGGCTTAGGCATATCTCTGGTCTTGCGGATGTTGAAATCGTCTTTATTCAGCTTCAGCTTGATATCGTATTTCTTTTCCCAATCATCAAGAAGCGCATAGAACTTCTCCCAGGAAATTTCATCAGCCGGATTTCTGCCAGTTTTGTATTTAAGAAAATTTTGTATCCCCAAGATCGGCTGCACTTCCAAAGACTTGATGAACAGAATAATTTTTTCCATCTCGTCTTCGTTGTAACCTTGAGTTAAGACTGGCGCAACAATGACTTTCAGTTTTTTAGAAGCATAAGCAATAACTTCCTTGACGTGTTTGACATTATAACTTTTTGTTCCGGCAATCAGTTTTGCTTTTTCTTCATCGATAGCATCCAGCGAGAGGTTTAATTGAAGTTTGGTATATTTTGAGATCCTGTCAATCATTTCTTTGTTGAGCAGAGTTCCATTAGTGTCAATAGAGATAGTATGCACATTTTCTATAGCTTGAAGATCAGCGAAGAGATGTTCCATATCGGCATAGAGGAATGGTTCCCCTTGCACTCCGATATGTATTTCTACTGGTTCGGCAACAAAATCAATAACCTTCTGTAGTTCTTCAACTAAATAATCTTTTTCTACCACGAAATCATGTTTTGTACTGGAGAGTCCTTCAGAAATAGAGCAGTAAACGCAATCAAGATTACAGGAAGTAACTGGTTTTATTTCGATGATGGATGAATTTCGGTAGACAATGCCAAAAGCAACATTGCCGATTAATGGGATGCCAGAATTTTTATGGATGTAGGTTACCGGATTGCCGGTCAATTTGTTTTTCAGATGATCAAAATATTTTGCTAAGAGAAAGGAAAATTTAGTTTCCGCTTTTTCTTGATCGATCTTATTGAATTCGATAGTGTGAGCATCGGGAAGGGAAAATTTGGCAATCTTTTCCACTTCTTCTGTGGGAATTTCTGCATAGAACAATCTCAGCAGATTAACTTGCAGATGTTCTCCTTTATCGTGGAAAGATAAAGTGCTGTAGTGGAGGGTTGCCATGTTATTGTGGGAAGAGGAGGTGGTCTAATGATAGACCGCAGCGTTGTGGATGTTGATATACTAAGCCTGAGGAGGCAACATCACTGGATTGAAGAGGATCTGTGAGACTAAATGGAATCTCTGTTGGTTGATAGGGTAATCTTTCTTTAAAAAATCCCGTGAGCATATAGTGGAAAAAATTAGACCAAGACTCTTCACCATCATTTGAAGAAGTTATAACTAAACCAGCTTCTGGTAAGATTCCAAAATCTCTAAATGCTGGGATACAGCTTCCTGAGTAACAACTGTCATTAATGAAGATAGTTCTACCAGTTATTTCTTTGAGAAATCTTGCTAAGTTTTGATAAGGGATTGGATTTTCGGGGTGTGGGCAAAAACTACCCTGCAAACCGTGTCCACTATATACGACTACTGCATCTTGTGGTTTTTCTGTAGCATTTACTTCTTGAACGAATCTTTCAATAGTTTTTAATACCGATTCATTTGTTGAATGGTTACAAGTCCAGGTTTTCTTATGATCGAAGCCAACTTTATTAAGAAGATACCTTCTAATATAATCTACCTCTTCTACAAATCTTGCTTCATCTCCAGCAATCAATAATGCAGAGGTGTTTCTCATTACCATACTAGCTTATTTTGCCTATATTTTATAAATTTTATAGTTGCAGTAATCAATTAGTGGTGAATTGAGCGGATAGTTGCCTAAGCAAAAGGCTCAAGAAAACTTTATAAAGTTCTCCAGCCATAAGTAGAAACATGCAGGAAACAGTCAATATCCATAAAATCGGGCGAGAAGTTCTTCACCAACTGGAAGGCTTCAATAAAAAAATATGGGATGCACTCTCCTTTAGGATGATTCATGCCATGGTAAGCCAGGAACCAGTATTAAAAGGCTCCTATCAGAAGACTAAGGAATATAGGAAACAACGCTGGGAGAAAGCTTTAAAACAAGCTCATGGCAATAAAACAAGGGCATACCAGCTTATTGCATCAGAAAAGTTTAATTGAATATTGGCCACTTAATAACAGTAAGGTTTAATTCTTTGCAAGTGTTCTCAAAAGCGGCGTCTCTGACTACTACAATATTGATTTTTAGCTTCCAAAATCCGTAAATAATGGGGGCATCTTCGTCATTTAAACTATGCTTCTTTCCAATTTCCTCAACTATTTCAATATCATTTTCAAGAACAACAGCCGGTGATTTTTCTATCATAAATTCTTCAAGGATTCTATCAATCTCCTGATCTGCTTTCTCTTCAGAATATCCATAATAATTGATCAAAACACCCTTACACTCACCAATGCACTGACTAAGGGTGCAAAGAAATTTGTCAGGGAAGGAATATCCTCTTTTCTGAAAATATTCCTTGGCCTTTGGATAAAGAACCAGGTCAACCAGAACATTGGTATCTAAACCATATTTGGTGAACATCTCACCGATAACGCCACTATTACTCAAAATAATACTCTTTTTAGCCATTAGCGCTCCAACAAGGGAATTTATATATAAAATTTTAGTCAGTCCGGGTGTTTCTCTTAATATATATTAAAACAGCAACAAAGTTTTAAAAGAACGGAAACTCTCAAGTTAGATGGGGGCGGATGCAGCTATACTTTCACAGCAGATTACACCATTCACAATGGAGAATATAAAGATAACTCTCGAAACTTTGTACGATATTCTTCGCAATGAGAAGAAAAAGGAGGATTTGCAGAAGCTGGAAAGTTCTTTTTTCTTTGATGTAGTAGCGTATTTGAGAGAAAAACAAGCTTTGTTAGAGTTGAAACGAGAAGGGGAGAATATTTTTGCTGCTGGTGAGAAGGAAAAACTAGAGTATGAGCTGCGTAGTATCCGACGAATTCTCAAGGAGATCTATGAAAAGCGAGAAAAGAAAATTATCGATATTGCTATGAACAGAAGCAGAACTGGTTCAGATATCATCGATACTAGTTCGCTGCTGCGGGAAGAGAAGGAATTTTATACTCTCATCTTGCAAAATCTGGATATTTTCCGAAGGGGAGTTTTGTTAAATTTATTTCGAGCAGAATTGCCTTTTGTCAGTGGTCAATTGCAGCGAGTGGAAATTACTTTTGAACAACGAAAGGAGCAAATTAAAGCTGAATTACGGCAGCAACAAAGCGAGCAGAACGAAGAAACAGAAGAACAAAAACCCGTTCTGCAAAAAGTTGTAATGACCAAGATCCGCTTCACTCATGCCATGCCTAGCTTCGTTTGGAAGGACATGAAAGTCTATGGTCCTTTTGATGCTGGTGAGGAAACGGAAATTTTCCCAGAGGTTGCTGATTTGTTAGTGCGGAAAGGCCGAGCCGAGAAGTTGTAGATAGAAAAAGAGGATGTGTATGATGCAAGAGGATAATTTTAGTTATAATTTAGCATCAACAGAAGTATCGAATGAAAACAGGGTAAAATCTCTTCGTGAGACTGCCCGTAGATATAGGGCGGTTGCCTTCATCTCATTGGTAGAAGCTGCAGCTATTCCCTATGCTGCAGAAAAATTCTATCAGATATTTCCAGAGCCCTGGAATAATACTGCTTATAGCGGCATGCTCTTGTTAGAACTGCTGGTGGTGGGAAATTTCCTGCATTCAGGATATAACTGGTGGAAACACTCCAAGCAGGCAGGTGAATTAGAGAAGATCATTGGCGTTGGAAATAAAAAATAATCTTCCATCTTATTGGGTTAATTTTTTAAAATAAGCAACATCTTTACGCCTATGCTCAAAAAAATTATCACTGCAGATAAT
The DNA here is from genome assembly GCA_035291085.1 of Candidatus Nanoarchaeia archaeon. GTDB lineage: Archaea > Nanobdellota > Nanobdellia > Woesearchaeales > GW2011-AR9 > JACPIL01. The sequence continues at coordinate 13,756 of DATDTA010000125.1, read as the reverse complement.
TCAGAATCCTTCATGAATGAGGAAGTAGGCGAAAGCTATCACTCACATACTGGCGGAGTAGAAGAAGCATTAAAAAAATATGCTGTCCCCTGTAGGATCAAGGAGTTAGCAAAAACAGGTAAAATAAAAATTCTGGACGTCTGTTTCGGGATGGGATATAATTCGGCCATGGCTATCTCTGTCGCCTTAGAAGAGAATCCTGATTGCGAGATTGAAGTGGTCGGTCTGGAATATGATCAGGGCATCATCTCTCGGATCCAGGAAGTCAATCCGCCGATCGCTTTTTTTACTCACTACAAGAAGTTAACCCCGCAAGCTTTAGAGTTCAAAGAAGGGAAAGTTTCAGTCAAAGTTCTTCTTGGTGATGCTCGTGAAACTTCAAAAACACTTCCAGAAAATTATTTTGATGCAGTTTTCTTTGATCCTTTCTCTCCAAAAACTGCGCCGGAGATGTGGCAGGAAGCATTCTTTGCAGAGATGTATCGAGTTATGAGAAATTCAGCAATTTTAGCAACCTACAGCTGTGCGAGACTGGGAAGAGATAATATGAGCAAAGCAGGATTGCTGTATGATGATGGGCCGATTTTAGGGCGGAGAGGTCCTGGAACGATTGCTACGAAGTGGGTTTGATTCATAACTCTTATAAACAATTCCCTTGCCTAGAATTTTCATGAATCTCCAACCTGATTTTTGGACTAATGGTATCATCTTAGGGGAAGAGATATCGCGGCTTGAGTATTCTGCAATGAAAAGATTATGGGGAGATCAGGCCATGACTGATAAAATTGACACCTATGTGCGAATGTCAAACCCTGTCATCGCCAGAACTTATCAGGAATTAGTTGCTCGGTTCTTACAACATCCGCAAGGGAAAGAGATAATGCTTATGGAGCAAGGATTTGGGCGTCATTGGTTCAGGCCTGAAAAGATTAGTCCTCGTTTAACTAATTTTATTGCTGGACTTGCTGCCGATCACGAGCATTTGCAGGGGTATTTTGAAATGCATTTTAGACCAATGCACCATTACGAAGGAATAGAAGAAAGAGCCAGAATAAGCTTTCGGAAATATGGAGATCTATTAGTCGGGAATGAGATTTCAGTGCATAGGGATAATCTGGATTTTTTTACCTCTAATATTGATTATCCTAATCAAATCTTGGTTTCAGCAATATGCCATCCGGATGCTGTACAAATAAGAAGTTAGGAATAGTAGGTAGTGTTTTTTTTCTTTTTGTTGTTTTCGCAGGGAAACATAGAAAAATTTACTTTTTCTTGTTGTTTCTGAAGGAAACTAAAAAAGAGATTTTACCTCTTTTTGTTTCTTCCCCTTTTTCTGACTATCTCGAGGCGGTCTAGAACTTCTTTTCCTTGGGGATTATCTCTTTGATATCCTTCTAATACTTGTTCAAATATTTCCGGGTAAAGATCAATATGAGTTGTTTCCAAAGCTCTATCCAGCAAAAATAAATCAACTGCTTTATCTTCCGCTTTTTCAGAAAAGAATGACAATCCAAAATCAATGAAATTTACTTCGCCTGTTTCTTGATGCTTGATCATGTTTGAAGTTGTCAAATCGCTGTGGATGATATCTGCTTTATGCAATTGTCCAATCCGTTGCCCTATTTCCTGAGCTAAGTGTTGGAAATTATCTTCTTTTTGCTGCAATGCTTCTTTGAGTGTTTCTCCGGCAACAAAGTCCATCACAATCGACATTCTTTTATCCGAGAATTCTCGTAAGTGGGGAGCTGGGAACTGCAGGTCTTCCAGCTTTTGTAAGACTTTTGCTTCTCTACGGGTTCGGAATTGGCGCAAGGATTGATCTAATTCAGGATGCCGATAGGCTTTAGCCAAACGTTCCTTAATGATAGTATTATTTTCTTTGTAAATTTTTGCTTCTGCGCCTTGTGCGAGGAGTTTCATTTCTACTAAGAAAGAACACTGGTTTTTATACTTTACTCAGAATAGCATCAATCTTCTGCTTCAGCATAGGCTTGGGCATAAAACCGACAATTCTCCCTACTTCCTCACTCTGATGGAAAATAATCAAACAGGGAATGCCGGTAACCATGTTATTGCTGGCTGGCTCAGGATGATCTTCGGTAGAAATTTTGGCAAATTTTAGTTTTCCGGCATATTCTTTACTGGTTTCTTCAAATACTGGTGCTAACATGCGGCAAGGACCGCACCAAGAAGCCCAGAAATCAACAATTACCGGGAGCTTTGATTCTAATACTTCGCCTTGGAAGCTTTCTTCGGTTAGCTCAAGTACCATCCGCTCTTTTGAGAATAACTACTATATAAATATTCGGTAACAAAAACTTTATAAAACCTTTCCGCCTAATAGAAAACAAAATGGTGAAGAGGTCTAAGTCAATTTTTGTATGCATAGCTTTATTCTTGTTGATGCCTTTAGCGGTTGCTCAGTCTGAAGAATTAGAAAATGATTGCATCTATTATTTTTATGGGCAAGAATGTACTGATTGTGCTTCGCTCGATCCTTTACTGTTTGGTTTAGAACGGGAATATCCGCATCTGCAGATAGAACGGTATGAAGTATACCATCACTTCCAAAACTTTGAATTGCTTCAGGCTTATTATGATGCCTATAGTATTGAAAAAAAATCCAGATCTATTCCGGTCATGTTTATGCAAGGAAGTTATTTAATTGGTTCAAAGTCAATTTCATCTCTACTGAAAGAGAGAATTAAGGATAATAGTGATCCTTCCTGTCCTTCTTTATCTCCCGATACAGCTGTAGTAGGCCTTCTCGGGGAAGGAGAGTCGCCGAATGTGTTAAGCACCTTAACCTTTTCCTTGGTTACTGGCGATGCTTTACGCACCATGTTTGCGCCGGGAATGTTAGCGTTAATATTACTGCTTATCGCTATTTTGTCGGCAACAAAAGTAAAAGAAGAAATTATTAAGAACACTACCTATTATGTTTCGGGTGTTTTCTTAGCTTACCTCTTATTTGGATTAGGTTTGCTTTCTTTCTTTTATAATTCTCAATTACATTATTTCTTTTACAAATTTGTAGGGATAGCAGCAGTCTTATTTGGTTTGGCGGGGGTGCAATCATTCTTTACGACCTGGGAAATAGTCATGCCTCGGGATTTACAAAATTATGTGCGACAGGCACTAGGCTTTATCCTTTCACCAGTAGGAGTTTTTGTGGTGGGTATGGTGGGGGGTATGTTTACTCTGGCCGGGGTAGGTAACTCATTTTATTTGTTGCGTGATTTGTTCATAGGAGACTTCATGCGCGGGATTGTTTTACCTTTGATGCTTTATTATAGTGCGGTAACCTTGCTGCTCTTTGTGGGCGTTGCTGCGTTGTTTCACCTTCTCCGTTCTATGTTGGAACATGCTATCGAAACTCAAGAAGGATCATCAGATGTAAAACGAGAACGATGGAGAAAACATTACCAAAGAATGTTAACATTCTGCGTAAGGGGGACTCTTTTTGTGGTAGGATTAGCGTTGGTGTTTCTTTAAATCAAAAAGCAGGGATATTTAGAATAATTAGTTTAGCTTGTTCTTTGGATCAGGAGCCTTAATTTCAGGCATAGCAAAAGGATTTCCACTTACAGCACTTTTCCCTTCATGCTTTGCGCTGAGTAGGTTTAATCTGTTCCCTATCATGGCCATGGGCCTAATTGCTGATTTTTCCAGCCATCGTGGAGAATAATCTGTGAGCATTAAGATTCTCTCTGCAGTATCGAAATTTCTCTTTAGCATTGCAGTTATATCGTTAATCGTTTTTAAGGAAGTTTTTCCTCTTGATTCAATGACTAGTTTTTCTTTGTAATGAACAGGGAAGGCCCCTTCTTCTAATTCTATTTCTGCAAAGAGTTGAATTCCCGCTCCTTGAGAAACCACTAATGGATGATGCAGTGCTCCTTCATACCAGAGAGCATCCATGTTTTCTCCAGTTTTAACTCCAATTGCGAGAGCTTCTTCAGGGATGGTACCGTATATGGCCTGGAAGTAGGTGGGAAATTCCTGTCCTTCCTGGGATATTAATGCTGGCGAACAGCGTTTTATGAGCTCAAAACAATCGGAACAAGTGCCTTTAACTAAATGTTTGATAGTGGGGGGTTTAAGACTTTGCGCCACGGAAGCTTCAAGAGAGCTTATTCTCACGGGGGTGGGTTTACCTGGTTCAAGCCCGTCAATGAAGGTAAGAGCGGCCATTAAACGCTCTACCATGGCTTCTTCGGTAGATTGTATGTATCGATTCAGAATCAAAAAATCCTTCCAGTCTTCACCTGGATGAGTAATACTTTCTCTCTGATAAACAGTATTCTCCAGTACGGCTTCGTATCTTGGCAGAATGATTTCCATTTTTTAAAGTTATCAAATCTATTATATAAATATTCCCAGAAAAAGTATTAAAGGAAAGGTTCTTTAGCATATAATAATGGTTTCTCTCTCGAAAATTACAAAAGTATTTTCTCTTCTGGAAGAAGATCATCCTCTCACCATGCTGGAAGAGCTAGGGCATTATACACCATTTCAGATGGTAATTATGACTCTGCTCAGTTCACGTACCCGGGATTCTACCACTATCCCCATTGTCAAAAAAATGTTTGCAAAGTATCCAAATCCTGAACATTTTGTAAAAATGGATACTCAGAAATTAGAAGAATGGTTGTATGGCATTGGGTTTTACAAAGTCAAAGCTCAGAATGTCAAAAAGTTAAGCAAAGTGATTCTGGAAAAATATCATGGAAAAGTTCCAGATTCGTTTGAAGAATTAACTTCTCTTCCCGGCGTAGGAAGAAAAACTGCTAACTGTGTTTTAGCCTATACCTTCAAGAAACCAGCAATTGCTGTTGACATTCATGTGCATCGGATTTCTAATCGGCTGGGCTGGGTGAAGACTAAAACTCCCGATGAGACGGAAGAAGCATTGCAGAAAATAGTTCCGAAGGATTCATGGATTGATGTAAATAGATTATTTGTCGGACATGGACAAACTATTTGCCTTCCTATCAATCCGAAATGTACTCTTTGTCCGATTCGGAACTATTGTGATTATGGAAGATCGTGGAGGGATATTTAGATGAGTTTAGATACTTTGCCAGTTATTGAAGATACCTCAGCCAAGCTAGTAGTTAGGGAGAGAGCAGAAATTACTTTCAAGAGCGGTAAAAAAACTTTAGCTTATGTCGCGGGACTTACTCAGGATAGTAAGTTGATTTATGACTGCGATGCCGTTAGAGCTGAAGGGAGATGGTACATAGAAGTCCAACATCAGACCCATACTCCGCTGCGTGAGATTACGACCTACATTCCTTTACGTCCGTTGTTAGAGGCGGTGAAATGAAACGAGATCTGGAAAGAATAGACCGACAACTAAAACGATTCTCTCGACGATCAACAAAAGCTCCTTCTGACTTCTTGGAAAATGAATTACGTAGATTAACTAATTGGTATGCAGTTTTTTCTCGATTACGGGATTTTGAAGCTACTACGCCTTTTTTTGCCAACTGTGTAGAAACGTTGGAGCGAGAGTATCAATGTTATTTTGAAAGAGCTAAATTTAGACGGAGACTAAAACCAAGCTCTTTTTGGAAATTTACCTATGCTGGGTGTAATGGACAGATAGAAGGTTTTCTGGAAGAGCAAGGCTTAGATGTTGCTTTGCAGAAGTTATATCGCTGGCCGAAAACTATTGAAAAGAAGGAGTTATCAAACCCTTTGCGCAGGTATTTTATGGGCATAGGTTATCTGCATCAGTTAGATGATGATACGCTGACTGTACATCCTAATTTTCTCTTTGCTCAATTAGGCACACAAACAACCTTCCGTACTGCCGACTCTTCTTTTCTCAGCAGGGATTTAATTCGTTGTCCTTATCATGAGGCACAGTATGATCGTGAAGAAAAATTATCTGATACGGAATTATGGAATTACTGGAAAGATCTGCTGGCTCTTTCTGTAGGAAGATTGCCGCAATACATATATTATTCTCCGGAACATTTGCGTGGGAAAGATTCTTCGGAACTAGTGAAGAATCGTTTGCGGATAGGAAGACGATTTGTTCCCAGCAGGTATGTGGAATTAGAACCAAAAATCGATAGGTTTGAATGGTATTTCCCTAGGCTTTTAGAATCTTCACCGTCTTTACGACGGCGGCGATAACCCAGACTGTATTAAGAACGACGAAAGGCCAACTTTGTAAAGTGTAGGCATAATACATCAGCAATCCAGCACCAAGAATGTTGAGAAGATTATAAGGAATAGTTTCAGAGTTTAGTTTTTTATAAAATTCGTCTAAAATAAAGGCAACCAGAATGCAAACTACCCCGATAATTCCGGCTACAAGGCTCATTTTTTCCTCTTAGTTTGTTTGGCTAAGCCTAGAAAGTGTTCACCTAGCTGTTTTACTAAGATTTTTTGTTTTCTTGAAGTTGTAAGTAAGGCTTGCAGATGTTCTTTATGCGGCAAATGTATGAAATGCACTGCTTCTTCCAGTGGCGCTTCTTTTTGGAGAAGGCTATTGATATGATGATATTTGTAGGCCAGGGATTTGATGTTCTTTTCCAGATATTTGATATCATGAAGAAGGTGTGGTGTATTTAGAAATTCATCATTGAGAAGAAGATTGGTAATGTAGTGTCCCTTTGCTATATTGCCGTTAAGAGTAGTGAGTTTTAATTCGATAGTGTAGCGGCTATATTCTTGTAACTTTTGGTTTAGTATTTGGGCGTCTTCAACTTCCTTGAGCTTTTGCTGGAAAGCAGCAAGTTTAGCATTGATTTCTTGTTTTTTTTCTGCTGACAGTTTCTGCAAGAAGGGGAGGTTCTTATTGGTGTTTGCTTTAATCGGTTTGAGCCAATTCTGCTTGAATTTCTGTAATTCTTCAGAAAGATTAGGCAGGGAATGAACCTCTTTTTTAAGCTCACGTAAATCCATGATAAGGAAACGGTTTGTAGATATATAAACGTTATGCTTACGGAGCCGGACTACAGAGAAGTTTGAATAATTCATAAAACTTCTCTAAGAGACTGTGAAATGGCGGAATTTTCGCTTAAATAAAATTTAATATTATCAAAAATTCCTTTTTTCAAAGTTCTCTATAGAATAGCCGAAACTTTTATAAATCCAAGCTCAAAATAAGAGTTAAACAATATTCATATCCTAGGAGGATTCCAGAGAATGTTCTACAAAATCAAGGTCAAGGATCACGTCAGAGTACCGCCAAAGATGTTTAACCTTAGCAAGAAGGAAGCGGTCTTAAATAATATAAAATCAAGTTACGAGCATTTTGTTTCTAAGGAATTAGGCTTTGTCGTCAATGTTATTGATGTGGGGGAAGTTAAGGAAGGAGTTATTGTTGCTGGTGATGGAGCTGCGTTCTACGAAGCAGACTTTGAATTATTGACTTTCAGACCAGAATTAAATGAGTTAGTATATGGGACAGTTCGAGATATCACTGATTTTGGTGCTTTTGTAGATATGGGTGGAATTGACGGCATGGTGCACATTTCCCAGAGCATGGATGATTATGTCTCTTTCAGCAAGGAAAAAGTATTACAAGGAAAGAAAACCAGCCAATCTCTGAAAGTAGGCGATAAATGCAAGGCTAGAATTATTGCGGTCAGCTACAAAGACATGGGCAATCCAAAGATTGGCTTGACTATGAGACAGGAAGGTTTAGGAAAATTAGAATGGCTGGAACAAGCGCCAGTAGCTAAAGCAGAAAGCAAGAAAGAGGGTAAGGAATAAAATGAACGGCGGTTATAGTGACATGGATGAAGCGTCTAAGAAAAAAATAGAACAATTTATCGGAGAACATCATCATCTTTTACCGACTAGATATACTGAAGTAGAAACACGAATGGCAGAATTAACAAGTGCTAGTTATCGTGCTGATAATAACATTAACTCTTTAGAAATAAGTGCTTATGAAGGTACAATGCCGAAAATAAATCCTACTGAATCTATTAATGATAGTGGTGTACATTCCGCCTTACTCAGAAATGATGTGGTTAGAATGTATGTTTCTGCTGATGGAAATCATGGTTTTGAGTACCTGGCAGACGTAAGTGGGGAAGTAGAAACAGGCGAAATGACTCTCTCTTATATTTTATTGGACGATAGACGAAAATATAAAGTAGAATTTGGAGTTACGAAAAAAGTAATATTCCCAGAGGATAAATAAAATGGCAAAACGAGAAGTATGCAGGAAATGTAAATTATTTTATGAGGGCGACACCTGCCCAGCCTGCGCTAGCAGTAGCAAGACCAGCACCTGGCAGGGAAGATTATATGTTGTGGATGTTGCTAAATCAATGATTGCAGAGAAAATCAGCATTAAAATGAAAGGCGAATATGCCATTAAGGTTAGGTGATTATTATGGATATTACATTTACGGAGAAAAAGGAAAATTCCCTCTTGGGAAGAACGGAAGTTAAGGGTATGCTTACTTTTGAAGGAGCAACTCCCAGCAATGCACAAGTTTCTGAAGCAATAGCAAAACACTTCAAGACCGAAGTAGCAAACGTAGTATTACGAAAAGTTCATACTAAGTACAGTAAGCATGAAGCTACGGTGGAAGGAGTAGTATATACAACTCTTGATGCTCGAAAGAAAATGGAAAGATTAACTCCACAGCAAAAGAAAAAGTTAGAAGAAGAAATGAAGAAAGCTGCTGAAGAGAATAAGTCAAGTCACTCCGTTCGTGACGTTCCTGAGGGAACGAAAGCGAAAGAAGCGGCTAAGAGTGAGTGATGAAAATCCCTAAGAACGTCGCAAAATGGACAGCTATCGCATCAGCAGTAGGATTTTTCGGTGGACCTCTTGTTTTCTCGTCTTATTTTCTAAGCAAAAGAGAAGAAGTATTGGAAAACTCTCCTACCTATGCTGGCACCGTAGATATCCAAAAACAATTACCTCAATATGAAAAAGATCTAGCTCGATGTGTTCCCAGAAACAAACATTCTCCGGTGCTGGAAGAAGAGCTTGACAGATGTGTTGAGCAAGCTAACAAACATGATGATTTAAAAAACAAGCTTGATAATTTAGGAAAAGATCAGGAGTATATTGCTACTCTGAAAAAGGCCGATACTTTGCAGTCGAATGCAGAATATTCCCGATCTCTTAGCCTCCTGTTAGCAATTCCTTTAATAATTGGAACTATTGCTTACACTAGGAGAAGAAAGGAAGAGTTTCTTGAAAAGAATCCTGAATATTTAAACAGATTAGAAGAATTGCAAAAATCAATCAAAAGGTGAACAATAAACATGGCAGCCCCAGCAAAAGGTAAAGCTCCAGCGAAAGGCGGAGCAGTAAAGAAAAAACCAGGCAGTCAGGTCTGGAAATTGTATGAAGTTCAAGGAGAGAAAATAGTGCGCAAGAATAAATTCTCGCCAAAATCTCCAGGAGACTTCATGGCTAACCACAGCGATAGATTAGTGTGCGGGAAAACCAAGTACACTGAGTACAAGAAGAAGTAATCTCTTTTTATTATTATGTCTTCTCTTACTATTGACCTGAAGGATTGCAAGACAGTTTTAGAATTTCTGGATAGAGTGGTTACAGTTTTGAAGGTTCTGCCTTTCTATGGAAGTAATTTAGAGGTGTTAGGGAAGACCATTTCTTCGTTAGAGAAACACGGTTTTCTTTTTCCGTTGAAAATTGAATTAGTGAATGTTAAAAATTATAAAGAGAAATGCCCGGTGGGATGGAAGATATTTCTGAAGTCTTTAGAAAAAGCTAAGGAAGAATATGCAAAGAAAAATATGGAATTAGAATATTCATTTGCAGATTAGATTAATTAATAAATACACATCTTCTTTTCTATCCATGCCTTTTGAACAATTAAAACAAGAATATTCTACTTGCAATAAATGTCCTGCACTTTGCAGTTCACGATCGCAGGTAGTGTTTGGCTCAGGAAATCCGCAAGCAGAAGTGCTGTTTATCGGTGAAGCTCCTGGAGCAAATGAAGATAAGCAAGGAATTCCCTTCTGCGGCATGTCAGGGCAAGTGTTGAATGAGTTATTAGCTTCTGTGGGATTATCGCGGGAAGATATTTTTATCACTAACACGATTTTGTGCAGGCCGGAGAATAATCGTAATCCAGCTAAAGATGAAGTAGAAAATTGTCGGGAGAGGTTGGATAAATTGATTGGAATTATGCAGCCCAAAGTAATTGTAACGATTGGCAATTTTGCGACTGAGAGAATTCTAGGAAAGAAAGGGATCACTACTTTGCGTGGCAAAGTGTTTGAGGTTGAAGGCAAAAAAATTGTACCAGTGATCCATCCTGCTAATTATCTGTATTCAGGGAGAAACCCTGAGATGTTTGCGCAGATGAAGAAAGATTTTGCAGTCGTTGCGGAAATGGTTAAAACAGAAAATAAAAATAAACAAAAAAAGTTGGGAGAATTTTAGTCAGTATAGTAACGCAAAAACTCAGAGGGAGTTGGTGCTAACCGTTCTTCCTGTACTTCTGCTCTTTTCAATCTGATCCACTCGTCAATAAAATCATCGGTGAAGACATCGCCTTTTTTTAGGAATTCCCGGTCTTTATCCAATGCACTAAGAGTTTCATCTAAACTTCCCGGTAAATTTCGTAATTGTGCATTACTTTCGTATACGTTGTCCTCGAATGGTTTTTCTGGATCAATCTTGTTTTGAATTCCATCTAAACCAGCCATTAACATAGCGGAAAAAGCTAGATGTCCAGAGGCCAAAGGATCAGGGAAACGAACTTCAATCCTGGTTGCTTTTGGATTCCCGGGTTCGTATTGTGGAATTCTGATTGCAGCGCTTCTGTTCCGAGCACTATATACCAAATTAGTTGGAGCTTCTGCGTGTGGAACAAGTCTCTTGTAAGAGTTTGTAGTTGGGTTAGTTATGGCACAGAGTGCTGCTCCGTGTTTCAAAATTCCTCCAATATAATGTAAAGCTAATTCACTTAATCCAGCGTATCCATCTCCAGCAAAAAGAGGCTTATCTCCATCCCATAAGCTTTGGTGAACGTGCATACCGCTGCCATTATCTCCAGTAATTGGTTTAGGCATGAAGGTAGCAGTTTTTCCGTAGGCTTGGGCAACTCTCTTTACAGTTTGCTTGAACCAACTTAACTGATTTGCCATTGTTACTAATTCAGCATATTTAACGTCAATTTCACATTGTCCTGCGGTAGCAACTTCGTGATGTCCTATTTCTGCTTTTATGCCGTTAAAGATAAGTTCTCTCATAATATCTTCTCTGAGATTTTCCAATGAATCGATTGGTGCTGGCGGAGCATATCCTCCTTTGGTTTTAGGGTGGTATGCTTTATTTTCGCCTGGCCTTCCTGCATTCCAAATTCCTTCATCTGAATCAATAGCAAAATGTGCTCTATGTGATTGTCGGTCAAAGGATACGTTGTCAAATACAAAGAATTCTGCTTCCGGGCCGAAATAAGCTACATCAGCAATGCCTGTTTCTTTCAAGTATTCGGCAGCACGCATGGCAATATTCATAGGATCACGATTATAACGTTTTCCAGAGATGGGATCTTCTACTCTGGCTAATATCCGTAATTTAGCTCTATCTTTCTCGGTGCGGTCCATAAAAGCAGTTTTAGGAAGGAGGATCATCTTCATATCACTTTCATTGATTGCTTTGTATCCGGTTAAAGAGCTCCCATCAAAACCATAGGTTACATCTTCAGATAAAAGCTCGATGGGAAGTTGAAAACTTCCTGCTTGTCGACCATAAATATCTAATACTGTCCTATATACAAATTCTAATTTATTATTTTGGGCCCATCCCCGTAAATAAGGCAAATCTTTCTCAGCACTTGCAAACGTTGTCATATTTCCACCTCTACTGGTTTTTCTTAGGAAAGAAAGAACGGGCTTATAACGTTTATGTATCTTGACTAAAGAGTAAGGTTTATATGGTAATTATCCTTTCTAGGTCGAGGTGATTTAACATGTTTGGAATGATTTGGTGGGTTATCGGCATTGCCTGCGCAGTGTGGGTGATTTATGATGTTGCGACTTCTCAAAAAAAGATGAAGAAGGAGCATAAGCTGCTCTGGATAGTTGCTGCAGTTCTGTTTAGTATCATCACCGCGATCGTGTATTATTTTGTGGTTAAGAAGAAGTAAATATCTTCAAAAAGATTTATATAAAATCAACCCTATTTCTATATCATGATCACTAAAGATATGACTATCGGCGAACTAGTACAGCAATATCCTTCGGTAGTGGAAATTCTGATGGATGAAGGTGTATCCTGTGTGGGTTGTGGAGCAGCGTACTTTGAAACTATCGAAGAAGGCCTAGCTAGTCATGGAAGGTCTGAAGAAGAGGTTACTGCGATTGTTGAAAAGCTAAATCAAGCAATTCCTCATGAGAGTGGAGACGAAAATCTTACTATCACTGAAAATGCCGCTGCGAAAGCTAAGGAATTATTAACTAAAAAAAATAACCAAGCCATCCGCATCGGGGTAAGTTCAGGCGGCTGCGCAGGTTTTGAATACCATTTCTCTTTTGAAAATGATAAGAGTGAAAATGATGTAGTCGTGGAAGTTGACGGCGTGAAGTTCTTTGTCGATAACGCTAGTTTAGAAAAATTGAAAGGCGCAAAAGTTGATTACGTTGATTCTCTGACCAGCGCTGGATTCAAGATCACCAATCCCAACGCAAAAAAGACTTGTGGTTGCGGACAGAGTTTTGCGTAGATTTCATTTCTGATAACTTAATTATATAATTAAAAAATAAAAATTTATTAAGTAAGTGCAATTTTAAGTTAAGTAATGTTTATAGTAATCGGAACTGATACTTATCTTAATGAACTGAAGAAGTGGCCAAAGGCTGATCAGCAAATTGCAGCTAAAATCCCATCACACCTTGTAGAGAATCCGTACGTTGGCCAACCATTAGGATACCCTCACCTACGGGAAAAAAGAATTGCTGGGCGTAGAGTATATTACCTAATCTATGATGATTTAAAGTTAGTCTTACTCGTAGCTACTAGTGATAAAAAAGATCAACAAGCAACCATAGATCATATTAAAGGAAATATAGATGAGTATAAAAAAGAAGCCATAAAAATATCTAGGCAAGTCTCTTAAAGCGACCTTGCTTGAGATCTTCAAAGCTACTAGCAAATTGTCTTATTAAGTCGAAGTCTAGTTTTTCCAACTGCTTTAGGTGCAGGTATTCTTCTTTAGATATAGTTATAGTTTCCATCTTATGTCTATTAAAAAGACTAATTTTATTTAAAACTTGCGGTTGCGGTCAGAGTTTTAGCTGACAAACCACTCTTCATGAACTAATTCTTTTTGGAAAGATTGAAGGTACAGATAACGGAGTTTATAAAAATCTATCGCCGCTTCTAAACTTTTCCGCCCCTCTTTATTTCCTTCTTACTCTTTCCGCAGTTCTTCCAAAGACATAAGTGCAATGAAGGAGTTTTTTAATATATCTCTAGCACCAATACAACATAAAAACATATAAAAACCCCTCTTATTTCCAAGACCCTATGAACGCAAACGAGCTTCGCGACAAGTATCTGGACTTTTTCAAGAGCAAAGGGCATGGCATCATCCCTTCCGCTTCTCTTGTTCCAAAAGATGACCCTTCTGTCTTATTCAACACTGCAGGAATGCAGCCTTTAGTGCCATATTTATCTGGTCAGCCGCATCCCTTAGGAAAGCGGTTAGTAAATATCCAAAAATGCCTCAGGACGGTTGATTTTGAAAATATCGGTGATAATACCCATCATACTTTCTTTCAGATGTTA
>DATDTA010000124.1:0-5702 GCA_035291085.1 Candidatus Nanoarchaeia archaeon | reverse complement strand
CAATAACTGCCAATTCCCCGATTTCCAGAGAAGAATCAGCTTTTACCCTTACTATAATCTTAGAAAAGTCACCGGAAACAACTTGGCCTTTGGTCATAAGAAGAAGCTGAGTTGATTATTTTTAACTATTTGGATACTTGAAGACAACATCATCCTAAACAAAATCTTTATAAAACACCCCCTATTCCAAAGACAATATGGAACCAACTGTAGCTAATTTCAGGATGGGAAGACACCATAAAAAGGACAAGCAGATGGTAGTTAAAGTAGCTACTTCCCCAGATGCAGCCGCTAAATTCATCGGTAAAACCATTACCTGGACTTCCCCAGCAGGGAAAGAAATCAAGGGAAAAATTACCCAATTGCATGGCCGAACTGGCAGTGTCCGTGTTCATTTCTCTGAAAAAGGATTACCAGGGCAGTCTTTAGGCCAGAAAGTAAAAGTACATTAATTCTTGATTACTAACTGAATAGTGACATTATAAAGAGAATTTTTATAAATAAACTGCTGTTTATCGGTTTATGAATGCAACATTAGAAATGCTTGGCCTTTCTGTACCGCTTAATTTCCTTCAATCCTATCATGATGACGGTTTTGTCAAAAATGTGGTAGATTATCTTGAACAATTGCGAGGCTATGATCCAGAAAAACCTTTGAGTCCAGCTCAGCTGTTTCAAAGAAGTATCGATACGCAACGATTACGAAATTCTCTCGGAATCACTATCACTGTACAGAAGCCATGTGTATCCTGGTTCCGACGACTAGAAAAAGAAGAAGTGCATCTTGCGTATCTTCGGCATACAAATGCGATGGTAGAAATCTATGTTCGCGGACAGCAGGAGACTGATGCCTTGCGCGAATTAGGCCAGTTAGATGCATTAGAAAAAATTATTGAAGCTCGCTATGGGCTTTCTTTTGCGGGCCTAGCGAGACAAGAAGTTATAGATATTGGCGGAGTTCATAGCCTATTAAGAAAACATAGCGCACCAGAGATTTACCGCTTTGGTAACAACAACCAAATGTTACGTGCGCTGAGTAAAATCAACAGAGCATCAATAAAATCAGGTTACGGAGAATTATCCAGAATAGAATCCCATTAATCTAATCAAAAAAATAAATTATTTCTTCATCCTACGATGATATTTTTCTAAACCTTCGTACACATTTCCGAACTTTGCGCCAAGATCTTTAAATTTATCAAGAATTTTACTAATCTCGCCTTTGTCGGTAATCACTTTTGGAATCTTTGAATCTAATTCGTCTAAGACCTTCTGTTGAATCGCATGCAGCCAATTGGTTACTTCCCCAATATAGTCTCTATCTTCCTTATCGGCACTTGCGAGCAATTTATTACAGTTTCTGATTGCTTCTTTCAATTGTTTTTTAAGTCTTTTAATTCCATTCCTGGCAGCTTTTGGTTTCAGATGACTAAGCTGAGTCTGAATCTCGCTTACCTCTTTCATAGCATCGACTAGATTCTTCCGAGCCGGACTAGTCAAATCCTCCCTTCTACCTTTCTCCTCTTTTGCGCTCTGCTCTCCTGCTTTCTTTCCCACCCATTCTCGCAAGGCCGTACCTTTCTGCTGCCATTCTTTATCGGCGATATCTTTTTCTGCATCAGTAGGGGGAGCGACAAAGAAGAATTTCCCAATATACCAGAAAATCATCAGACTTACTATGCTTAGGGCCCAATCAATAAACTGTTGCACCGTCCCTGCTACTGTTGTAGCTCCTGCCCCTGCACCAAAAACTTCTATTCTCATCGCCCCTAAAACCCAGAACAGAATCAAGGCAATAATCAATTTCATAACCACTGTACCTTTGGTATCCTTCTCTTTTCCCAGGATAGCCGGCAACTTCCATAACAAAAATCCTAAACCGACCACTGGACCACCAATCAGAAGTAATGCCACTGCCGTCGACCAGCCGGCGCCCACCGCTAAAATAACATTCACTGGTAAAAAGATTGCCGCAATAATAGCTAATATTGCCGCCACTAATGCTCCTTGAGTTCGATTAAAGAAACTAAATGGTTTCTCTCCCCCCTTGCCTAAGGCAGACATAACTGCAAAAAGAACTGCAAAAACCAGGAAGCCAATTAAAATTCTCGTAAATGGCGCTAATCCTGCACCGCCAAGAAAACCTAAGCCGCCAAACTGGGATAAGATTTTACTCCAGACACTTCCTAAAATATCAAAAGGACCAGCTTGGGCAGCAGGAATAAGTAATAGACTCAACAACACCCACATCTTTTTCATGCACAGAAGAATAAATTAGAGATATATAAGTTTTGTGGGAATAGAAGAAAGAATTACTTTACTGTTCATACAAGCCGCGGGTTGATTGAATTATGCCGGTTATCTGCATTTTCGCCTGCTTTTGCTTTTCATATGCATCTTCTAACAAAAATTTCTCATTTTGAAAACCCTTAATCAATTCGGTCAAATGCCCATCATTGAAAGGCTCAGAATTAGTTCTTATTTTATAATAACCGCCAGCAAAATCCGGCTGTTTGAGAGCTTCCAAGTTTTCAAGTTCTTTAGATTTTACGATCGCCGCATAATTCTCTTGGACTCTAGTTAAATCTTGGGCGGTCTCTTCATGCAAATCTAAAATCTGTTTTTCTGCAACTGTAACGGCTTCAGGAATCTTCATTCCCTTTGCCTTAAAATAATCAAACATTTTATCCAGGCCAGTCCAAGCCCGAGAAGTATTTCGAGTGACATCACGGAAATAGCGCTTCGTTTCATTCAACATTTCGCCGACAGAACGTATCCAATTCAACAACTCACTTTGTTGGTTTTGGCTTAATTGCCCACGCGCACCGACTGCTTCTAATTCCGTAAGAAGATGTAAAACATGATTCTTAAGCGAGTCTAGAGATTTTTCTTCTCTGTTTTCACTAACATAATCATTCAATAGCCTCTTATGGCTTCTCCTTGCATATCTTCGCGGTAGATTTCTAATCCATTTTCCTGCATTAAGTGCTCCGCCAGCAACTCCGCCGCCAGATAATTTCACCAACTGAAAAAACTCCCATACAATCATAACTCCTAGTATAGTAATACCCCAATTAACTAATCCTAAGATTTGCTTTGCGAGAGTTTCTAATACCATCCTAGAATAACCCTCCCAACAACCCTGGGCTTAATAATTCTGAAGCCTGTTCTTTGACTCCAATTAACACTGCCAATAAAATGAATAAAACTACGATTCGTAATAACACACCGCCTTTCGTATCGCCAGGGATCATCCTAAATAATAATAACCCGCCCACGATAGGAGCGCCAATCAAAACAGAAGCGATCAAGGTTGCATACGCTGCGCCAATTCCTGCCAACACCGAGCCAGGAATAAAGATGACTGACATGATTGCTAAGATGATGCAAACCGCAATAGAAACATTTCTGTTTTCACTTAAACCGGGAATCGCACTTGCCCCTACATACAATAATGCAAAAACCAGGATACCAACCAATATTCGCATAAAGGCAACTAAGTTATCTTCATAATTACAGGTTCCAAACAATCCAGATTTACATAAGAAACCCAAAGTACCAATATGAACTATCTTTTCCCAAATCTGTCCCGCAGAGGGACCGGGGTCTGTACTACAGGAAACTAAAAAGAGGCTAATAATTAAAACTACAACCACACCTACCTTTTTCCACTGCATGACGTAAAGTAACTTCTTTTTATTATTAAACCTTTCTTTTTATTTCACCCTGCTACAAACAAAATCTTTATAAATAACCCCCTATCCCGAAAGGCTATGACTCATATCTTAATCGTAAATCCTATTGAATTGAACAAAAAGGTTGCTGAAGAGCTCAAAAACCAGAAACTGGTTCAGCCCACCCCTTGGTCAAAATTCGTTAAAACTGGCCACCACAAGGATAGATTACCTGACAATCCAGATTGGTGGTATGCTCGGTCTGCTGCCGTCTTACGCAGTGTCGCTAAGCTTGGCCCAGTAGGAACCGAAAAATTGAGAACCAAATTCGGCGGCCGAAAAAGACGCGGTTATCTTCCTGGACACTTTTACAAAGCTTCTGGTTCAATTCTCAGAAAAATTCTCCAACAATTAGAAAAATCAGGATTAATCCAACAAGCCCAAAAAGGCGTGCACAAAGGAAGAATTTTAACACCTAAAGGAACATCTTTTCTAGACAAGATTGCTGTTCAAATGTCTAAACAAGAACATAAAGACTCACAATAGATTACACCATGGCTACCTTCAAACATCCCGCAAAAAAGAAACGCTTAATCAAGATCAGTAAACAAACTAAATGGGCTCCTTTCTGGGCAGTATTCAAGACCTACGGAAAAGGAAGACGCGTCCATCCCTCTAGAATTACGCATGTAAAGCGCAACTGGAGACGCTCAAAAACGAAAGTATAAACATGGCAAAAAAAACAACCGAAAAAGCAGTAGAAAGAACCTATAACGTTCCTTTACGTAAAGAATACATGAAAGCACCGCGCTGGAATAGGACAAAAAAAGCGGTTACTGCATTAAGACAGTTCCTTGCCCGACACATGAAATCTGAAGATGTCCGTTTAAGCAAAGAATTAAACGAAGAGATGTGGAAGCATGGTATCAAGAATCCCCCTCATCACGTTAAAGTCACAGTAATGAAAGACGACAAAGGCGTGGTAAGAGCAGAGTTATTTGGTGCTGAAAAACCTGCTTCGAAGAAAGAGAAAAAGGAAAGAAAAGCAGCTAAGAAAGAAGCAAAGAAGGAAACTAAATCTGCAAAAGAAAGTACAGAAGCAACACCAACTGAATAATTCTAACAACATTTTTAATGGATTCTCATTTTCTGTCATAAATGCAACGTCTTATTTTCATCAAGAAAGCAGCAGTCGGAGAATTTGGTAAACCACCTGTAGAAAGAACAGCTGACGAATTAATCAATTACGGCATTGTGAACATCGACAAACCAAAGGGGCCGACCTCGAAACTCTTTAAAAATACTAATACTTTACTCCTTGCATAATGTCAATTATGGATTTTCCATTAGTAAATGAGATTATTAGTAATTTGTGGCTCTTCCAAACTGAGAGTGTTGTTCCGCTATTTGGAGAACTCTCATTAATGATTTTAATTCTCTTTGTAATTGCTAAGATCAGCGGAATATTTTTAGACTTGATATTAAATAAAACTCCCAATCGCAGCAGAGCTGCGGGGTATCTCGTTAAAACTCGTGAAGAGTTAGCTGGTTCGTGTCTTGACCTTGGTTAGTAACGTATTTTTTGATTGCGTCAAGACCTTTTCCATCTCCAACAGTATCAATGTGTCCACCATCAGACCAGAACTCTCCACCCCACAGCTCTTCTCGCAATTCTGGAAATTGCTTGAATACTTGCTTTGCAAGTATGCTTTTACAAATTTGCATAATCTGTGAAGGAGCATAACGAGGGGCTCCTTCTACAACAAGATGGAGATGATCCCCATCACTGCCAAGAGCATCAAAGTGAAAATAGTAACGAAGCTCAATGCCTTTGCAGATTATCTTTATGTAATCAAAGATTTCAGGAGTAAGAAGCTTTTTCCTGTATTTAAGTACAAAAACCATGTGATAGCGAATTCGGTATGTGCAGTGACTAGCATGACGAACTTCCATTACTGATTAAAAGAAAGTTTGGGTTATTAACCTGTCGCAGCAGAGCTGCGGGGTATTAACCCAGACGGGAATAAA
>DATDTA010000123.1:0-1031 GCA_035291085.1 Candidatus Nanoarchaeia archaeon | reverse complement strand
CCTTAATTCACCCCTGAATTAGGACACTCTAACATTTCTAATAATACACCACCTGCCCTTGCGACTTCAAGGGAAGAACGGTAACCTAAAATCTTTCTCGGTTTGTTGTTGATTTTAAAAATAATTTCATCCAGATATTCTTGAGATATTTTTGCTAGATTTGTTTTCTTCGAAATATACCGTCTAATCATTTTGTTAGCGTTCTCAACGCTTCCTTTCTGCCAAGAAGAATACGGATCACAGAAATACGATGGAATTTCTAACTTTTTGTGGTATCTGTTTTCAATCCCATTGTCGTAAGTGAGCGAGAGCATTTTCTTGTCTTTTTTCATTTCCATAATTGCTTCATTATGTTTCTTCGGAGAAAATCCCGAGACTTTTTCAGCGTCAATATACCGACTCTTTCGCTCCTGCATCACTGCTAAAGCTTCGTTGCCATTCTTGCCGGAGCAAACAGCATCTTTCTCCCAGTGACCAAATCTGGAGCGATTCTCCGCTCCCAAGGAACGCATATCAATACTCACTCTGTTTGGAATCATCACCCTTTCGGTCTTTTTCACTCTTTTCTTTTTGTAATATCTTTCTGAGTACAAATACTCGCAATATCGGTTACCTCGAGCGGTTCGGAGCCATTCGTAGATGGCGGTCTTAGAGGTATAAAATGGTTTCTTTTCTTCTTTCATTCTTCCCGATATTTCATCCGGATTCCAATCCTGTTTCAATCCTGCCACTATGTATTTTCGGAGCTTTTTGTCCTTATTGATTTTTCTCCACTGGAATCTTCGATTTCGCAGTGATACTCGTGCTTTCTTGTCTGCTTTTTCTGGATCGTATGTTCCATTAACTGAGTTGTTTCTAATCTCATAGCTCACGGTATTTGGGCTTCGACCTAGCACCTTTGCAATATTTCTAATTGAATATCTCTTACTAAGTAGAATGAAGATTTCATCTCGTTCGGCTTTTTTAATTTTTGTTGCCTTTTTCATTAAAACACTTTAACTCAAGTGTCCTAATTCATTAAGGAATTAACA
>DATDTA010000122.1:0-9618 GCA_035291085.1 Candidatus Nanoarchaeia archaeon | reverse complement strand
TATTCTAAAATTCCAAAAAGGTTGCCGGAATTTCTTACTAAAGATGAAGTGGTGCGACTTTTAGATTCTATTTCTAATCCGAAGCATACATTGATGGTTACGCTTCTCTATGCTACTGGGATGAGAGTGGGAGAATTGGTTTCGCTGAAAGTAAGAGATTTTGAATTTAATCAGAATTATGGCTGGGTAAGACAAGGCAAAGGAAGGAAAGACCGGCTTTTTATTATCCCTTTAAAGTTAAAAAGCGAGTTGCTTGATTGGATTGAAAAACGGAAATTACATTCAGATGATTGGTTGTTTACAGGGTATGGGCAGGAACATATTTCTCCAGCAACTATTCAAGCAATAATTAAAGAAGCTACCAGAAAAGCAAAAATATGCAAGAATGTTCATCCACATACCATGCGTCATTCATTTGCAACGCATCTCATCCAAAATGGGTATGCAGTCACAGAAGTCCAGCCATTACTGGGGCATTCTTCATTACAGACTACCATGATCTATCTGCATATGGCTGCTCCAGAATTGTTGAAGGTGAAAAGTCCTTTTGATGCCTTGGAGAGGTAAATAGATAGTGTTCCTATCATCATTCTGACTTTTCCTCAGTAATTCTTAAAAATAGCCATTAAAATAGCTATATTCTATGCACACATTAAAAGGACATGGCTCTGGACCTGATTCTGATTCAATGAGCCATAGCCCTTTTATGCAAGAAGGACAAAGTCCTTCTGCACAGAAAGACATAGTCTTTCTCGTGTCCCAAAGTGCGGGGTTAAATAGCACAAGTGCTTCCCGCACTTTGCGGAAGCTTGAACTAAATTCGCCAGTAGGAGATTGGGACTGCCTCAAGGCTGCCGTCTATAACGGAGCTAGCTCGGTCTACCTGGGAATAAAGTTCTTTAATGCCAGAAGATTAGCAAAAAATTTCTCTCTGGAAGAGCTAAAGGATGCAGTGTTCTTTGCTCATCTGCATGAAGTTAAAGTTTATCTGACATTTAACACCTTAGTGCGTAATGAAGAATTGCCGATGTGGTTTAAAACTTTGGAGCAAGCGTATTTAGCGGGAATTGATGCAGTTATTATTCAGGAAATTTTTTTAGCACCAATTATCAAGAAATCATTTCCTGGATTACGAGTGCATGCATCCACTCAAGCCAGTCTGATGAATTATCATGGAATAGCTCAATTTCCAGAATTGGATTTAGTGGTTTTAGCTCGAGAACTTAATCAGGCAGAAATCAAACTAATCCGCGAGCATACTGATACAGAATTAGAAGTCTTTGTACATGGACATTTATGTATCTCTTATTCCGGGCAGTGTTTAATCTCTTCTTTAATTGGAAAACGCAGTGGTAATCGTGGCGTTTGCGCCAGCAGTTGTCGTAAAACGTATAATAATGATGGATACTTGATCAGTGCGAAAGATTTGATGCTCGCGAATAGTATTGATAGAATTTACAAGTTAGGGATCAACGCCGTGAAGATTGAAGGACGTATGAAAAGTCCAGAATATGTTGCAACTACCACTAAAACCTACCGTCAGCAGATTGATGCTGCTGTGAAGAATAATTTTAAACCAATTACGCCAAAACAGGTTGATAATCTCAAGATGGGCTTCAATCGTGATTTTACGACAGGTTTTTTTGAAGATAATAGGTCTATCGTAGGAAAGGAGATGCCTATGAATCGAGGGATCTATTTAGGTGACGTTTACAAAGGCCTCTTGGAGTTACAGCACGATTTGGATAGTATGGATGGTATAGGTTTCTGGCATCCTCATTTCGATGGGAAGTTGAAGGGCGGCATAGCCTATAAAATATTTTACGAAGGAGTGGAAGTAAAGCATGCTAAAAAAGGAGACAAGGTAAAAATACCTTCTCCATTTTTCTTTAATACAGCACAAGTATATTTGACTTCTAAAAATGAAGGAGAAGACCTTCTTCAGGAGAAGTTAATGACCTTACCTCTTAAGGTTGTGGCCAAGGTCAATCAACCACTGATATTCGAATACCAAGATATCGTGGTTCATTCTTCTATTGCCTTGCAAGCAGCTGAAAAACATGCTTTGACTGAGGAACAGCTCAATTCAGAATTGCAGAAATCTTCTCGGTTTGGCCTTCAGTGGGAAATGAAGGATTTACAATTAGAAAATGTATTTTTACCCAAGCGATTCTTGCATCAGACTCTGGCTGAACTGGAAGGTAAATTGCGGGAGAAAGTAGTTCCACTGCGGACCTCGAATTTTCTTGGTGTTCCTACAGTAATTGCTCGGGATGTTGAGCAGGAACCGAGATTAGTGGTCAAGGTTTATTCTCTAGATCAATTGAAAGAAGCCAATGCCGCAGGAGTGTATGCTGTTTACTATGATGTGTTTAATGCGGAAGTAGATGCTGCGAAGAAATTATGTACTAAAGCGAAGTTCTTTTTGGACACACCAGTCGTTGTGACTGATTTAGACATTGAAAGAATTCAGCAGATTGTGAATAAGGTTAAGCCGGATGGAATCACTATTGGTAACTGGGGATTGTTAGCGTTGAAATTTGCCGGTGAGAAGCACGGTAAATTCTCTTTGAATGTATTTAACGATATTAGCGTAAGTGCATTGCGGGAAAAAGGAGTGCTGCCAACCATTTCTGCTGAGCTTAATGCTAAACAAGTTTTGAATATGAAAAATAAGGAATTTATTTATTATGCCCATGGACAGCTTCCGGTAATGCATTTTAAAGGCGCGTATCCGCAGAAAGCGTTGACGGATGAGATGGATTATACTTTTCCTCTGCGGACGGTGAATGGAAATACAGAGATGTTATACTCTCGACCGATTGCGATATTTGAGAAGGTGAATGAATTGATTGGAGGCGGAGTAAAATGGTTTTTGCTGGATTTGACTAAAGATACAACTACCATCATCAAAGCATATCAGAATGTGATCAAGGGTGTGGAACAGGATATCTCCATGTTGAAGAAAGGAACCACTATTGGGAATTATGTGAAAGGCGTGGCCTAGATTTTGTACATAATAAAAAAATTAATAAAGAATTTGAGCTAATATCTTAAAATGGATACAAAGACCATTGGCGTCGTTGGCGGCGGGCAACTCTGTTTAATGATGGGAGAATCTATTAGGGATAAAGGTTTATCCTACAGATTAGTTGCGGTAGACCCTACCCCTAACTGTCCAGCTCACCAATTTCTAGACCAACAATTTGTTGGCGATTATAAAGATGAAGAACAAATCAGAAAATTAGGGGAGGTTTCTGATATTTTGACATTTGAAATCGAATTAGCCAGCAGCAGAGTTTTAGAAGAGTTGAAACAAAGAGGAAAGCCCGTACATCCTTCTCCAGAAACATTAAGAATGATCCAAGACAAATATACTCAAGCAAGTTTCTTACAAGCTCACCATATTCCCGTTCCTGATTTTCAAGGTGTTACTGGAAGGGCGGATTTAGAAGCAGCAGTAAAAGAATATGGTCTGCCTCTCATCGTCAAGGCCAGAAAAGATTCTTATGATGGAAGAGGCAATTTTGTTTTGAGAGATCAAGGAGAGATCGATAAGGTTTTATCTTATTTCTCAGGGAGGGATTTAATGGCTCAAAGATATATACCTTTTGATGTTGAGGTGTCGGTAATCTCTGCCAGAAGCACTCATGGTAAAATCGCAACATTTCCCGTCGGCGAGAATATTCACGGACTTGATTATAACATTTTAGAGACAACCATTGTTCCAGCCAGAGTTAGTCCTGAAGTGTCATCAAAAGCAAGAAAAACTGCTGAAGATACCATGGAAGCGTTGAATGGTGTAGGTGTTTTCGGTATTGAAATGTTTGTTGTCAATGGAACAATTTTAATCAATGAAATTGCGCCAAGAGTACATAACTCCGGCCATTATTCTATTGAAGCGTGCCATACTTCTCAATTTGAACAACATTTAAGAGCAATTGCCGGGGAAAGATTAGGCAATACTGGCTTAGTCTCGGGATCTGCGGTTATGCATAATATTATTGGAGAAGAGGGATGCACCGGTAATTATCAATTAATGTATGGAAACGTACCGGTGGTTGGAACAGTTCAAGTTGGAGAAGGAGTATTTTTCCACAATTATGGTAAACATGAAGTTAAACCTCATCGAAAGATGGGACATTTGACGGTGGTTTCGTTAGATGGCGAAGCGCAAGAAGATTTAATTCATCGAGCTCGAAAAATAAAGGATAACCTAAAAATTGAATTGAGGAGTAAATAAAATGAATAGCCAAAAACCTTTAATTGAAATCAGAACCGGCAGTGATTCTGACATTCCAAAAATAAGAGCTGCATATGACTTTCTTAAATCAATGAATATCCCCTTTTCACCAAGGATATTATCTGCTCATAGAACTCCCAAAATTATGGCGCAGGAAGCTCAAAAGCTTTCTGAGAATGGATTTTTGGTTAGTATCGCTGCAGCGGGCGGTTCAGCACATCTCCCAGGAATGACTGCTTCAGAAACTCTAATCCCCTTGGTTGGATTACCGGTAAAGACCACTAACTTAGAAGGACAAGATTCATTATATTCAATTATTCAAATGCCAGATGGTGTTCCGGTTGGTTCTGTAGCTGCCGGGCAATCAGAAAGTGCAGCAATAGTAGCTGCTCAAATAGCATACCATAATAATCCTGAGGTGAGAAATAGAATTAGAGCGTACCGAGGTTTAGAAGGTGAAATTGCTTCAGAAATTCCCACTGTGCCTTTAGTGGGAATTGTGAAACCAAGCGGAATCAAAGTTGATGAAAAAAAGTATAGAGAAATGATGGTTTTAATGGAAGAGTTCGGGCTAAAAGTGACCGAATATCAATTATCTGTGATTGACTTTAATGGGGTAAAAGTAATATCTAGAGAGATGGAAGATAATGGCACCATGGCAGTTATTGCTCTTGGTGCTTTAGCTGATGAAGACACCACCAACTATTTTCCAGGATTCATAGCAGAGAGTACAGATCTCCCAACCATCGGTTTACCCATTACCAGAAGTTTTGCAGGAAGTGATTTTTATATCAAAGGAGATATATTTCAGAGTATGCTTTCTTTTTCTGAACCTGGAGAAGAAACCAGAGGTTACCCTGTCGCGGGAATGGGAATAAATCGATATACTAATGCTGCATTATATGCTGCACAGATAGCTGGTCTATTTATTCCAAAAGTTCAAGAAAAAGTGAGAGTTTATAGAAATACGTTGGCTGAAGCAGTTAAAGATAAAGATGCTAGGATCCAAGCAGAAGGAATAGAAGCATTTTTGTAAGTCATGAAAGTGCGGGAAAGCATCTCACCTCGCTCTAAAGAGCGAGGCTTGAAAAGAGACGCTTTCTAATCCCCGCACTTTGTGACATAAAAGGGCTGGATACTCCGTACTAAAGTACGGAGCTATCCGTCCTTTTAATGTATACTCTTTTATACTCTTTTGAATGGAAGGAATATCTGCTCCCGCACTGGACATTCCACTGGACAGATTCTCTTAAAGCGTAAGCTCAAGAAATTCTCTTGTTTTAAGCTCTATCATCATATATTTAATAGCCACTGGACGCACAAGAAAAGCGACAACGATCACTTTTCTGTGCTGAAATGTGGTAGTTTCCGCATTTCATGCACTGGACAACCCCGGCTAGAATATATAAACAAGTTCTAAAGTTAAGAATATTATGAAAATTCTTATAAATAATCTTTGGAATAGGCACATCATAACAGATAGATGTTCTAATCAATGATAACCACCATAACTGAACCCTATAAACCGGTACATATCAAATCCATCTTTCATCCACTTTTGAATAGATGGTTCTTCAGCAAATTCCAAGATTTCTCGCTGCCGCAATTATATGGAGTGATGGAAATTCACAGCAGAAAGAATGTTCTTATCTCTGCTCCTACCGGATCAGGAAAAACCTTAACTGCTTTTCTTTCGGTTATCAATGAATTGGTTGATTCTTCTGAAAAACAAATTCTGGAAGATAAAGTATATTGTATCTACATCTCACCGCTGAAAGCCTTAGGCAATGATATCCAAGTCAACCTGCTCAAGCCATTGCAAGAAATAAATGCATTAGCGGGAAAGGATTTAGGAATTAGGATTGGGGTAAGAACGGGAGATACCACGGCTGCAGACAAAGCAAAGATGCTCAAAAAAACTCCACATATCCTCATCACTACCCCGGAATCGTTAGCGATCATGATCAATTCTCCTAAGTTTAAAGAGAAACTAACTCAAGTGCAATGGGTAATTGTAGATGAAATCCATGCTTTAGCAGAAAATAAACGGGGAGTACATCTGAGCCTCACTATGGAGCGATTGCAGCGTTTGTCACCGGGAATGACACGAGTAGGATTGAGCGCGACCATTGCTCCTTTGGAAGAGATCGCAGGATATCTGGTTGGAAAAGATCGTGACTGTGGCATCGTTGATATTCGTTTTCTTAAAGAGATGGATCTGAAAGTACTTAGTCCAGTAAAAAGTTTGGTTGAATCTGATTACATGTTGAAACATCGTAAGATGTATGATCTGATGAATGAGTTGATCCAGGAGCATAAAACAACTTTGATTTTTACGAACACCAGATCAGCTACAGAGAGGGTGGTTCACACCTTGAAAGAAATGTTTCCACAGCAGTATCATGATAATGTAGCTGCACATCACAGCAGCTTGGGAAAAGAAGTGCGCTTTTCTACGGAACAGGCGTTGCGTGATGGAAGTTTGAAAGTTGTTGTATCTTCTACTTCATTGGAATTAGGAATAGATATTGGATATGTTGATTTAGTTATCTGTTTAGGAAGTCCAAAGTCAGTTGCTAGATTCTTGCAGAGGGCAGGAAGAGCAGGACACCAGTTGCATTCTACCGTTAAAGCGCGGATTATTGTCATGGATAGGGATGATTTAGTAGAATGTGCCTTGTTATTGAAATCAGCAATTGAGAAAAAGATTGATCGTGTGCATATTCCTACCAATGCCTTAGATGTTTTAGCTCAGCAGATTTATGGTATTGCTATCAACGAAGTGATGAATATCAATGAGATGTATCATCTGGTTACCAAGAGTTATTGTTACAAGGATCTGGAATGGAAGGATTTTTTTGAAGTGATTAAGTATTTGTCAGGTGAATATGTCAGCTTAGAAGAACGGCATGTCTATGCACGAATATGGTATGATCCGGAAACCGGAAATGTTGGAAAGAAGGGAAAAATGGCAAGAATTATCTACATGACAAACATTGGGACCATTCCAGAAGAGAGTTATATCACTGTAAAAATAGGCGAGCAGATAGTAGGAAAGATTGACGAAGGTTTTTTGGAACGATTACGGCCTGGCGATGTTTTTGTCTTAGGCGGACATGTTTATATGTTTAAATTTTCCCGAGGCATGACTGCGCAAGTTAGCACTTCAGTGAATAGGCCGCCGACTGTGCCAAGCTGGTTTTCGGAAATGCTGCCTTTATCATACGATCTAGCCATGGAGATCAACCGCTTCAGAAGATTGATGGAAGAGCAGTTCAAGGCTGGCAAATCTGAGCCGGAAATAATTGACTTTGTGAACAAGCATCTTTATGTAGACGAAAAGGCCGCGTATAGTATTTATCGTTATTTCTATGAGCAATATCAGTATAGTCAAGTTCCTTCAGATCGAAAGATCGTCATTGAAACTTACCTTGATCGAGGAAGAACGTATGTTATTTTTCAAACCTTATTTGGGCGGAGAGTGAATGATTGCTTGTCCCGAGCTCTGGCTTACACTATTGGTAAATCTCAGCACCGCGATGTAGAAATTGGAGTGACTGATAACGGATTTTATTTATCAGCGGAACAGAGTTTTAATGCTCTGCGGGCTTTTGAAGTGTTGAAGCAGGAAAATTTCCGCATGGTGTTAGAGAATGCTATTGAGAAAAGTGAAGTGTTAAGTCGAAGATTTAGGCATTGCGCGGCTCGGGCCTTAATGATCCTACGTTCCTATATGGGACAAACCAAGAATGCCGGCAGGATGCAGGTGGGAAGTAAAATCTTATTTAATGCAGTTAAAAGAATTAGTAATGATTTTCCTATTCTTAAAGAAGCCAGACGTGAAGTTTTAGAAGATCTGATGGATTATCCTAACGCTCAGAAAGTGATTGACGAAATTATTGCTGGAAGGACTACTATTGTTGAGATAGGTACAGAGATTCCCAGCCCCTTTGCTTTCGGCTTGATCGCAGGCGGTTATAGCGATGTAATTAGGATTGAAGACAAACAGGAATTCCTGAAACGTATGCATGAGATGGTGATGGCGAAGATTGCTCTTAAAGAAGGGAAGAAGCTGGTAAAGGAAAAGAAAGAGGAATTTTCTTATACTTCATTTTGGGAAGATTTACAGAAGAAACAGGATGAAGAAAAGGATTGGTATAAGGAAAAGTTGAAGTTACAGGTCTGGAATCTGAAACATGTGCCAGTATATGTGAAAGAAGAGCTGATTAAGTTGATCGATAACGGCTCGATGCGGAAGGATGTGTTTGACGAATGCAAGAAGTATAAGGAAGAAATTGAAAAAGAGTGGCCTCAAGAATTGAAAGATTTTGTACTGGGGAAGATGGCTGCGGTGTGATCTCTTCTGGCTAAAGATCTTCTAATTGGCTGAGGGTATAACTTGGGCGTTCATTCGAAGGAATGTTATGATAATCACAAAGACGTTTGTGTTCTTCCCATAAGAGTGTTGGTGAAGCAGCAAGCTTATCAATCAAAGTATCGGTGTGTCTAATTGCTTCGTCTATTCTTCTTTGCTTAGTTTCTTTTACTTCTTGTCTTGTTCTATCTTGCTGAGAAATCTTTGATCTTCTTGCTTCGGCTAGTTTTCTTGCTTCACCTAGAAGACGTTCACTAACTCTGTATAATTGTTTATCATTATAGAAACGTAGTGGTTTACCATTTAATTTTCCATGGTAACGGATACCAATTAAGTCTTCCATTCCAGCTCTCTGTTTGGGAATACTGTCGTAACTACCTAGAATACTTTCTGCTTGATAAGGAGTCATTGGAGTTTTGCTTCTTCTCATCTTATTCCACTGATATTGTGCAAGGGTCTCCCACTTTTTGAATTAATTTCAGCTACTTCGCGCCTGATCTGTTCTCTTTTAAGATCATGTAACCTGTCTACCATTTTAGACTTTTATACAGAATGAGCTTTATAAAACTTTCGCCCCATTGTAATCGCATAGTGGTGACACTAATTTATCAAGACCATAGCGTTTTGCAAAATTACTTACTCTAATATTTTTTTGCTTCTCGATTTCTTTCATCTTTGTAATAAATTCCGGCTTTAATTCTGCTGTCATAATCCAGCTAATATTAGGTACTTTAAATTATTTCCTAAATCTCAAACAACTCGCCCCACAAAGATATTATGCTTGTCCCTCACTATCTTAACCTTTACAATCTTTCCTTCTTTGAAAGGACAGCCAGGGATGGAAATATTCCTCCCTTTAGCAGCACCAATAGAGGAGTTAGAGAATCTGTCCGGACATTTCAATACTACCGAGACTACCTCACCTTCTTTGAAAGGCTTAGGCATATCTCTGGTCTTGCGGATGTTGAAATCGTCTTTATTCAGCTTCAGCTTGATATCG
>DATDTA010000121.1:0-4233 GCA_035291085.1 Candidatus Nanoarchaeia archaeon | reverse complement strand
CCGGCTAAGACTTCAATTGCAGTAGATGAATTTGAGGAAAATAACATTCAGATCGAGGGAAAATTATGGGTAGTTAATAACGAAAATAGAGAATTCACGGTTGGAATCTATCTTGATGGAGAAATGGCTGATTTCGTCAAGCTGAAAACCAGCGAGAAAAAACTTACTTTTACTCCGGAAGACGATGCCAAAGAGATAGAATTTGAAATAAAATTCAAAAAAGAAGATGTCCCGCCGGGAGTTTCTACAGCCTACATCGTTATTGAAGAAACTTTGGAAAATGACAACCCTGACGTGGTTGCTTCAAAAGTGGTGCTTAAACATAAAATACTTTTCCAAGGGCCTTATCCAGACAAGTATATCGAGATGCAAGTAAACTTTCACCAAAAAGGCAAAGAGATTGAATTGGTATCAGAAGTAAAAAATCTGGGGAAAAAGGACATCGAACAACTGCAAACAACATTTTACGTCAACGACAAAGAACAAGAGCAGCAGGAAGCAGAGACCGAAACCACCAGCCTGCCAAAAAAAGAGTCAAAATTACTTAAAACTACTATCGCTAAGGATAATTTTGCTGAAGCGGGAGAATATGAAGTAACTGCAGTCACTAAGTATGATGATCAGAAAATAGAACTTTATAAAAGCCTGGTCATCGGCAAGCCGGAGGTGGAGATAAATTATTTTGATAAATATTTCATCGCCAATACAGTGAATCAATACACGCTTGACCTATTGAATAAGTGGAATAAACTTATTCCCAACGTCTATGTCGATGTAAAAGTTCTCAAGGAGGGTAAGGAGATAGATTCTTTCAGGACTAAATCTGTGGACATCGAAGGAGAGATGATCAAAAGAATTTCAGATTATCTTGACGCCAAAGACAAAGGGCCTGGCTTATACACTTTTGAGATGACCGTTAATTACTGGAACTTAGTAAGAATGGACCAGCGCACTTTTACCTTTGAAAGCAATCTGGTAACAGAAGAGGATGCAAAAAAATTAAACCTTGCGCCGCCGGCCTTGACTGGAGCAGCTACTGGGTATGCCAGCGGAAGTTTTGGAGCTATTGCGCCATGGGTGTTAATAGGAATATTATTAGGAATCATTGGATTCTACCTCGGCTGGAGGTATGTCATAGGACGCCAAAAAGCCAGCGATGGGAATAATTACAATAATGGAAATAAGCCGTTCTAATTATGGAGAACTTCTCTATTTATGATTCATCCAAAAATTTTCTTGAGAAAACTATTTTGCGGATTTTCTTCGTGCAATTCTTTAAGCAATTCTTTCTGCTTCTTGTTTAATTTAGAAGGGACCACAATATGTACTTTCAACATCTGGTCTCCAATGCCAGAACTTGATCCATAATCTGAAAGAGAAGGCATCCCTTTTCCACGCATTCTGAAAATAGTTTCGCTTTGCGTTCCTGCGGGAATGGTTAAACTAGCTTTCCCGCCAAGAGTAGGCACTTCAATTTCATCACCCAAAGCAGCCTGAGAAAAAGAGATCGGAACAGTCAGATGCAAATCATTTCCTTTTCTTTCAAATACTTCATGAGCTGCAACTTGTAACTCCAAGTATAAATCTCCGGAAGGGCCGTTGTGTTCCCCAACTTCTCCTTCACCAGCAACGCGCAGCCTCATCCCGCTGTCTATTCCTGCTGGAATAGAAACTTCAATTTCTTTTTTTCTTCGAATAAGACCTTCACCTCCGCATTTACTGCAAGAATCCTGCGGAAGTTCGCCGCGGCCATGGCAATAAGGACATGGGCCGGTTTGTTGAAACAGGCCGAAAGGCGTACGTTGGGTTCGCTTGATGTAGCCTGATCCATGGCAATGTTCGCAGGATTCAAAGGTATGCGCGCCTTTTCCCTTACAATCACTGCATCGTTCCAGTTTGTTCAACGAAATTGTTTTTGTGATCCCAGAATAAGCTTCTTCAAGAGTTATTCCCGTCTCGTACAATAAATCTGCTCCGCGGCGCGCTCTTTTTTTTCCCCCGCCGCTTCCCCCACTACCGCCAAACAAATGATCAAAAACATCATCAAAGTCTCCGAACATCCCTGATCTAAATTGAGACATGATATCTGAATAATCGAATCCTTGCTGGAATCCTGCTCCGCCATTTCCTCCAGCCCCCCCGGAAAATGCCGCGCTGCCGAACTGGTCGTACTGCTGTCTTTTTTTATCATCGCCTAGCACGGAAACTGCTTCATTGATCTCTTTGAATTTTTCTTCATGCTCTTTTTTCTTTTCTTCCGGCGCTCGATCGGGATGATATTGCATCGCTAACTTCTTGAAAGCTTTTTTTATTTCTTCTTTAGAAGCGTTTTTTCCGACGCCAAGAGTTTGATAGTAATCTTTAGTCATTGTTGTTCCGGATAGATTGTTTTTATCCTATTTTGATTTTCCAATTTTTTGCTGATTTCTGTTCCCAGATTATCCGGGGTAAATGCAAGATGTGAAAATATTTTCTGCTCCTGTTCCTGCGCCATTTGCTGGTGCTTCTGCCAGATT
Source organism: Candidatus Nanoarchaeia archaeon (assembly GCA_035291085.1). GTDB lineage: Archaea > Nanobdellota > Nanobdellia > Woesearchaeales > GW2011-AR9 > JACPIL01. Next base: position 1,717 of record DATDTA010000121.1, on the reverse strand, counting down.
TCTTGGCTGTGTTGATAACGCTGGCGCAAATAAGCTAAGCGTTCTGGAATTTTTACAATGCGTTCTTGCAAAACTCTTAGATCAGCATAATGAACTATTAACTCTTCCCAAGTAGGATTTTCATTTTTTGGACTACTTACTTTTCTGAGTGAAGAAGCTAATTCTGGATACATCTCTTTGAATAACTCATAGGCAACTTCGCCTTCGTAATGCTGAGGAAATTTTTGCTGCATTTTTTTCCAAAATTCTGCTTGTTCTGGAGTAATCACCGCTTCTTGATGAAATTTATTTTTTCCAAAATCAGTTATAACTATCATCTTGCACAAATCATGAAAATAAGCCAGGCAGCTTACAAATTCTAGATCTATGGGAAAATTTCTTTCTTTCAGCCTCTCAGCTAAAAATACTGCAATTTCACGCACCTTGCAGCAGTGCTTGAAGATATTATCTGGCACTTTGTATTCGGTAAAGTAGTTCAGGCATTGCTGTTCTGTTGGAAGCCCCATGGCAGTTTTCATAATAAAAAAATAAAAGGAAGATAGTTAAAAAGTTATGCCTTTTTCTTCTCCTTAACCTTTTCAGTGAATTCTGCATCTACAACTTTTTCACTGCCTTCTTCAGAAGATTCTTCAGCAGCAGATTGCGATTGCCCTGAAGCTTGTTGTTTTGCTCCTGCTCCTTCTTTTGCCGCCGTCTCCTGGTAAATCTTAGTGCCAATTTCCTGCACCGTTTTGTTCAGCTCTTCGATCTTAGCATTGATGGCAGAGACATCGCCTTCCTTCTTAGCTTCTTCCAGCTCGGAAATCTTCACTTCAATTCTCTTCTTGGTTTCGGAATCGATTTTATCCTTAAACTCCTCGAGGACTTTCTTAGTCTGGAAGAGTACTGCTTCAGCATTGTTGTCAGCTTCGATCTTGGCTTTTTTCTTGGCATCTTCAGCTTCATTCTTTTTAGCTTCTTCCTTCATCTTTTCCACTTCGTCTTTGCTGAGATTTCCAGTTCCAGTAATTTTGATCTTGTGTTCTTTACCGGTTCCTTTATCCTTAGCGCTGACATGGAGAATTCCGTTTGCGTCTATGTCGAAAGTAACTTCAACCTGCGGCACTCCCCGTGGAGCGGGAGGTATTCCTACTAAGTCAAACTGGCCGAGATTTTTATTATCGATAAACATAGGGCGTTCTCCTTGCGCCACTCTGATCGTAACCGCGGTTTGGTTATCTGCAGCGGTAGAGAAGATCTGCGACTTTTTGGTGGGGATAGTAGTATTTCTCTCGATAAGCTGGGTAAACACTCCGCCCAGAGTTTCGATGCCCAAAGAGAGAGGAGTTACATCTAACAATAATACGTCTTTAACATCACCTGCCAGAACTCCAGCTTGGATTGATGCTCCTACCGCCACTGCTTCATCTGGATTGACAGATTTGTCTCCTTCTTTTCCGGTAAGTTTCTTCACCAATTCTTGCACGGCAGGAATTCTGGTTGATCCGCCGACAAAAATAACTTTATCTATTTTCGAAGTTGGCAGATCTGCATCCCGTAATGCATTTTTTACTGGAGTTTCCAGTCTTTTCAGAATGTCTGAAATTAATTCTTCAAATTTAGCGCGAGTCAATTCATCTTTGATGTGTTTTGGCCCATGCTGATCAGCAGTGATGAAAGGGATGTTAATTTCAACCTTCATCTTGGTAGATAATTCTATCTTTGCTTTTTCTGCTGC